>JANOTN010000035.1:0-2533 GCA_031416375.1 Ilumatobacteraceae bacterium
GGCGACATCCCCGGCGAGGTCGTCGTCAACACGATCTCCGTGGTGGTCTGGCTGATCTGGGCCCAAATCATGTGGGCCATCGGGTGGGAGTTCGCCGTCAACGTCCCACGGTCCAGCAAAGGCCGCCGCCCCGTCGATCCGCCGTTGGTGCCCTCAGGAGTCGGCTCCCTTGCGAGCAGATTTGTCGCCGTGTTGCTGAGTGTCGGGCTGACCGTAGCGATCCCGAGTCCGGTCGTAGCGCTGACAACGCCGGTCACGGATGGCAGCAGGGCTCCGGTCGAACATTCTGCCTCGCAACCAGTCTCGTCGGCTCGTCATACCGAACAAGCCGTGAACAGATGGCTCGTTTCCGATGGCGATTCGTTGTGGGCGATCGCCGAGAGTTCGCTCGGTGACGGATCGCGGTCCGGCGAGATCCTCGACCTGAACACGACGCTTCGATCGGCGCGTGACTTACGCGCCGGACAGGTCATCGTGATGCCCGACGACGCCACGATCCCGGCTGATCGTCAATCTCCAACCGTGGAGCCCGGCGATCCCGCCGTTGATAGTCACGAGCTGATCGTGACCCTGCCCGAGGAGCCGTACGCGCCCGAAACGATCATCACGATCGAATCCGGCGACAACCTGTGGGACCTCGCCCAGCAACGCCTGACAGACGCCGGTTACCCCGACGTCACGCCACGCGAAACAGTCGGATCCCTCGACCAAGTAATTGACTCCAACCCTGACATCATCGAAGATCCCAACCTCATCTTCCCCAACGAACAGGTCACGTTCCCCCAAATCGGTGTTCCCGTCGAGCCCGAACCGGACACGCCGGTAGTCGATCCGACCGTCGCCGAAACGGAGCCACAGCCGACAGTCACGACACCCACGAAGCCCACTCCTGCACCGACCACCACAGCGATGTCGGATGTATCGGTCACCGCAGATCCGCAGATTCCAGTCGCGCCGACGACCGTGCCAACATCCGCCGTAGCGGGTGACGGTTCTTCTCCGGCTACGGCGAACGACGAGCAGGGTTCGATGGTTCCGTGGCTCGCCGGTATCACAGGATCGACCGTCCTTGCCGTCGGAGCCCTCGGCCTCATACGTCGCCGACGCCTCGCCGCAGCCGTCCGCGGCGCACGCCATCTACGGCCATCGGCAGTCGAGTCGGATCGCCGAATCGAACGACAACTTGTCAAGGCGTCAGATGCACCACTCGTCCGCTGGGTCAACTACGAACTCGCCAACCTCCTCGAAGGATTCGACGCCCGAAAGATCAACGGTGGCCCCGTCGCCATCGAGTTCTCCGAAGAACGCGGCATCGAACTGCTCTGGGACGCTCAGAACTCGGCCGCACCACGGCCATGGGAGGCCACCGACGGCGGCTGGTCCTGGCGGTTGCTCTACGACCCAGACATCGCCCTCCCCAACGCGCCCCGTCCGGCGATCGTGCCAGGTCTCGTCACCATCGGCCGACGCGACAGCAACCAGGTACTCGTCGATCTCGAGGCCTACGGATCGCTCTCCGTCACCGGCGACCCGACAGCGGTCGATGAGTTCGCGCGCTCGCTCCTACTTGAGATAGCAACCGGTGAGGAACTGGCCAACGCCTACCTACACCTCGTCGATATAGACCTTTGGGAGGCAGCAGACTCACTGCCCAGAACGATCAAACGAAGCGAGACCGAACTCGTTCAACACATCGGCGGCATCGCCGCAGACACGCGGCGCTTGCTCGATGACAGCCACTACGAATCCACGTTTCAACTCCGGACGCGCGACAGCGCGATCGGTCGGGAACTGACCGTCGGCGTTGTGCGCGCTGACTGCTGCACGGATCTTGATCAACTGATCCAGCTCGCCCAACCGCGCTGCGGCGTCGCCCTCGTGGTTCTCGGTGAGGCGGCTGGAACGACCGCCACAATGAACCTCGACAGTGACGGTTCGGCCCGCCTGGAACCGCTCGGTCTCACAGTCGAACCTGTCCGTCTTCCCGCCGCAACCGGACTCGTAATCGATCAGCTGCTCGCCACACCCCCGGCACCCGACGACGCCGGTGCCGACGAAGAGCTAGAACGAACCGACGATCTCACCGCCGAAATCGAAGACGTACAACTACAGCTTGCGAGCCGTCAGGTCGAGGAGACCGAGGGCGACGGGGATGAAGATTGGGCACCTCCGTGCCCGGAAGTCCTCGTCCGGGTCCTTGGAACACCGGCTATCGATCAGTATCCGAAACTTGGACGCTCGGAACTGAACATCGTCACCTTCTTGGCATGTGCCGGAGGACAGGCCACCGAAGATCAAGTCATCGACGCAGTCTGGAGTGGACAGCTCCGCGAACGAAAGACCCTGTGGAACAAGCTGTCGATTGCACGCGCAGTCCTCGGCCGACACCTGCCGCCACGTGACCAGAGCAGCGGCATCGTCAGCCTCCACCCGGCAGTCATGACCGACCTCCAACTGCTCGCAGTGCTCGTCGATCGAGCCAGCCTGGTGTCGTCGTACGAGGCCATCGGTCTATTGAGCGATGCGCTCGAAC
>JANOTN010000036.1:0-2149 GCA_031416375.1 Ilumatobacteraceae bacterium
AAACCGCGCTCCCCTCCGAATCGGCAACCGCCCAACACGAGCGCTCTGTCCGGATCATCGGAGTGGCGATGGACGTCGAAGCCTTGACCAACACGAATCATCGCCGCTCACCGACGACGAATCGGCATGCCCAGTCAAGGTCATCCCGGTTGGTGATCTTCCGGTTTCCAAGCTCGCCCGGCACCACGACGACACGACCGCCGATCGCTTCCACGAGCGAAGCATCATCAGTGCCCTCGGCATTTCCGGCGTGGACGGCACGAAGTCTGCTCGCTCGAAAAGCCTGAGGGGTTTGGATGCCGACCAGCGAGCCGCGATCGAGGGTCGCTGTCACGACACCACCTTCGTCGACGGTCTTGATCGTGTCGGTAACCGGAACGCCAGGTACCGCCCCATCGGCTCCCGCAATCACGGCGTCGATGACAGCGCGGTAGAGATCGGCCGTCGCCAGTGGGCGTGCCGCGTCGTGAACGCACACAATGTCAGCATCGTCGGGCACGCCACACAGTCCAGCACGCACGCTCTCGCTGCGGGTGTCACCACCGGCTACACCTCGTTCTCGATCGACGTCAGGTCGCGGGACCACGACGACAACACCGTCGGAAACGGACTCAGCAGTACGGCGGGACCGGTCGATCACGCGCTCATCGCCGAGCAGTTCATATTGCTTGAGTCGACCGAATCGTTGGCCGGAACCGCCCCCCACCACGATCGTCCACACCTTTGGTCGGGCATTCACCCCGTCGAGGGTAGTACGGTGCCCGGCGGGATGGCTGACCAAATCGAACGACTTTCCAGGACATCATTCTTTGCAGACGCTCCACCGGAGTTGCTCGGTCGAATCGCCGCCGCCGGGCGCGAGCGCCAACTCGTGCGAGGTGACGTACTGTTCAACGAGGGCGATGCCTCTGACGCGCTGTATCTCGTTGGTCGTGGCCGAATCGCGATTGCGATGACCAGTCCGATCGACAAACGAGAGAGCGTCGTGGCGCTGATGGAGGCCGGTGATCTGTTCGGTGAACTCGGACTGCTCGACGAGGGCCCCCGATCGGCAATGGCGCGGGCGCTTGAGCCTTCCGACGTGTTGGAGATTCCGTACGGCCCGGTCCGTGAGCTCTTCGACGAAGACCCGCGACTGCTCTGGAATGTCACCCGGTTGCTCGCCGGCCGGCTGCGCGTGATGGACGAGGTGCTCGCCGATTCCGTCTTCCTCGACGTGACCGGCCGAACTGCCAAACGACTCCTTGAACTCGCCGCAGGCGCTGACGAGTTTCAGCTTCCGGTCACTCAAGAAGAACTTGCCGGCATGGTCGGCGCTTCACGCGAACGAGTCAACAAGGCGATTTCCAGCTTCATCCGCCTCGGTTGGTTGGACCAGCAGGAGCGCACGTACCGAATCATCCACCGCGACCGGCTCGAGTTACGCGCTCGCTGACGTCGCTTGCTCCAGGTGGCTGTCCGACGGTCCCGGCCCGGGTGGTCGCGACGGTGATGGTGTTGCAAGCGTTCGAAGGGTTGTCGGATAGCGAAGCCGTCGACCGATTGGGCCGTGATCTTGCTTGGCAGGCCGCGGCTGGGGTTGATGTTGGCTACGAGGCGTTCCATGCGACGGTGCTCGTCGGGATCCGGAATCGTCTCGGCGTGTCGGATCGCCCGAAACGGTTCCTTGACGACACCCGCGCGATGGCCCGCGAGTCCGGTGTGATGCGGGCCCGGGTCCGGGTGTTGGACTCGACACCGATCTATGACGCGGTCACGACCGAGGACACGATCACTCAGCTCCGCGCCGCGATCCGCAAGATGCTCGCCGCGTTGCGATCTGATTATCCGATGCTCGCGCTCGCGGCGCGCCCTCGCCACGGTCCGAGCGGCCGTCGATGTGATGCCGAGCCCGTCGCTGCGCTGCATGGTTACGGCGCTGCGCTCGTTCTTGCGGTTCCTGCACGCCACAGGCCGGGTCACTGTTTCGCTCGTGGCCGCCGTCCCGGCGCTCAAGACATGGCCGCGCACAGCCCTACCTTCGGTGCTGCCAGCTGGCGACGCCAGACGGCTGGTGGCGGGATGCGACCCGACGACGCCAAGGGGCCGTCGAGATGCCGCTATCGTGGTGGTGCTGCTGCGGCTCGGTCTGCGCGCCAGCGAGGTTGCT
>JANOTN010000037.1:0-4177 GCA_031416375.1 Ilumatobacteraceae bacterium
CTCGACCAACTCAAGCGTCATGTCATCGGGTAGCCCACCGACGTTGTGATGGCTCTTGATCACGTCAGCCGTGCCGTCGGCACCGCCACTCTCGATCAAGTCGGGGTACAACGTTCCCTGCACCAAGAACTTGGCCTCCGATAGACCACCCGTGTACCGCTCGAAGGTCCGGATGAACAGCTCGCCGATCGCCTTGCGCTTGGCTTCAGGCTCGGTGATCCCTTTCAGCGCGGCGAAGAAGGCGTCGCCCGCATCGACGTGGATCAACTCGATCCCCATATTGCGTTTGAACGTCTCGACGACCTGCTCGCTCTCGCCCTTGCGCATCAGTCCGGTGTCGACGTAGACGCAGGTCAGTTGGTGGCCGATCGCCTGGTACACGAGCGCTGCGGCGACCGATGAATCGACGCCGCCCGACAACCCACACAGCGCCCGAGCGTCACCGACCTGGGCCCGGATCTTGGCGACCTGCTGATCGATCACGGACGTCATCCTCCAAGTCGGCGCACAACCGGCGAGGTCATGCAGGAACGATTGCAGCACCCGCATCCCGTGCGGCGAATGGATGACTTCCGGGTGAAACTGGACGCCCCAAATCCGACGTTCGTCGTTCTCAAGAACGGCAACTGGAGCATCGGGTGTTGAAGCGGTAGCTCGGAAGCCGGGTGGCGGGACCGTGACAGCGTCGAAATGGCTCATCCATACGTCATGTTCCATAGGCATGTCGGCGGTCAACAGCGACGACTCGGCGGTCCGAGTGAGGTGGGCACGGCCATACTCGCCGCGCATCCCGCGGCCCACGGTGCCACCGAGTTGTTGGGCGATCAGTTGTGCGCCGTAACAGATCCCCAGAATCGGAACGCCGAGGTCGTATACAGCGGGGTCGAGCTGTGGGGCACCATCGACGTGAACGCTCTTCGGTCCGCCAGACAGGATGATCGCGGTCGGGTTCCTTGCTGCCATCTCGACGGCCGACAGCCGGTGCGGCACGATTTCGGAGTACACGTCGAGTTCACGCACACGGCGGGCGATCAGCTGTGCGTATTGGGCCCCGAAGTCGACGACGAGAACGGTTTGCCGGACGGTCTCGTCGACGGTCTGTGGGTCGGTAGTGCGTGGGCTGTCGCTGTTCAAGCCCCCGATGGTAGACAGACAACGTGCTCCTCCGCGTTCTCACGGTGACGATCCTGTTGACTCTCGCCTCCCCACCCCCCGTTCTGTCTGCCTCAGGTCAGTTCACCGACGGTCACACGCAGACAGTTGCGATCTCTGATAATGACTTTTTGCCGGAGGATCAGAATCTCGGGGATTGCATTAGTGCGCTGCCGCGACCGGGATGTGGAAGTGAGGCGCGAGGTGGTTGGCGACAAGGTCTGGTGTTTGGCGCGCTGATCAGTGGCTTGGCGTTCATCGTTTGGCGGATCGTGGTCGGAGCGAGAAAGGCGAAGTCGTGACACCTGAAGAATTCCGACGCAGCGGATACGAAGTGATCGACATGATCGCGGACTACCTGGAAGGTGTCGGAGAGCGCCGGATCGTTCCCGACATCGCGCCAGGCGACGTGCGAGCGATGTTGCCGGAGCATCCACCGAGCGCGTCCGAGTCGTGGGACGATGTGGTCAGCGACGTCAACAGAGCGATCATCCCGAACGTCGCGCATTGGCAACATCCGAGTTGGTTCGCCTACTTCCCGGCCAACGTGTCGTATCCATCGATCCTCGGTGAGTTGCTCGCCGCCGGTCTCGGCGTGCAAGGCATGAGTTGGGTCACGTCGCCGGCCTGCACCGAGCTGGAAACGCTGATGCTCGATTGGATGCACGAACTGCTCGATCTTCCGCCGCAGTTTCGGTCGACCAGCGAACATGGCGGTGGCGTCATCCAAGGGTCGGCCAGCGAGGCAGTGCTGGTAGCGATACTCGCGGCTCGATGGCGAGCTACGGGTGGCGAGGTCAACGCTGACGGCGACACCACCCGGTTGGTCGCATACTCGACATCGCAGGCCCACTCTTCGATCGAGAAGGGGCTCCGAATCGCCGGAATCGGAACTGATCGGATTCGAATCATTGATCACGACGAACGGTTTGCAATGATTCCGAAGTCCCTCGAGGCAGCGATCAACGATGACCTGACGGCGGGGCTGACTCCGTTCTTTGTGTGTGCCACGCATGGCACGACGTCGTCGATGGCGTTCGATCCAACGCCAGAGATTGGGGTGATCTGTTCGGCCAACAACGCATGGCTCCACGTCGATGCGGCGATGGGTGGGATCGCTGCACTGGTGCCTGAATACCGCTTCGTCAACACCGGACTTGAGTTCGCCGACAGCTATTGCACGAATCCACACAAGTGGATGGGCGTCAACTTTGACTGCACCCTGTTCTGGACAGCCAACCGAGCAGCCTTGCTCGGCGCGCTCAGCATTCTTCCTGAGTACTTGCGATCAGCCGCCGCCGAGTCGGGTAGGGCGATCGACTACCGCGACTGGCAAATCCCGCTCGGACGCCGCTTCCGCGCCTTGAAGTTGTGGTTCACGCTGCGCCTCGACGGTGTTGCATTGATCCAGGGTCGAATTCGTCGTGATATCGCCCTCACGCAGGAGTTGGCCGGGTGGGTCGCCAGCGACGAACGGTTCGACATCGTCGCCTCGCACCCGCTCAACCTGCTGTGTATCCGGGTCGTCGGTGACGACGCCGTGACCGACACGTTGATCGAAAATGTCAATGCAACCGGTGACGCCCACGTCACCCGCACCGTGCTGAACGGTCAATCGGTGATGCGAGTTTCGATCGGCGCACGAACCACAGAACACCAACACGTCGAGCAACTCTGGCAACTCATCGAATCGCTCGTGTGAGTAGGTCAACGAGGATTCTAGCTGTGGCGCCCCAGACCGTTTCGTTGTCCAATTCGAAGAAGTGCAGCACGAAATCTGATGGACGATCGCCCCAGCGTTCCGATCGGTACGTGTCGGCTCGGGTGAACTCTCGGAGCGGAACCCATAGAACGCGGTCGACTTCCATGGTTTGAGCTGACAGCTCGAACCGTTCCGGTACCGTCGCCACGGTCGGAACGATGTAGCTGCGGCTGACCCAGGTGTGAATATGCGCAAGCTCACCGTGCAACGTCACCACGGACGGGTCGAGACCGACCTCCTCGTGCGCTTCGCGGAGCGCCGCCTCTGACATCGTTTCGCCCGCATCGACGCCGCCGCCAGGGAAACTGACCTCTCCACGATGTGTCCTCATCTCCCAGGACCTACGTGTCAGCAGCACTTCTGGTCCATCGGGCCCATCGGTGAGCACTACCAACACGGCCGACTCGCGGGCATCGGGAAATGGAGCAATGATCGGCACCTCCTCGCCAGCCACGCCCGCCAACAATCGATCCATCGACGGCGACGCATCAACCGGCCACGGTGCTTGTGGCCCCTGCGACCAGACTTCGGGACGCTGAATGATCTGTTGTCCGCCGACCCGGCGCGTGACCGGGCCGTTCACGTCACTCAGCGCCCGCCGGCGTCCAGCCGGAGGCAATCAACTCGTTCAACACCTCAGGCAGCCCCGACTTCTTCAGGTTCGCAAGCACTTTGCCGGGCTGTTCCTCGCCGCGTTCGAACTCCTCCCATGCGTTGAGGAGTTTGGTCAAATCTGGGGCTGGACGTTCGAACGTCATAGCTCAGCAGCCTACGGGCGCAGTTGGTTGGTCGGTCAGCGGTTCAGCACGACCGGAATATTGCGCGGTCCTCGCACCTGGCCGTTTGCCCACGTTGTTCGCTTGTCGGCTAGCAGAGTGTTGGTTGGTGTTGTTCTGCTGGTTCGGATCGCCGGCTGGGTCTCCGGTCGATCGTCGATTCGGTGCGCCAGATCGTGCGGTCTGGTCGTCGCCTGGGGGCGACCCGACCGGATGTCATCGTCAATCGCCAGGCGCCTTCGTGGACCAGGTGGTGATGCTTCTCACAAAGTGGCAACAGGTTGTTGATCGATGTGTTGCCGCCGTTACGGAAGAACTCGATGTGATGCATCCGACAGTCATCGATGATCGTTCTGCAACCGAACGTTTGGTGTCTGACACCAAACGTTCCCGTCGCCAAACGTCGAGTTGTCTGGTGATGAACGTTTGGTGTCTGACACCAAACGTTCAAATACTGTGAGCGTGGAGCCCGTCGCGGATCGTTTGA
>JANOTN010000038.1:0-10543 GCA_031416375.1 Ilumatobacteraceae bacterium
CATGTCGCAAATGACCTGGCGAGCCGATGAGGAACTGATCGAACGGGTGAAGAGCGTTGCCGGAGCCGAAGGCCGATCGATGAATGAGTACGTCACGTTCGTGCTCGACGTTGCCACCAACCCTGAGTTGGCTGGGTCGGATGCCGAGCGAATCCGCGAGCGCCTACGGCGGGCCGGGCTGCTCGCTGAACCAGCGGTCGACGCCAGCGATCGTCCGTCGGCGACCGAGATCGAACGAGCGTCGCTGAGCATGCGGGGCGGGGCGTTGCTGTCTGACCTCGTGAGCGAAATGCGGTGATCGTCTTCGCAGACAGCTCGGCGATCGTCAAGCTGTACGTCGATGAGCAGGATTCTGAGGCGGTCCGTGAACTGGCCGGGACGCTGACGATTTCGGCGCTCGCTCAAGTCGAGGTACCCGCCGCGTTCTGGCGTAAGTACCGCGTCGGCGACGTACAGGCCGAAGCTGCCAGCGTGATGGCACGCCTGTTCTCGTCGGACTTTCGCGTCGACCGTGAAGGTGGGCCACGGTTCGCGATGGTCGAGGTTGGTGCGTTGGTGCTGGGTGCAGCCGCTCGTGCCGTCGGGCGACATCCGCTACGCGCCTATGACGCCGTCCAACTCGCATCAGCGATCGAGTTTCGACGAGCAGTCGGTGAGAGCGTCGATTTCGCCTGCGTCGATCGATCGCTCAGGTCTGCCGCTGCCGCCGAGGGATTTGCGGTCGTGCCAGCAGACCTGATGTGAATTCGTGCAGGTTCCTCGCTGTGGTGACCGCTATCGGACCGCGGCGGCGAACGGTTCGGTCATTCTGGCGACCGTCGCTGACGGTCCGGCGATCAACACGTACTCCTGATTGCGGGTGTGGCTGACCTCGCCGACCTTGTCACCAGACGGGTTGTGAATACCGATCTGTGCGCCGACGTAGCGCTTCGAGTCGAACGCCAACGCGGTGACCTCACCGTGAATGGCGCACATGTCGCGCAAGCCATCGAGGGCCACCCACGATTCGTCGTTGTACGAGACGACCACGACACCGGCATCGACGCCGGCAATCGTTCGTGCCAGGGCCCCAGGCATCTCACGTTTGCGGTTGAACACGCTCTTGGTTTCGTCGTCGCGGGCGTCGACCCGTTTGCAGGCGACGCCGTAGTGCTCGGGGTGATCCCAGGCGATGATCGTTTCCCAGACGTGGTAGTTGGTGAAGTAGCGGTGTTGGTTGTACGGCGGGTCGAGATAGGCGAGGTCGAACGAGCCGAGCACACCGGCGACAGTCGTGGCGTCACCACGTACTGCACGCCCGGCTCCCGGCAGCAAGTCAGGGACTCGCAACTCCAACGGCTTGAATGAGCGTGGGGCCCACTGCTTGACGTACGCCATCTGGAGGCCGGTCGTGGAGTCGACCCGGTCGGCGGCGAGCAGCAAACTGGTCAGCAACAGCGGTTCGAGCGGTGTGCCGACGTACTGGTTCGCAATCGCGTCGCGGATGGCGTCGATCCGTTCCCCGTTGTGTGGTTGGAAGAACCGCGACTGCACACAGAACGTGTCTGTGACGTATCCAGCGACGCCAGGCAACGAGTTCAAACGTGAGATTGCCTCGGCGAGTTCGGCCCGATCGACCTGCTCCTCATCGGTCTCGATAAACGTTTTGGCAAACACCTCGGAGTATCGAGCCGTATCGACCGCCGTGACGTGGCCGCCGACCGACTTGAAGGCCTGAGCAACTCGCGTGGTCCCCGTGAACAGATCGAGCGCCGTTTGGGCACCGGATCGCTCAAACAATTCCGTCAGGACGGGGACAAGCCGACGCTTGGAACCGATGTACTTGATCACTCAGCAGGTGCATCGAGTGCTTGCAGCATGGTGTTCCAAGCCAGCGTGGCGCACTTGATTCTGACAGGGAACTTGACGACACCCTGGAGCGCTTCGAGATCACCGAGCGGCACATCGATGGCAGGCTCGCCAAGCGCGTCCTCAATCGACATCATGCCCTTGAACTTGCGCACAAGGGCGCGTACCTCGTCGACTGACTTACCTTTGACGGCCTGGCTCATCATCGATGCCGACGACTGCGAGATCGAACAACCTTGACCGTTGACCTTGACATCGACCACTCTGCTGACCCCGTCGACGGAGGCGACATCGAGGAACACCGTGATCTCGTCGCCACACAGCGGGTTGTGCCCCTCGGCATGTAGCGCTGGTGGCACCGGCAGGTCGCCACGGTTCCGCGGCGTGCGGTAGTGGTCGAGAATGATTTCTCGGTAGAGGTCTTCAAGGCCAGGCATGGTTACTCCCGCTGTCGTCAGAAACCGAAGATATCGGAGGCACCGTCAAGCGCGTCGACCAGCGCGTCAACATCGGATTGGTTGTTGTAGAGGTAGAGGCTGGCGCGCGCTGTTGCGTTGGCACCCAGCAGTCGCATCAGGGGCTTGGCGCAGTGATGTCCGGCGCGCACGCACACGTTGCGTTGGTCGAGTACCTGGCTGATGTCGTGTGGGTGGATTCCGCGGAAGGCGAAGCTCAGCACTCCGCCGCGCACTTCAACGTTACGCGGTCCGTGGATCGTGATGTCGTCGCCGTAGCGTGCCGTCAGCGTGTCGATCGCGTACCGAGTCAAGTCCATCTCGTGGCGGCGAACTTCGGACATGCCGATCGATTCGAGGTACTCAACTGCGGCCCCGAATCCGACCGCCTCGGTGATCGCCGGGGTTCCGGCTTCGAACTTGGCCGGAACGGGAGCGGCGGTGAATCCCTCGAGCCGAACGTCGGCGATCATGTTGCCGCCACCGATGTAGGGCGGGATCGAATCGAGCAGTTCCATCCGACCCCAGAGCGCACCGATCCCGGAAGGCCCGCACATCTTGTGGCTGGAGAAGGCGATCAGGTCGGCGTCCCACGCCTGCACGTCGGTGACGTTGTGAGGTACGTACTGGCAGGCGTCGACGATCGCAATCGCGCCGGCGCGATGGGCGGCGGCGCACAGTGCAGCGACCGGAGTGATGGTGCCCAACACGTTGCTCATCGCCGTGAATGAGAACGCCTTGGCACCGTCGAGTAGTTGCTCGAGGTTGGTTAGGTCGAGTTGGCCGTCATCGGTCAACGGAACCCAGCGGATCTCGATGCCTCGGGCGGCGGCCAGCATCTGCCACGGGACGATGTTGGCGTGATGCTCCATGTGGGTCAGCACGACCGCATCGCCGGCCCGCAGGTTGGCACCACCCCACGACGACGCAACGAGATTGAGTGCTTCGGTGGCGTTCTTGGTGAACACGATTTCGTCGGCTGCCGGGGCATTGATGAATCGAGCGACGGAGGCCCGGGCACCCTCGAACAGATCGGTCGCTTCTGACGCCAGTCGATAGGCGCTGCGATTGATCGGAGCGTACGAGGTGCGCTGGAACGTATCCATCGCCTCGATCACTTGGCGAGGCTTCTGCGAGGTGTTGCTCGAATCCAGGTAGACGAGTGGGCGGCCGTCGATCACGCGCTGCAGGATCGGGAAATCGTCCCTGATGGCTGTCCAATCGACGGTCACGGCGTGCTCTCCAGCCAGTCTCAGACGGTGGCCCGGAAGGCCTCGTAGCCGTCTCGTTCGAGTTGCTCGGCGAGTTCCATCCCGCCGCTCTCGACGATTCGGCCGTCGACGAGGATGTGGATGCGGTCAGGTTCGATCTCGTCGAGCAGCCGCTGGTAATGCGTGATCAGCACGACGCCCATTGTCGGGCGGATTGAGCGGACTTCTCGGATTCCTTTTGCCACGATCCGCAACGCATCAATGTCGAGGCCGGAATCGGTTTCGTCGAGGATCGCGATTTCGGGTTCGAGGATTGCCATCTGCATGATCTCGTTGCGCTTCTTCTCGCCGCCCGAGAAGCCCTCGTTGAGGTATCGGTCGACGAACGACGAATCCATCCCGAGGCGCCTCATCCAGTCCATCGTGGCGAGCCGAAGTTCGAGCACCGACAGATCGATGCCCTTGCGGGCGGACAGCGCCTGGCGAAGGAATTGGATCACCGACACTCCGGGGATCTCCTGCGGGTATTGGAACGCAAGGAACATGCCGGCCTTGGCCCGCTCGTCGGTCGGCCAGGCGGTGACATCGTCACCGTGGAAGAGAATCCTCCCAGCCGTGACTTCGTACTCGGGCGAGCCGAGCAGCGTGCTCCCAAGTGTGCTCTTGCCCGACCCGTTGGGACCCATGATGGCGTGAACCTCGCCGGCATTCACAGTCAGGTCGAGGCCCTTCAGGATTTCGGCGAGTAGCGGTGCGCCCTGCTCAGCCATCGGGCGGGCGTGCAAATCATCGACTCGGAACAGCTCCGTCATGGAGCAGATTCTATGCTCGCCTGCGGGCGATTATCACTACGCGGATAGGGGAAATAGGGTTGGTTGGCAGCGCTGTCATACTGTCTCGTCTGTGCCTGACGAGTATTCGCCGCATGCCGAGTTGTCAGGAGCGCTTGTCGTCCCAGGGCTGACGATCGTTCGACGCCATCGATGGCTCGGTGCGGCCCTGCTTGCCGCTGGTGTCGGCGCACCGATCGGTGTGCTCGTGTGGTCGTCGATCCGCGGCGAGAGCCGGTTGTCGACACTGCTCGATGATCGCTTCCATGTCGCCGTGATCGTGACGTGTGTACTCATCATTGGATCGCGGTGTGTGGCGCTGGCCGAGGTTGTCCGTCGGCGACGTGACGCACCGCATCGTGTTCGTGCGGCGTTAGTCGCGGGTGCGGTTCTCGCTGCAGGGACTGTTCCTGTCGGGTTTGTTCTGGCAGGTGCAGTTGACGCCCGCTCGACGCTCGACGACGTGTTCGTTGAAGGTGATTCCGAACCCGTCTTCGAACTCTCTGCGTTCGACGAACCGATCGACTCGACAACGACAACGACAACGACATCAGAGACTGTCACGACCTCGACCACCAGGCCGTCGACGATTCCGGTCGTAACCGAACCTGGCGCCACGCTGGCACCACCGACGACGTTGGGCGTTACGACCACGTCGGTGACGCTCCCACCGATCGACAAAACGCCACTCGCGTCGGTTCGAACGGTGTTGCTGCTCGGCGGAGATGCAGGGCCAGGTCGCACGGGTCTGCGGACGGACAGCATGATCTTGCTGAGCGTCGATGAGCTGTCGGGACGGGCCGGTTTGATCTCGATTTCTCGCGATCTGCTGCGACTTCGTTTCCCGCCTGGCACTCCGCTTGCCGACCGATATCCAGACGGATTTCCTGAGTTGGCGAACGCTGTCTATCCAATCGTGTCTCGAGATGCGAGGCTGCGTGGCTACTACGACGACGGTGATCGATCTCCCGGAATGGTCGCCACGGCACAGGCGATCGGGTATTCGCTCGGCGTGTCGATCGACGATGTTGTTCTGGTCAACATGCAGGGCTTCCTGGAGTTGATCGATGCCCTTGGCGGCGTGACGGTGGAGTTGCCGGGCGTGCTGTCGATGCCCGGCAACGTTCCTGGCGCCAAGCATGAACTGCCACCGACAATTGGACCCGGCACGATCACGATGGACGGGACGACGGCCCTCGGCTACGTGCGCAGTCGTCACGACGACTCCGACTATCAACGGATGCGTCGCCAACGTGTGTTGTTGTCGGCGCTGGCGTCGCAGATCTCAATGACCGACATCGTGCTTCGATTCCCGGCGGTCACCGAGGCGCTCGGGAACGCCCTCCGCACGACCATGTCGGCCGACGAGTTCGCCCAGCTGATCGCCACGATCGGTGATCAGGTAGCGATCGTCGAGTCGGTCGGGCTGGTACCACCACTCGTGAAACTGAGCCGTCCCGACTATGCCCAAATCGATCGGATTGTTGCCGAAGTGATGTTGGCCGTCGTGAGCGGACAGCCGTCGGGTTATTGATCGCGACTTGCCGCGAGTAGCGACTGCTTCCAGGCTCGGAACGAGTCGACTTCCGCGCCGTTCGGGCCGACACCCTCGCCGGTTCCGTCGACGAACAGCCGGTATGTGAAGCAACGATCGAAATCGTCGGGGTTGGCTGCCCAGTAGCGAGCGTCGCCGTCCACAGCGGGGCCGGCGCGCCACAGCAGCCAGTGCCCGATGCGGCGTTTGTATTCGGCGACGGGTACGCCCGGCAGGTCGTCCCCGAGTGTTCGGAGTGATTCTGGGCATTCGATCCACGCCGTGGCTGGAATGTTGCGATCGCGGATCGGCGTCATTGGAAGGTCAGCCGTATGCACCGGCGTGTGGTCTGCTGGTCGTTCGTCATAGCGCATGCCGAATCAGTGTCGCGCAGATCGCCGCGGAGTGCTGCCGCCTATCGCTGGTCTGCTCGCCGTAGAGTCCGCGGCAATGCCACAAGAATCTCGTACGCACGCCTTGGACCGCTTGGGTGCGTTTCCGGCCAAACCCGGTCGACCTGGCGCGCCTGGCGGCTCGCCTGGGCTGCAGTTGGCGGTTTCGGTAGTCGTGCCAGGGGCTCCGTCGGTTCGGCGGGCACCGGTCGTCGGCGCGCTGCTGTTGATGCTTGGCATCGTGCTGCCGATCGTCACGGCAGCGTGGGCGTTCTCGCGGCGCGACGATCTTGTCGGGTTGGCGCTCGATCCTCGATTCCTCACGGTCGTGATCATCGTTGGTTTGACTGTTGTGCTAGCCCGATTGTTTGCGATCGCCGAGGTCGCCCACGCCTTTCGGGCCACCAGGGCAATTGGTGCCAAGACGATGGTCGCCACACTGGTCGTGTTGGCGATGGCGACACCGGTGCTCTGGCTCGCATTTCGTGCCAACGAGGCTCGGAGCGTCGTTGCCGACGTGTTCGCGGCTGAAGATACCCCGGCGCTCTTTGTGCCTGCGGGTCCCGCCCCCGACACGAATCAGGTAACCAACATTCTGTTGCTGGGCGGCGACGCCGGTCCCGGCCGGTGGGGTCTGCGCACCGACACGATGATCCTCGTCTCGCTCCACGAGGCGTCGGGTCGGGCGGCGCTGGTTTCGATCCCCCGCAACCTGACGCGGCTGCAGTTCCCGCCCGGAAGTCCGATGGCGGCGGAGTTTCCAAACGGATTTGACGATCTCACGAACGCCGTGTTCCCATACGTTTCGACGCACGAGAACTTGATCACCGCGTATAGCCGAGACGGGTTGCAGCCGGAGGCTCTCGCGCTCACTGAAGGTTTGGGCTATTCGCTTGACGTGGCGATCGATGACTACGCGCTCGTCAACATGCAGGGCTTCCTCGAGGTGATTGACGCCGTCGGTGGATTCACGATCGAGTTGAGTGAATCAGTGCAGCTACCCCCGAGCATCCCTGGTGGCAAGCATCCGATCCCCACCTCGATTGGTCCTGGTCTCGTCGAGATGGACGGCACGTTGGCGATTGCGTACGCCAGGTCCCGCTCACAGGATTCCGACTACCAACGAATGGGGCGTCAACGGCAACTGCTGGCGGCGCTCGGCTCGCAGGTGTCGGCGTCTGATGCCGTCGGCGGCTTTAGCCAGGTGACCGGTGTGCTGGGTGACTCGATGCGAACTTCTCTGTCGTCTGGGGAGTTCAGCGACCTGCTCGATCTGCTCGGCGACAACACGGCGATCGGCGAATCGGTGGGCCTGATTCCGCCGTTGATCGAACCCGGCGACCCTGACTATGCCCAGATCCGTGTGATCATCGACGCCATCCAACAATCATTGATCTCCGGCCAACCCTCCGGCTACGCCGGCTAAGCGTGCCGCCGATCGTTGCCCCCTTCAACTTTGCGGCAGTCATTGTGACGACTCTCGTCGTACTGGCTGCCGCAAACACCGGTTCCGAATTCTGTGGCAGGGATCACGACGTACGCCGTCGTAGTGGCTGCCACAAACTTTGAGTGCGTGTACTGGGCGACCTGTTTTGAACCTGGTCGAGAATTGTGATAGCATCTTCTGGTAGCATTATTGTATGGCGTCTCAGCGCACCACCTTCACGCTTGACGACGACCTGGCCGATCGTGCCCGGCGTCTCAACGTCAATATTTCGGCGGCAGCGCGCGATGGCGTCGCCAATGCCGTTCACGCAGCCCTGGCGGCCATCGATCGAGCCGCGTATCTCAATAGCCCTGAACGCATCGACACGTTTTGGGTCGATGCGGAAGCATGGGTTGACGAATGACGAGAGGCGAAATCTGGTTGGCACAGGTCGGGCGGAAGGTGCGCCCGATCGTGATCCTCACACGGCCAGAGGTGATCGACGTGCGCCAACTCGTGACCGTTGCTGAGGTCACCACGACGATTCGTGGGCTCGCCGCCGAAGTCGAGTTCAACCACCTCGACGCGGGGCTCAGCCGACCGTGCGTGATCAACTGTGATGGCTTGCACACTGTTGCCCAGTCGACCCTGAGCAAATACGTGGGGCAAGTTGGTGACGACGCGATGCGTAACGTGTGTCGGGCCGTCTCCTATGCGCTTGGGTGTTGACCCTTAGCGGGGCGTGGCCCGGACGATCGTCCAGGGGAGCGGTTGGGCCGTGTCGGACACATCAAAGTGTTGGCCGACGAGCCGCTGGAACGAGCGGGCTGACCAGTGGTTGATGTGCCCAGGGGTGTTGCCGAGCGCCTTGATGTAGCGACCGCGAGCGAGATTGCCGACTCGCCAGATCGGCTCGCGCGGCACAGACAGCACCACAGCGCCGCGGCAGACCCGAGCAATCTCACGGAGAGCACGTTCGGGCGACGGGATGTGTTCGAGTACTTCGAGCCCGACGATCAGGTCGATGCTGTTGTCTCTGAACGGGAGACGGGTGGCGTCACCGAAGAACATTGGCGCGTCGAGCGAATGCCAATCGGCGGCAAGTTCGGCATCGGGAAGGTCGAGACCGACGACCATTGCCTCGGGAAAGCGCTCAACGAGCCGCTCTGTGATCCGACCCTCACCTGCTCCGAACTCAACGACGATCGACGGCGTGAGACCGTCGAGGATTTGGTCCAGTGCGGAGAAGAAGCCCGCCATCATTCGTTTCTCGACCGGATTGGTTGAGGCGTACTTGTCGTAGTTGTTCCCGGCGACATTGGCGACTTCGGTGCTCACGGCATCACGGTACCGGCGGGCGGTATCCCTGACCACGCCGTAACGATTGGTCGCCTCGCCTGTCGGCTCGTCTTCTATGCTCTGGGCGGCATGAGTGACACCGTCCGTCGCCCGATCAAGTTGATCATCCAGATTCCGTGTTTCAACGAGGAAGAGACGCTTCCTGAGACGGTTGCCGACCTGCCTCGCGAGGTCGCTGGCATCGACATCGTGGAATGGTTGGTGATCGATGATGGCAGCTCCGACCGCACCTCGGAAATCGCACGCCAGCTTGGTGTCGACCACGTCGTCCGGCATCCCAAGAATCGTGGTCTGGCTGCTGCGTTCATGACCGGTCTCGATGCGGCATTGCGGGCCGGGGCCGACGTGGTGGTCAACACCGATGCCGACAATCAGTACGACGCCTCGTGTATCCCTGACCTCGTCCACCCGGTGCTGAAAGACGGAATCGACATGGTCATCGGTGAGCGCCCGATCGAGCAGATCGAAGAGTTTTCTCGGGCGAAGAAGGTCCTGCAGCGGGTCGGATCGTGGGTCGTCCGGAAGTTCTCGGGCACCGACATCCGTGACGCGCCAAGTGGCTTTCGGGCGATGAGTCGAGAGGCGGCCCTCAGGCTTCAGGTGTTCGGCAAGTTCAGCTACACGATGGAAACGTTGATGCAGGCCAGGGCCGAGGGTCTCGCCGTGTCGTCGGTCCCGATTCGGGTCAACCCGCAAACTCGGCCGTCACGCCTGTCGAAGAGCACGGGTCAATATCTCCGCCGTTCCGGTCAGACGATTGTGCGAAGTTTCGCGTTGTACTACCCGTTTCGGTTCTTCTTCCGAGTTGGGTTGATTCCGTTCGTGCTCGGGGTGGTGCTGCTGCTTCGGTGGGGGCTGTATTGGATTTTAGACGACGAGTACCGCAGCCGACTGCCGAGCTTGGTTGTGGGCGGTGTGTTGGTCATCGTCGCCGTGCAGATCTGGGTTGTCGCCTTTCTCGCCGACCTGCAGGCCGCTTCGCGTCGTTTGCTCGCAGAGGCCCGAGTTCGCGACCGCCGCCGCGATCTCGATCAGGCCGACTGATCACCAGCCTCGGGCGACCCATTCTTGAAGGTGCGGTCGTTCGGTGCCGATCGTGGTGTCGGTGCCGTGGCCGGGGAGCACGATCGTGTTCTCGGGAAACGTGAACAACTTGTTGTCGATCGAGTCGATGATCGTGGCGAAGTCGCCACCGTCGAACTTGGTTGCGCCGGGGCCACCGGGGAACAACGTGTCACCGCTGAACAGCAACGGGGTGCCTTCCACGTGGAACGAGATCGAGCCGGGTGTATGTCCAGGATTGTGGATCGCGTTGAGTCGCAGTCGTCCGATTTCGATCACTTCTTTGTCATCGAGGAACACGTCGTACCCCACGTCTTTGAGCATCGGAGCATCGGCGGCGGTGACACCAACCTCGTAGCCGGCTTCCCTGAGTTTGGCGACGGCCCCGATGTGGTCCCAGTGGCCGTGGGTCTCGAGCACTCGCCG
>JANOTN010000039.1:0-13629 GCA_031416375.1 Ilumatobacteraceae bacterium
GGCCTGTACCCGGCAATCCGCGCCGCAAGACTAGAACCCGTCGAAGCCCTTCGAGCGGGTGTTTAAACCAATCTCCACGTCATCGGAGAACGAAATCGTGACGTGCGGGCTCCGATACGTCGGCACGACTTCGAAGCCCGCTTCAACGACGTCAGCCAGTCGAAACACAAACAGCACCTCGAACGCCTCAAGGCGGTCCTCGCCGAGATCGACGACCTCATCATCGGACCGGCGTAAAAGGCCGACAATCCGAACCGGGCCCACCGTTCGAACCGGCGTCGGAACAGCATGGCCTGCCGAATCGACGTCGCTGGCTCGATCGCGCTGACACCGCGGACAACCAGCCAGGCGTCATCTGGTATCGCCGCATGACGTATCCGTGGGCGATCATCGCGGCGCTCGGCGGCCACAGCATCACCATATCGAAACTCGATCACCACAGACCCCGGAGCACCTCGCTGTCATCACCCGGGCGAGGTGCCCATCGCTCACACACGAAGTCGTGACAGGCGGCAGGTGTCTCGCGAGGGTTCCACATCGAAACGATAATTGAAGGCGAAACCGTTCCGACGCCCGGTCCCAGATACCGACACTCTTGATCACACGGAGTCACGTTCAGACACAATGGGCAGCACCGAGTTCGTCGGTGGAGGGGTCTTGAGACCGAGTTGTCCATCCGAAGATGGACGAAACGATGGACAATCCGCCGCTTGCTATTACTAGCACCACTATCTACCAGGAGTTTGTGTTTGGTGCGCCCCCTGGGATTCGAACCCAGAACCTGCGGATTAAGAGTCCGTTGCTCTGCCATTGAGCTAGAGGCGCTAGCGGCTCAGGCAGTGTAGGGGACGGTTTCCCGCCGCCCAACTGCCTGAGCCCTAAGAGGGTGATCGACGGGACTTGAACCCGCGACAGCCAGTACCACAAACTGGAGCTCTACCAACTGAGCTACGACCACCATGGAAGCCGACATTCTGCCACGTCCCGGCTCGTTCGCCACCCTCAGATTCAGCGAGACTTCGCTGGTGACAACAGACTTGGCGCGACAGCGGGTTGACGACGCGATTGACGAACTGCTCGCCAGCCACGATCCAGCCACGACCGCCGATTTTGAGTTCCGAGGGGCGCGCTACGATGCCGGTCTAGCGTGGGTTCACTTCTCCGAAGGTTTCGGCGGTTTGGGGCTTCGGCCTGACCTCAACCGCCATATCGATCAACGACTCCGCGAGGCAGGTGCACCTGCCGCCGATCCGACCTCATTCTTCATGCACCTTGCCGGACCGACAATTGCGACGCACGGTACCGATCAGCAACGCCGACGATTTCTGCGGCCGATGTTCACGGGGGAGGAGAAATGGTGCCAGTTGTTTTCCGAGCCGGGTGCCGGTTCCGACTTCGCCGGGCTGGCTTGCAAGGCGGTGCGTGACGGAGACGAATGGGTCGTGAATGGGCAGAAGGTCTGGAACACCTTGGCGCATCTCGCCGACTGGGGCATGCTCGTCACCCGCAGCAACCCTGACCTTCCGAAGCACAAGGGCATGACCTACTTCGCGGTCGACATGCACTCGGCTGGTGTCGAAGTGCGTCCACTCCGTCAGATCACCGGTGAGGCGGAGTTCAACGAGGTCTACTTCACTGAAGCGCGAGTGCCCGACGCCAACCGGATCGGCGCTGAGGGTGAGGGTTGGCGGGTCGCGCTCACAACGTTGATGAACGAGCGGACAGCGATCGGGGGCGGCTCCGCGAATTCGGGAAATCCCCGCCGCGGCGGGGCTGCCCAGGACGCGGTCGCCGTGTGGAACCGGCTCCCTGAGTCGGAACGGACCGGGGCTCGTAAAGACCAACTGATGCAACTGTGGGTTCGTGGTGAGGTGGGTCGACTCACCAACCTGCGAGCCGCCGAGAAGATGCGGACCGGCAATCCCGGGCCTGAAGGTTCGGTCTCGAAGCTCGAGTTCGCCGAGTTCAACAAGCGGCTGTACAGCTTTTGTATCGACCTGATGGGTGCCGATGGTCTCATCGGATACGACTACACGTTTCGTCGTCCGACGGAACTGGACGCGACCGGGGCGGTTCGTGGGATGCAGTACGCTTTCCTTCGGGTTCGTGCCAACTCGATTGAAGGTGGCACGTCGGAGATCCTGCGCAACATCTTGGGGGAGCAGGTGCTGGGTCTTCCCGGAGAACCGCGGGTCGATAAGGACCGCCCGTGGTGCGAGGCACCTCGAAGCTAAACCACCCTCAACTAACGGAATCCGTAGTGTGCTAGCCTCATCACAACGAAATTCGTGGAGGAAGTCAGGAAATGGCAACGAAAACCCCAGTTAACTTGGTGAACGCCGCAAAGGCGATCACCGAGCGAGAGATGCGGACCTACACCGAACGGACGGTTGGCTCACGGCTAGCCACCGAGAGGGCCCGCAAGGTGATGCCGTCAGGCGTCCCATCGAGTTTCCAGGCGTACGACCCTTGGCCGGTCGTGGTCAAGCATGCCTCCGGGTGTCGGATGATCGACGTCGACGGCAACGAGTACGTCGACTACGACATGGGCTTCGGGGCTCTGTTTGCCGGGCACATGCACCCGGCCGTGCGTCGAGCGGTCAGCGAGCAACTCGATAACGGCACGCTGTACGTGACGCCGTGCGAGCTGAATGCCGACTTCGGCGAGTTGCTGGCCGAGCGATACGGCCTGCCGATGTGGCGTCCGACCAACTCCGGCACTGAGGCAACGCACGATGCGATTCGCCTTGCCCGCGGTGTCACCGGGCGACCCAAGATCGTCAAGGTCGAGGGTGGCTATCACGGTCATCACGACGAAGTGATGGTTTCGAACAAGCCACCGCTCGATCTCGCCGGACCGGCCGACCGCCCCAATTCCGTCCCATCGTCGCTCGGCATCACCTCCAGCACGATCGCCGAGGTGATCGTGATCCCGTACAACGACGCCGCCGCACTCGAATGGGCGCTCTCCAACGACGATGTTGCCTGCTTCATCGTCGAACCGGTGATGGAAAACATCGGGATCTGTTTACCTGACCCGGGCTACCTCGAAGCGGTGCGCGAGATCACGCAACGACACGGCACGTTGCTGATCTTCGATGAGGTCAAGACAGGGATCACGGCCGGTTACGGCGGGGCTACCGGAGCGCTTGGGGTAACGCCTGACCTGGTGACGCTTGCCAAGTCGATTGGTGGCGGATTTCCGGTCGGCGCGTTCGGCGGCAAAGCCGAGTACATGGAACTGATTACGCAAGGCAAAGTGTTGCATCTCGGCACCTACAACGGTAACCCGCTCGTGATGGCAGCGGCCAAGGCGACGCTGAGCGAGGCCTGCTCACGTGAGGCGGTTGATGCGGCGATCGCCCGCAACACCAAGCTCGTGCAGGCTTGTCAGGCGATCATCGATCGAGCCGAGCTGCCGGCACACGTGGTGCAGTTCGGTGCCAAGGGGTGCATCACGTGGTCGCCGACCAGAGTGCGGAACTATCGCGACTACAAGAACTCCGACTTCGATCTGGCGTTCGCACAATGGATTCACGGAATCAACCGCGGCATCCTGCTGCCCCCGGGCCTCGACGAGCAATGGCTGATTTCGGTGATGCACGACGAGGTCGACGCCATGAAGTATGCCGCCGTGTTCAGCGAGTTCGTCGACGAACTTCTCGCCTGAGGGGCATTCACTCGACGTCGATGCTTTCGATCAGCCAACGGTCGTTGTCGATGGGTGTCAGCCAGTACGAGACGCGACCTGTCGGTCCAGTAATTCGTACCCATTGTCCGAACATCGTCCCCAGCGATACAGCGTCGACGCCGAGAGCATCAAGTAACTCAAGGTCGTCAATGACGAGTTCGTACGCCGTTGGGTCGCCGTGTTCGAACCGATCAAGCGTCGTTTCCGCATCCTCGGACAGGGCAAAATCCATGCTGTATGATACGGGGATCGGCCCACTTGCGACATTTGGGGTGTAACCCCTATACTCAGCGCTATGAGTCTCGATGTGTTGGTCGAACCCGATGATCGTGGTCGTGTGTCGTTGTCGAAGATCCCTGGTGCCAATGTCGAGCGCTACGTCGGCAGACGACTCGCCGACGGATCGATCATCCTGCAGCCAGCTGTCGTGATGACTCACCAGGCGTTGACATCGCTGCTCACGATTCAGCGAGCGGCGGATCAACGCAGCGTGGGCGAAACGAAGCCGCTCGGCGAAGTGCTCAAGCGGCACGGACGAGGCAAGCCGAGTTCAGCTCGGGTCGAAACGGTTCGGGGCGAACTCGCCGAACGTCGCTCAAACGGCGAACGATTCCTCTCGGATGTGACGCCAGAACAGCGGGCAGAGATGATTGCCCACCAGAGCCGTCCCGGATGAATCAGCCCCAGCCGGGGCCGTCGCTTCGATAACGGCCGACGGCGAGCGGGGTCGAGAACTGGCGACGCTTGCCGCCAGACATTGATCCCATGATCAGGGCCAGACCGCTGAGCCCGAATATCGTCGCCGCGCCCAACACGACCGGAAGCGTCCGCATCGCCAGCTGCGGGATGGCGTGGGTCCACGTGCTGTTGTCGATTGCTGTGATCATGTGAACCGGAATCGCGTAGCCGAACAGCAACATCGCCAGCGCCAGCGCCAGCCCGAATTCGCCAAGACCGCGAAGCACTTCGGTGCGTTCGGGTCTGGCGAAGATCCCGAGCAGCAGTACGAGTAGACCGATCCCGCTGGCGATCGGGAACAGCCAGCCGAGCGATGACCGAAGCGTCTTCAGCGTTCCGATCACCGGAATCGGGAGCGTCACGGTCGATACATCGGCGGCCTTCTGATCGAGCACGATCGGGATCATCTCCGAACCCGTCACCTGCACGGGTGCGTCGTTGAGCCCGATGATTCGTTCGTGTGCCTGCTTGATAATCGGACCCATCACCGCCGCGCCTGGCCGACTGCTGAGCACGACATTCTCGAGCAGCGCCCCCAGTTCCGTGGTGGTGACGCCAAGCGCCGGAGCACTTGCTCCAGTGATCACGGTGTTGATTTCTTGACGGATATCGGGGTCATTGAGGATCGCCGCTGCTGTGTCGCGAGTGTCGTCAGGGGTGAAAACGATTCGCTGCATCCACCATGAACCCGCGCCGATACTGAGCGCAACCGATGCCACCAGGAAGAGAACTGCGGAGAGGCTGCGCTCCATTGCCGCTGAGTCTGCCAAACCTGAGGGGTATTCTGCGAGTGTGGCGGCCCCGATTGAAAAGTTTCCTTCGCGGCCGGTGCTCCTGATGAGGGGTCTGACAAGGCGTTGCGGGTGGTGTGGCGACCGAAAAGCGTTCTTCGTCGGCTGGTTCAAACGCCAGGATGTGTGCCGTCAATGCGGCCACGGTTACCGCCGCGGCGACCACGCCTTCGAGCTCGGAGCGACCACCGCCAACATCATGTTGACGTTCGGCTCGGTCCTGATTTCGATCCTGCTGCTGGTCTCGTTCACCGCTCCCGACATTCCTGTGGTGCCGGCCGTCGCCGTCGCCGGGTTCTTCGCTCTGTTCGGCCCGCTGCTGTATTACCCCGTCAGCTACACCCTGTGGCAAGCAATCGATCTGTGGATGCGCCCTCCCACGAAGGCCGAACTAGCCGGCCAAGCCGACGCCAAGCTGTAGCCGGTTCTCGCTCGCAGAAAAATGTTGTGGGGAATGCTTGTACGAACGGTTGTTCGATGCTTACACTCATGTCATTCCGACTGTAGAGGGTGGCTCAACCGGGGTCAGAGGTAACTCTGTAACACCCCCTCTCTACGGTGGGCGTCACGGTTGCTTGCAACCAGATCGGGCCCCGGCCTTACACACGACTCGAGAAAGCGGAGAACAACCTGATGGCAAATGACCGTGACAAAGCGCTCGAAATGGCGCTTGCACAAATCGACAAGCAGTTCGGCAAGGGCTCGATCATGCGGATGGGGGAGAAGACGACGCTCGGTATCGACGTCATCTCGACCGGTGCCCTGTCGCTCGACTTGGCTCTCGGTATCGGTGGTCTGCCTCGCGGCCGCGTGACCGAGATCTACGGCCCGGAGTCATCCGGTAAGTCGACCCTGGCGATGCACGTCGTGGCTGAAGCGCAGCGCAACGGCGGCGTGTGCGCCTACATCGACGCCGAGCACGCCATGGACCCGATCTACGCCAAGGCGATTGGTGTCGACATCGACCAACTGTTGATCTCGCAGCCCGATACGGGTGAGCAGGCGCTCGAGATCTGCGACATGTTGGTCCGCTCTGGCGCGATCGACGTGATCGTGATCGACTCGGTGGCGGCCTTGACTCCACGTGCCGAAATCGAAGGCGAAATGGGCGACACGCATGTCGGTCTCCAGGCCCGCCTGATGAGCCAGGCCCTGCGCAAGCTGACCGGCAACCTGAACAAGACCAACACAATCGCGATCTTCATCAACCAACTCCGCGAAAAAATAGGCGTGATGTTCGGATGCATGAGTTATGGCACGCGGATTACGCTTGCCGACGGCACTCAGGAGAAGATCGGCAAGATCGTCAACCAGAATCTGCCGGTCGAAGTGCTCACGTACGACTTCGAGAAGGGTGAACTCGTCGCCAAGCCGATCACGAACTGGTTCGACAACGGCACCGCAGAACGCTTCTTGCAGTTCACAGTTGAGCGTGGCGGTGGCAACGGTCGAGCGCAGTTCGCGGCAACTGACAACCACATGATTTCGACTCCAGGCGGCTGGCGGCCGGCTAGCGAGTTGATCGAAGGCGATCGCGTGATGCAGGCAGCCACTGAATACCTCAGCGACTTCCAGTGGGAGGTCCTCCTCGGTGGGCTGATGGGTGACGGTGCATTGTCGCCGAGTCGCTCCGGGAACGGAGCACGCTTCCGCTGGGGACACGGTGTCAAGCAGGCCGAGTATGGCGACTGGAAGGCATCATTGTTTGCCAACATCAACGTCAGCCGATCGACCAACGCCAAGGGTGCCGTGTTCCACGATGTACAGCCACTCGCCGAACTGGCGGAGTTGTGCGACGCCGTGTATATGGGTGGCAAGAAGGTCCTGAGCGACGACTACCTGAAGCGACTTTCGCCGCTAGCACTGGCCGTCTGGTACATGGACGACGGTGGCTTCACGATTCGCTCAAAGGGTGTCCAACAGCGGACCGAGGGTCGCAGCGGCCGGTCGGAGATCTGCGTCGAGGCGTTCTCCTCAGACTCGCAAATCCGCTTGCAGTCGTATCTCGCCGACGCGTGGGGAATCGAAACGACGTTGACCCGCCGCGGTAAGCGTCAGATGGCGATCCTCCAGTTTCCAACTGCTGAGACGGCGAAGTTCCATGCGCTGATCGCCCCATTCGTGCATCCGTCGATGGAGTACAAGTTGCTGCCGAAGTATCACGGACGATTTGGTGTCGAGCCGATGTTCGTCGCCCCTCGTCAAGTGCTGATGCCCATGAAGATTTCCAAGATCGCCGTGAAGCCGAAGACGCGATCGATGCATCGCTTCGACATCGAGGTTGGTGGCACGCACAACTACTTCGTCGACGGTGTGATGGTCCATAACTCTCCAGAGACCACCCCCGGTGGGCGGGCGCTCAAGTTCTATTCGTCAGTGCGGCTCGACATTCGTCGGATCGAGTCACTGAAGGACGGTGCTGAACTTGTCGGCAACCGGACCCGCGTCAAGGTTGTGAAGAATAAGTGCGTCGCTATCGGAACTCTCATTTTCGACCCGACGACCGGCACAACCCATCGGATCGAGGACGTCGTCGCCGGTGCGGGTCACTCCGTTGTTGCGGCTGACAAGGCGGGTGGATTGCACGTTCGTCCGATCGTGCAACGGTTTGATCAAGGCGAGGCCGAGGTGATCACGCTCAGCCTGCGTGACGGCACCAAGCTTCGAGTGACCCCCGACCACCAGATCATGAGTGACAGGGGTTGGTTCGAGGCGAGCGAACTCAGCGTTGGCGACTTCGTCGCCCGTCCACGTCAATACCTCGGATTCGGCGACGAGCAACCATACACCCCCGACGAGGCGCGCCTGCTCGGGTATCTGATTGGCGATGGCTACGTCGGCGGCAAGACGCCGATCGCCTTCATCAACACCGACCCAGCACTTCACGCCGATGTCGAACGGATCGTCGCAGACATGGGGTGCACGACCCGTCTCCGTGGCATCGAGCGCTCAATCAGCCATCGGCCAGGGGAACACAATGGTGCGCTACAACTCGCCCGACGAGCAGGGATTTGGGGTCACCTCGCGCCCGAGAAGATGATCCCTGCCGAGTTCTTCTCACCCGACGTAGCCGCCGAGGTCGCTGCCAACCTGGTCTTCGGGCTTCTTGAGTCCGACGGTCACGTCACGCGGGAGCAGACCGGTGGCGTGCGTATCGGATACACCACCACCTCCGAGCAACTAGCGCAGCAACTCCATTGGCTCCTGCTGCGCTGGGGAATCGGCAGCTCGGTGCGATCGTACGATCCATCTCAAAAGCGGCCGAGCATCGTGAATGGCCGTCGAGTGCAGGGCAAGCTTCAGACGTGGGAGGTACGTGTCTCCGGGATCGACAACGTCACGCGATTCGCGGCGGTGATTCCCACCTGGGGTCCACGCGGCTCAGCGCTCGTGGCGTCGCTAGCCGATCCAAAACTGGCGATGCACCGAGGTTCGCAGCGCAACTATTTGCCCGTATCCCTCACGACCCAGGTTGTCGCTTACCTCGATGGTCGTGGTGTCACGCCTGCACAGGTCGCTGAGATGGTCGGCGATCGCGCCGGAAACCCGCAAGGTGGTTTCAAGCAGGTGCTCGGGTCGAAACGTCTGCGACGGGATCGTGTTCAACTGGTAGCGGATGCTCTGGACAGCGACTTCCTCCATGGAATCCTGTCCGACGAGGTCTGGTACGACAGGATTACTGCGATCAGTTCGCCTGAATGGGCTGATGTGTTCGACGTCGAGGTGGATGAACACCACACCTTCATCGCTAATGACATCGTCGTGTCGAACTGTGCGCCTCCTTTCAAACAGGCAGAATTCGACATCATGTACGGCAAGGGGATCAGCCGCGAAGGCTCCTTGCTCGACCTCTCGGTCGACCTTGGCATCGTCAACAAGTCGGGTGCTTGGTTCACCTACGAGGGTGAACAACTCGGCCAAGGCCGCGAAAATGCTAAGTCGTTCCTCACGGCTCACCCTGAGGTGATGATGGAGGTCACTGACAAGGTGATGATCGCCTCGGGCCTGCGGCCCGATCCGAACGCTCCGGTCGAGGCTCCTGATGATGTCGACGCGTTCAGCGACGCCGACGATCAGCCGATCGAAATCTAATCGAGGGCGTCGAGCAGAGCGTTTTCGACGACCTCGGTGAGTGCCGGATGGATCCAGAACTGGCCATGCGCCACGTCGGCTGCGGTCTGCCCGAACTGCATCGCTTGGATCACAGGCTGAATCAGCATGGCTGCATGAGGGCCGATGATGTGGGCACCAACGATCAGGCAAGATGCCCGATCGACCAGCACCTTCGCAAACGAGGTCTCGTCGGCCAGTGCCCACCCATAGGCGGTGTCGCCGTAGTCACAGCGGCCGACGACGTAGTCGAGTCCGGCCGCGCGTGCCTGGGTTTCGGTGAGGCCGACCGTCGCCAACTGCGGGTTGCTGAACACGGCGCTCGGCACAGCGGTGTAGTCGATCGAGCGTAGATCGTCAGGGTGGGCAATGTTCCAGAACGCCACTGTGGCTTCGGCGTTGGCGACGTGTTTGAGTTGCCACGAGTTTGCGATGTCACCGATCGCCCACACACCCTCGACGCCAGCGTGCATGTGCTGATCGACTTTAATCGTGCCGTGATGGTGAAGCGTCAGCCCACCACGCTCGGCGTCGAGAAGATCGGTGTTCGGTTCGCGCCCAGTCGCCACCAACAGCTCATCAACCTCCACTTTCTCACCAGCGCAATGGATCACGATCGCAGACCCACGACGTTCGACACGCGTCGGGATGTGCCCGAGGTGCAGATCAACGCGTCTCCCGAACAACTCAGTGAATCGCAAGGCGACCTCGTCGTCGTGGGCCTTCAGTAGTCGTTCGGAACGGTTGAAAACCGTGACCTGTGAGCCGAGCCCGGCAAACACGTGACCCATCTCGACGGCAATGAACCCGCCTCCGATGATTCCGAGCGTGGCCGGGAACGACTCAAGTCGCATGATCGAATCCGACGTGTGGAAGCCGGTCTCGAGTAACCCTGGGATCGGCGGTACGACTGGCCGGGAGCCGGCAGCGACGAGCACGTGCGATCCGGCGATCAAGCGACCTTCGACATCAAATGTCTTATCGGCGACGAACCGGGCGGTGCCTTCGATCAACGTCACGTTCGGCGAACCGGTTGCTCGGTAGTCGCGCCCGCCCGCGGCGATCGGATCGATGCGCCCAAACACCCGGTCCCGAATTGCGCCCCAGTCGGCCCCGTTGAACGAGACGTCGATCCCAAGCCGTGCGCTGTGACGTGCTTCCTCAGCAACATCGGCCGGCAGAACGAACATCTTCGACGGAATACATCCACGATTCAGACATGTCCCACCGAACACATCGCGCTCGATGATCGCCACCGTCCAGTCAGCCAGATAGGCCGGAATCGAGTTCCCTGAACCGCTTCCAATGATGATCAGGTCGAACTGCTCAGCGCTCACGGCACCAGTGAAGCACCGTTAGCCTGGAGACGTGACACGCAGCTATGTCGTGCGCACCCATGGGTGCCAGATGAACGAGCATGACTCGGAACGGATCGCCGGCCTGCTTGAGGCCGATGGTCTCACCTTGGCTGTCTCCGATGACGACGCTGATGTAGTGGTGCTGAACACGTGCTGCATTCGTGAGAATGCCGACAACAAGCTGTACGGCCAGCTCGGCCATCTCAAGACCTGGAAAGACGCTAAGGACGGCCGCCAGATCGTTGTATCGGGCTGCCTCGCCCAGAAGGATCGTGATCTCGTCGCCAAACGGGCTCCGTATGTCGACGTCGTGATGGGCACCCACAACGTCCACCGGGCCGCCGAGCTGCTGACCGAGTCGAGGACAAGCGGCCGGATCACAGAGATTCTCAATGAGGCCGTGATCGACGATCATGCCATGTTCCCGTCGGCACTGCCGGCTCGCCGTGAGACGAGCTACAACGCCTGGGTCACGATCCAGATCGGGTGCGACAACAACTGTGCCTTCTGCATCGTTCCGGCTGTACGGGGCACTGAGATCAGTCGCCCATACGCCGATGTGATCGACGAAGTCGAACAGCTCGCCGGCGATGGAGTCTCCGAGATCACACTGCTCGGCCAGAACGTCAACTCGTACGGTCGCGACATCCAAGTCGCCGCTCGCCAGGCAGGTAATCGGGAGGCGAAGCTGCGCCCGTTGTTCTCCGACTTGTTGCGCGACGCAGGGGCGGTCGAGGGGATACGTCGGGTCAGGTTCACGAGCCCGCACCCGAAAGACATGCGCCCGGAGACGTTCGCGGCGATGGCCGAAACTCCAGCGGTGTGCGAGCACCTGCATTACCCGCTGCAGTCGGGGAGCGATCGGGTGCTGGCACTGATGCATCGTGGCTACACGGCCGAGCGTTACCTAGAAAAGTTGATTGAGGCTCGCCGAGTGATCCCTGACCTCGCAGTCTCGACCGACATCATTGTTGGCTTCCCCGGCGAGACCGATGACGACTTCGCATACACGATGGAAGTCGCCGCTGCCGCGGAGTACGACTACGCCTACATGTTCATCTTCTCTCCCAGGTCCGGTACCGAAGCGGCCTTGATGGAAGCCGATTTCATCGATCCGGCGATCACCAAGGACCGCTTCCAGCGCCTTCGGGTCGTCGTCGAACACGCTGCGCTGCGTCAGCATCAGGCACGCGTTGGCCGTGTCGAAGAGGTGCTGATCGAGGGTCCGAGTAAACGCAACCCTGATGTGATTTCCGGTCGGACTCGTCAGAACAAGCTGATCCACTTCGCTCCGCCGCACCCGATCCGAACCGGCAGCTATGCCACGGTTGAAGTCACGAGGGCGGCACCGCATCACCTCGAAGGCCGGTTCGTCGAGTTGCTCGCCGAACCGACCCACAAACTCCGCATCCCCGTTGTCGCCCTGTGATGCCTGTATGACCACGCTGCCCAAGCGTGTGGCGATAGTTGGCGCGACAGCTTCGGGGAAATCCGCCGTGGGAATGGCGGTCGCATCAAAACTCATTGGCGTTGAAGTGATTTCGATCGATTCGATGCAGGTGTACCGAGGAATGAGCATCGGGACAGCGAAACCGACACCGGACGAACAGCAACAGATTCGTCACCACCTGATCGATCTCGTCGAACCTATTGACGAATTCACGGTTGCCGAGTTCCAGGCGGCGTACCAGCGAGTGCTGGCCGACGTCGCCGAGCGAAACTGTCGAGCCCTGTTGGTCGGCGGCACGGGGTTGTATCACCGCGCGGTGATCGATGACTTCACGATGCCAGGCGAATGGCCCACAGTGCGACAACGTCTCGAAGCTGAAATTACAGCACGCGGTGCGCAGCATCTCCACGCTCGGCTGACCGCAATCGATCCGACCGCCGCCCGCAAGATGGAACCGTCGAACGCCCGTCGTATCGTGCGCGCCCTTGAGGTGTGCGAAGGCAGCGGGCGACCGTTTAGCTCGTTCGGGCCGGGCGTCGACAGCTACCCGGATTCCCCTGTTGCCCAGATCGGTTTGCGCTGGGATCGCACGATTCAAGCGGCTCGAATCGAAATTCGAGTCCACGCAATGATGTCTGCCGGTTTGCTCGCCGAAGTCGAAGCTCTTGCGACTCATGGCCTGTCGAGGACTGCCGCCCAGGCGCTTGGGTATAAGGAGTTGATCGCCCACCTCAACGGTCAAAGGACGCTGGCCGAGGCGATCGAGGAGATCATCGTTCGCACTCGACAGTTCGCCGTTCGTCAGGAGCGATGGTTCCGTCGTGACCCTCGCGTACGCTGGATCGATATCGAGTTCGACCCGGTTGCCGAGGTGGCGCCGGTCGTGATCGACGCAATCGAGAACACCTCATGACAACGCTCACGATTCTGACAAAACACCATGGTCTCGGCAACGACTTTTTGGTGATGCTTGACCCACCGATTCAGCGTGATGCACTCGCTCGTGTTGCCAGGGCCGTTTGTGATCGACGCCGTGGGGTTGGTGCCGACGGGTTGTTGGTTGCGTACGAGGCCGACGGTTACGACGCACGCATGATCCTGCACAACGCCGACGGCAGCCGCGCCGAAATGAGCGGCAACGGAATTCGCTGTTTTGCTCAAGCATTGGCGACGCAGCGTGGCGACATGTCTGAGCTCCGAATCATGACCGATGCCGGTGTTCGGTCCGTGACGCTTGAGACAACTGATGATGCCGGCACAATTCAGGCGAGCGTCGACATGGGTTCCGTTAACGCAATCGGAGAACCGACGGGCTGGGAGCAACTCAAATGCAATCCTGATCGCCCGGTTGCCCACCTCAGCCTCGGTAACCCACACAGCGTTGTCGGCGTCGAAGACGTCACGGTGGTCGACCTGCTCAACCTCGGTGAGATGGTTCCGCACGTCAATCTGGAGATCGTTGAGCCCGGTGAACAGCAGCACGAGATCCGC
>JANOTN010000040.1:0-2005 GCA_031416375.1 Ilumatobacteraceae bacterium
TGTGATCGTCGATCGGGTTGCCGAGATTGCCATCGAGCGAAGTGTCCCGAGGGCACAGATCGCGCTGGCGTGGATGCTGTCGAAACCGGTGATCACCTCACCAATCGTCGGCGCCACCAAACCGGAACACATCGACGACGCCGTCGCGGCAGTCGATGTGCAACTCAGCGCCGACGAAATCGCCAGGCTCGAAGGCCCCTACACGCCCCACCCGCTGGTCGGATTCGCGTAAGAGGGCTGACGTGAGCGACGACGATCCTCGGAGTTTGACGGTGCTGGGAGCGACCGTGCGGCACGCCATCGATCATGTCGAGGTGTTTCCTGCTCCCGCCAACGTGACGGTCGTGCGGTTCTCGAACGACGAGTTGGCGTCGATGTGCCCGGTCACCCAGCAGCCGGATTTGTCGACCGTCGTGATCGAGTACGTGCCCGACGGATGGTGTGTCGAGTCGAAGAGTCTCAAGTTGTATCTGTGGGGTTTTCGCGACCGTGCGGTGTTCGCCGAGGCGTTGGCAGCCGAGATCGCTGGGGAAATCATGACGACAGCCCAGCCAAAACGGGTCACGGTCAGATTGACACAACGCCCACGTGGCGGCATCGAGGTGCAAGCGGTGGCGGAGATGACGAACTAGGACACTGCATCGGGTGGCACGCCGAGCAAGACAGCGACCGAGTTCAGTTCTTGCAGCCCACGTCCGGTTCCGGGCGGCAACAAATGCGATTCGGAACCACCGTCGGTCCCGAATCGCATTTGTTCACTTTCGGGACCGAGGTCGTGCGGGTTCTCGCGTCGGGCAAGAATCTATTAACCTATTTTTGTGGATTCGAACGTGGCAGCATCGACGGCTGAGTGGATCGATGCGAACTGGAGTCTTGAGATCACGCTGGCAGAGTGGTGGCGGCGGCTGTTCGAGGCCGGGCTGACGTTTCCCTCGTGGCCGACCGGACTGGGCGGGTTCGGTGCCAACGCCTCCGATACTCGAACCGTCGGGGCGGCACTCGGGGCGGCCGGTGTCATCGGTCCTCCGTCAGGTAACGGTCCCAACATGGGCGGTCCGACTTTGATCGCTCACGCTACGCCAGAACAACAGCAGCGCTTCCTTCCGCCGATGGCGTTGGGCGAGCACCAGTGGTGCCAGCTATTCAGCGAACCGGGTGCCGGTTCCGACCTTGCAAGTCTCGCCGCTCAGGCCGACCGCGATGGCGACGAGTTCGTCGTCACCGGCCAGAAGGTCTGGAACTCTCGCGCCGAGGTCAGCGGATGGGGAATGCTGCTCGCCCGCACCAACCCCGACGTGCCGAAACATCGCGGCATCTCGTTCATGATGATCGACATGGACCAACCGGGCGTCGAGGTTCGTCCGTTGGTTCAGATGAATGGCGCCGCCGAATTCTGCGAGGTGTTCATGACCGAGGCGCGGGTCAAGGTCAGTGATGTGATCGGCGATATCAACGACGGCTGGAACGTCGCCCGCACGACACTCACACACGAACGCGCGGGAGCCGCCTCTGGCCGCTCACGTGGCATTGTCGACATTGCCGCCGGTGGGATCGCCGGCAACTTGGATCTCACCGTCGGCGAACTGATCGAACGCGCCGCCAGCGCAGCTCGCGACCCGAAGAAGCGCTTCGAAGTGATGCTCAACTCGCGCACGATGATCGCTCTAGCGAAAAAAACTGGAGCGACCTCCGACCAAGCTCGACGCGATCAGTTGATGCGATTCCATGTCAACACCGAGATCTATCGACTCACCGGTTTGCGGAGCCGCGACCTCGCCAAATCGAAGCAACCCGGACCAGACGGATCAATGATGAAACTCTGGCTGGCGATGCTCTCGCACCAATCACGCGACCTGTCGCTGTCGATGCTTGGTGCCGAGGGAATGTTGATGGATGACGACGCCCGCGACGGCGGGCGGATTCAACGTGCCGGCCTTTCGGCATTCGCCCCGTCGCTCGGTGGCGGTACGAACGAGATCCAACGCAACATCATCGGTGAACGAAC
>JANOTN010000041.1:0-3800 GCA_031416375.1 Ilumatobacteraceae bacterium
CACGGGTTTCGAATCGCGCAAGTTGGAGGTGCCAGTCGTACCACCAGCGCGGGTACTTCCGTCTGAAGACCAGCATCAGGCCGAGCGGCAAGGTCAACAGCCCGGAAGAACGTCCCCAGCAAAGGAGACAGACGAGCAGCATGATCGGGAGGGCAGTGAGGGCCCGGAACGCCGACGTGACCCGATTGAGCCTGCGATCGGGATAGTCGATCTCCAGCCGAACCGCGTAGACCGGTGAAGCAGTTGCAGTCGTCACGGTCTAGACCAGCACGTCTTCTCGAACGGCCGACACCCTCGGTTCGGCTTCCAACTCGGGTTCCGGAAGTCCCGCTTCACCGTCGATGTCGATCGTTGGGAGCAGTCGATCAAGCCAGTCGGGAAGCCACCAATTGGCGTTGCCCATCAGCTTCATCGTCGCCGGGACCAAGATCATTCGAACGATCGTGGCATCGATCAAGATCGCCGTGGCCAGGCCGAGGCCCATCATCTTGGTCACGGGATCCTCACCCAGAACGAAGCCCAGAAACACCGAGATCATGATCAGTGCGGCTGATGTGATCACCCTGGCGGTGGCGGCGATGCCGTGGATGACCGACGCGTCGTTGTCGCCTGTCAGCAGGTACTCCTCACGCACTCGTGAGAGCAGGAAGACCTCATAGTCCATCGACAGTCCGAAGAGAATCGCGAACATGAACATGGGAATGAAGGCGACCACCGGCACGGTCGATTCGAGACCGATGATGCCCATGCCCCACCCCCACTGGAATACCATCACCAGCACGCCGTAGGCAGCTCCGATGCTCAACAGGTTCATCAGCGCCGCCTTCAGAGGTACAACGACCGATCGGAACACCAGGGTCAACAACAGAAACGACAGGAGGATGACTGCCGCAATGAACAGCGGGAGCCGATCGTTGACGCGGTTGCCGATGTCACCGAAGGTCGCTGTCTGGCCGCCAATGTGGGCCGTGGCCGAACTGCCATCGAGTACCTGCGGGAAGACCTCGACCCGAAGACGTTCGACCGTGTCGAGCGTGGCATCGTGTTGCGGTGCTGAGTTGGGGAACGCCAGTAGCGTCGCCACCCCGGCTTCGGTGTTCACCTGCGCTGGTGCAACAGCGGCGACGCCTCGGTCGGCAAGGATCGCGTCGCGGAGCGGCTCGACCACGCTGGGGTTTCCGGAGATGTCGATGGCGATCACCAAGGGTCCGTTGATGCCGGGGCCGAACCCATCGGAAAGCAGGTCGTACGCCCGCCGCTCGGTGCGGCTCACGGGCAGCGTTCCCTCGTCCGGGAAACCGAGACGAAGCGAGAGCACCGGTGCCGTCATTGCCAGCAGCACGACGGTGACGCCGATCGCATACGCCCACGCGTTCTTGGACACGTGCCGACCCCAACGTTCCCACCCGGCGCTCAACGCGGCACCTCTGTCTGCTCGGTGTCGTCGTTTTCCGAAGCCATTGATTCGATGACCGGCGAGACCGAGAAACGCGGGAAGCAGCGTGATCGAGGCGACCACCATCAGCAAGACCGTGACTGAGATGGCGACACCGGCAGACGTCATGAACGGAACGCCGGCGACAGTCAGGCCAAGGATCGCGATGACGACGGTACCGCCGGCAAAGATCACGGCCTGTCCAGCGGTTGCCGTAGCCCGCCCGACCGACTCTTCGACGGTCATTCCGCGCGCCAGGAACTCACGATGTCGGGTGACGACGAACAAGGCGTAGTCGATTCCGACGCCCAAGCCGACCATGCTGGCGATCTGGGGCGCCCAACTTGGAATCTCGATCAGGTAGGTGATCAGCGACATCGAGGTGATGCCAAGGGCAAGACCGAACAGGGCCAACCCAATCGGGAGACCCATCGCAATCAGCGAGCCAAACGCGAGGAGCAAAATGATGACCGCCGCGATCAGACCAATCAGCTCGCCACCGGTCTCTGGCTGTTCGAAGGAAAAGAAGAGGTCGCCGCTCAGCTCGATCTGCAGTGGCGAACCCTGTCGAGCATCGACCGCCAACTCCTTGAGAATCTCCAGATCAGCTGCGCTCAGTTCATCGATCAGCCGATACTGAACCCGAATCAGCGCCACCCGTCCGTCAGGCGACACCGAGCCGCTCGCCGTTGCGGACTCTGCCCCTATGGCCAGATCGCCGGCGGGGTCGGTCGTGCCGAGCACGTTGGGTAGGTTGGAAACCGCCGACTGGACCTCGGCCAGCGCGGCTTGCGCTTCTGACGAGTCGAAGAACGTCACGCCATCATCAAGCGGCGTCAGAACGACCTGTGCTGTCGGCCCGGCCGAATCCGATTGGGCGGCTGTGAGCAGGTCGAGCGCGGCGGTCGAGTCGAGGCCCGGGGCTTCGAACGCGTCCTCGAGTTGGCGACCGAAGCCGACGGATGCTCCCACTACAACAACGGCCACGAACACCCACGCTGCGATCACGGCCCATGGGCGGCGCGCCGCCAACCGACCCAATCGGTACAAGGCATTCGACATTGCAGTTCCTCCTCAAACGGCGATCTCAGTGAGTCGCCCATACGGATACCGCGACCGACGAACGTCGGACGAGGTGATCAGTGCATCGTGGCGAAATTCGGCGGTCGACACATCGACCGATTGGTCGAATGTCAGCTGGCCTTTCGGCTGAAGCACCGACCGTACTTTCGGCCGATCCGTCGCCCTGAGGGACTCTCTATGATGGGGCTGTGGTGAGCGGCACGGTTCGGCAACTCTGGGCGGAACCCCGAGTTCCGAATCCGCCGAGGCGGGTGTGGCGTGATTGGTTGCTCCTGGGCGTGTTGGTACCGACGGCGATCCTCGAAGCGATCCTCCGCACGGATCTCGGGTGGAAACCCGTCGCCTTCGTGCTTGGTGTGGTGCCGGTGTTCACGCTGTTGTGGCGGCGAACGCACCCGCTTGCCGTGGTCGCTGTCGTGTTCGGTGCGCACGCCGCGAGCGAGGCAGTGACGATCTTCGGTGCCGACCACTCGGCGATGCTGTACAGCACGGCGTGGTTGATCCTGTTGCCCTATTCGCTGTTTCGTTGGGGAGCCGGTCGTGAATGCGCGATCGGGCTGGCGATCATGCTGATCGGTCACATTCCCAACGGGTCCGGTGCCGTCAACAACGTCGGTGAAGCAGCCGCGGCGACCGTTTTCCTGCTGTTCCCGGCAGCGCTCGGCGCCGCGATGCGCTACCGGACCAGTTCCAGGCTCCGCGAGAGGGACCAGGTCAAGCTGCTCGAGCGCGAGCAATTGGCACGCGAACTGCACGACACCGTCGCCCACCACGTCTCGGCGATCATCATTCAGGCCCAGGCCGGGCGAACCGTTGCAGCGACCGACCCCGACGCTGCGGTGGACGTGCTCGAGGTCATTGAGGCAGAGGCTTCACGAGCACTCGCCGAGATGCGGATCATGGTCGGTGCCCTCCGCCAAGGAGAGGATCCCGACCTCGCCCCGCAGCGCAGCGTGGCCGACATCGAGCTGCTCGCCCGCAACACAGGGGAATCGCCGCACGTCGATGTTCACCTGTCGGGCGGATTCGATGATCTGAGGCCATCGGTCGGGACAGCGATCTACCGCCTCGCCCAGGAATCGATCACGAATGCGGTGCGACACGCCCGCCACGCCACCCGGATCGATGTGTCGGTCGCCGGAGACGACAACAGCGTTTTCCTGACTGTCCGCGACGACGGAGACCCCAGCCCCTTCGGTGCCAGCTCGTCGTCGGGCTACGGGCTCGTTGGCATGGCCGAACGTGCCAAGCTCCTCGGCGGCACCCTCGAGGCCGGACCGAG
>JANOTN010000042.1:0-13270 GCA_031416375.1 Ilumatobacteraceae bacterium
CCGCCGCCCATCGGGGCTGCGGGTGCCGGCTTGTCGGCGATCAGGCACTCAGTGGTGAGCACCAATGCCGCAATCGAGGCTGCGTTTTGCAGGCCCGCGCGGGTCACCTTGGCGGGATCGATGATGCCGGCCTTGACGAGATCGACGATCTCACCGGTGTTGGCATTGAGGCCCATCGAGCCGATCTCGCTTTCGATTGCACGCACCATCACTGAGCCTTCGAGGCCAGCATTCTCGGCGATGTTGCGTGCCGGAGCGGTGAGTGCTTCCCAAACCAGGCGAGCGCCGGTCTGCTCGTCACCGGTGAGTGCATCAGCGACCGCAAGCACGGCTGGGCGGGCACGGATCAGAGCGGTGCCGCCACCGGCGACCACACCCTCCTCAATGGCCGCACGAACCGACGACACGGCGTCTTCGATGCGATGCTTCTTCTCCTTGAGCTCAACCTCGGTGGCAGCGCCGACCTTGATGACGGCAACGCCGCCAGCAAGCTTGGCGAGGCGCTCCTGGAGCTTCTCACGGTCCCAGTCGGAGTCGGTATTCTCGATCTCGGCCTTGATCTGGCTGATCCGACCCTGAACATCGTCGTGGTTGCCGCCGCCATCAACGATGGTGGTGTTGTCCTTGGTGATGATCACGCGCTTGGCGGTGCCGAGCAGGTCGAGCGTGGTGTTCTCCAGCTTCAGGCCAACGTCTTCGCTGATCACCTGAGCGCCAGTGAGCACTGCCATGTCCTGCAGCATCGCCTTGCGACGATCGCCAAAGCCGGGAGCCTTCACCGCGGCGGCCTGGAACGTGCCGCGGATCTTGTTGACAACGAGCGTGGCGAGCGCCTCGCCCTCAAGATCCTCGGCGATCAGGACGAGCGGCTTGCCCGTCTTCATCACAGCTTCCAGCACGGGGAGCAGCGACTGAACTGTCGAGATCTTGCCCTGGTTGAGCAGGATATAGGCGTCTTCGAGCACCGCTTCTTGACGCTCAGTGTCGGTCACGAAGTACGGCGACAGGTAGCCCTTGTCGAACTGCATGCCTTCCGTGAACTCGAGCTCGGTGCCGAACGTGTTCGACTCCTCGACCGTGACGACGCCGTCTTTGCCGACCTTGTCGATGGCATTGGCGATGACTTCACCAATGGACGAATCAGCGGCCGAGATGGTGGCGACGTTGGCGATGTCGGACTTGTCGTCGACGTCCTTGGCCTGAGCCTGGATCGACTCGACGGCAGCGGCCACAGCCTTCTCGATGCCTCTCTTGACCGACATCGGGTTGGCACCGGCTGCGACATTGCGCATACCGATCTTGACCATTGCCTGGGCGAGCACCGTGGCGGTCGTGGTTCCGTCACCGGCGACGTCGTCGGTCTTGGTGGCCACTTCCTTGACGAGCTGAGCACCCATGTTCTCAAACGGGTCTTCGAGTTCGATTTCCTTGGCGATCGACACACCGTCATTGGTGATCGTCGGGGCGCCGAACCTCTTGTCGAGCACGACGTTGCGACCCTTCGGTCCCAATGTGACGCGGACAGCATCAGCAAGTTTGTTGACGCCGGTCTCGAGGGCACGGCGAGCTTGGTCGTCGAATTTGAGCATTTTGGCCATGTTGAATCAGCCTCAGCTTCCGACGATCGCGAGTACGTCGCGAGCGTTGAGAACGAGAACGTCCTCGCCAGCGATGGTCACTTCCGTGCCGCCGTACTTCGAATACAGCACGATGTCGCCGACGTTGATGCCGAGCGGGATGATTTCGCCGGTTGAGTCCGAACGCTTGCCCGGACCAACTGCCAGGACAGCACCCTGTTGGGGCTTCTCCTTGGCGGTATCAGGGATAACGAGACCTGACGCGGTCTGAGTTTCGGCCTCGTTGGGCTTGACGACGATGCGGTCGTCGAGCGGCTTTAGGTTCATGGGTGCAGCCTCCGTTGGCGTGTCACAGGGGATTGGATCATCAACTCGGGCCGATTAGCACTCGACCCTTGAGAGTGCCAGCGTAGACGAGTCGAGGGCGCGTTAGCAACCGGAGGGCGAGAGTGCTAACAGACGCCAACGGCTTGGAGCATCGCCCGAGTCTCGGCCAACGGGAGTCCTGCGACGTTTGACGGTGCCCCGGTGATCGATTTCACGAAGGCCGCAGCAGCGCCCTGTATCCCATAGGCGCCGGCTTTGTCGTGTGGCTCGCCGGTGGCGACGTACCAGGCGATGTCACTGTCTGACATCTCGACAAACGTGACATCCGTGGTGATCACCTGTGTCACGATTTCCGGTAAGCGCCAGACCGCGACTCCGGTGTGAACATGGTGCGTGCGCCCCGATAGTCGACGTAGCATCGCCGACGCTTCAGCATCGGATTCTGGCTTGCCGAGCACTTCACCGTCCAGCTCGACCGTGGTGTCTGCAGCCAGCACGACAACGGTCGCTGCCCGTTCGCCGATCCGTTCAACTGTGATCGCACATTTCTCGCGAGCCAGCCGTTCGACGTACTCGATCGGTGATTCATGGGCAAGCTGCGATTCATCGATGTCAGGATGAGCAACCTCGAACTCGATCCCAAGCACCCGCAAAAATGCATGCCGCCGAGGCGACCCGGAGGCAAGTACGAGTGGGGTCAGCATCGTTCGATCAGCCACCGGAGAGCGCCATCACGTTGTTGTCGTCTGGGATCGTCATGTCATCGACGTCGTCGAGGTAGTGCTCGGGCAGGGCCACTTTGATCGGGCCGTTCGTGTGGCCACGCTTGATTCGCTCGCCGCCTTCGACCAGACACAGCGTCGGGTCGAGCGCGGCGATCAGGTCGTCGAGTTCCACCAGGCTCGACACCATCGCGAAGTTGCGACGCGCCAGCGGCCCGACGGGATAGCCCGACAGGTACCAACCCGTGTGCTTGCGAAAGTCGCGCATCGCGTATGGCTCATCGCCGTAGCCCTCGTAATGATCAACCAGCAGTTGCGCATGCTTCGCCATCTGGGCCACCACATCACCAAGGTTGCGCGGAATCGGCGCCGGCCCACCAGTCAACGCGTTCACCAGGTCGCCAAATAGCCACGGCCGACCGAGACAACCGCGACCGACGACGACACCGTCACAACCGGTGACGCGCATCATCTCGACCGCGTCGGACGCTTCCCAGATATCACCGTTGCCGAGCACAGGAATCGACTTGACCGCCTGCTTGAGTGCTGCGATCGCGTCCCAGCGCGCCTCACCTGAGTAGTGCTGTTCGACTGTGCGGGCGTGCAATCCGATCCACGCCAGACCTTCGTCCTCGCAGATCAGGCCCGTCGTGATGTCGGTCCGAACATCGTCCCAAAGGCCCATCCGGAACTTGGCTGTGATGGGCACGCCGTACGGAGCCGCAGCGTTCACGGCCGCACGAACGATCGCACGCAACAGGCGCGGCTTGGCAGGGACCGCCGCTCCCCCACCCTTGCGGGTCACCTTGGCTGCCGGGCAGCCAAAATTGAGATCGATATGGTCGACGAGACCTTCGTCGCACACATTGTGTACGGCGCGACCAAGCATCTCGGGGTCGCTGCCGTACAACTGCAGGCTGCGCGGCGATTCGTCGGGACCGAACGCCATCATCCTGGTCGTCTTGTTGTTGCCGTACACGACAGCGGTCGCCATCACCATCTCGTTGACGTACACGAGGTCAGGCGCGAACGAGCGGCACATCGCCCGAAACGCCGCATTCGTGACGCCCGCCATCGGAGCCAACACCACCGGCGCCGAAGGAGTAAACGACCCAATATTCAACGGCAACACGATTTCAGACGGTATCTGAAGCCTCGCCTGAACGCATCAGACCTTGATGACATCGACTCCGGGGAGATCGTCGTAATCGTCATCCTGCGACACAATCGGCAGTCCGAGCGAGATCGCCGTCGCGGCGATCCATGAATCGTTGACGGGCATCCGCTTTCCCGCAGTTCGGAGACGAACGCGCAGTTCGCTCCACGCCTGAGCGACGCTTTCATCGATCGAAACCGGATCCATGGCGAGTACACGAATCAGCGTCTCAAGCCGACGCGCTCGAGATTCGGAGTCGACCGCCGAAAGGACACCGGCCCGAAGCTCGCCCACCGTCACAATCGAGACAGCCAACTGTTCGGGGATGGCATCGACACGAACCGGTCGACCACTTTCGAGGGCGATGAACACACTTGTATCCGCAAGACCCCGCATTAGTAGAACGGCAGGTCGTCGGTGGTATCCGGCATCATCTCATGGAGTTCCGCAGTGAGCGCAGAATCTGCCTGGAACCCGACGAACCGATCGATGAACTCGGATTTCGAGATCCACCTCGGGCGGGACGATACAGCAGTCAGGCGGGCAACTTCACGCCCGTCGACCGTAATCGTCAACTCCTCTCCCGCATTCACGCGGTCAAGCAATGCGCGTGTGCTATTTCGCAGTTCGCGTGATGCGACGATGGCCATGCAACCATCGTAGCACTTGGCTACAGTCGTAGCAACAAGAGCAACCGGGGCCCGTCACGGCAGCAACGGTAACTTTAGGTTGGGGAAGGCGCCTACATCGAGGTTGGTTGGGCCATCACTTGCCAATCGGTACCAGCCGGCCGCCGCGATCATGGCGGCGTTGTCGGTACACAGTGCTCTGCTCGGCAGGAAACCTCTGATGCCGTCCGCCGCGCAGGCGCCCAACAACTCCTCGCGCAACAGCGAGTTGGCTGCGACTCCCCCACCCAACACGATCCCCTTGGCACCGATCTGTTTGGCGGCACGCCTGGCCTTCGTCACGAGCACATCAATCACGGCCATCTGGAACGAGGCAGCAACATCGGCCGACGACACGTCTGGGTGTTTACGGACGTAGTTGATGACCGCCGTCTTGAGTCCGCTGAAGCTGAAGTTCAGGTTGTCGTCCATCATCGCCCGCGGGAACCGGATCGCGTCCGAGTCGCCATTCAGCGCGGCGGCATCGATCGCTGGGCCACCCGGATAGCCAAGATCGAGGAAGCGGGCAACCTTGTCGAACGCCTCGCCGGCGGCATCATCGATCGTCTGGCCGAGCAGTCGATACCGACCGTGACCTTCCATCTCGATCAACATCGTGTGGCCGCCCGACACCAGCAACACCATCAATGGGAACTCAAGTGAGGGGTCCTCCAGGAACGCCGAGTACAGGTGAGCCTCGAGATGGTTGACGCCAACGAACGGCACGTCCCACGCAAGCGCCAAGGCCTTCGCCGCCGACACACCAACCAGGAGAGCACCGATCAAACCAGGACCGTAGGTACAGGCCACGACGTCGATCCGGGAGTCGTCGACGCCGGCTTCGACGATTGCCCGGGCGACGACCGGGTTGAGCGCGTCGAGGTGTGCCCGGCTTGCGATCTCTGGCACCACACCGCCGAACTCCGCATGGATTTCAATCTGGCTCGACACCACGCTCGACACGACGTCGTTGCCCCCCATCACCAGGGCGGCGGCCGTCTCGTCACAACTCGTCTCGATCCCCAACACGAGCGTTGAAGCATCAGGCGTAACCACCCTCATGACAGTTCCGCCAATCGCGACGCGTACTCGGGGAACTGGATGTCGTGGCACCACATGACGATTCCGTCCTCGTTGTTCTCGTAATACCGCTTGCGAATTCCAGCTGGGACAAACCCAAACCGTCGATACAACTCCTGGGCGGCGGTACCGGACGCCCGCACCTCGAGGGTCCACGACACGCAGCCGCGACCGATCGCATGACGCGCCAACTCCAGCATCAGTTGCCGACCAATGCCGGCACGACGGTGATCTGCGGCAACCACGATGTTGGTGATGTGAGCCTGGTCGCCGTCGGGGTCGGCGACGAACCACAGTCCTGCATACCCGACGATATGTCGACCAGCTCGGGCGACGATGTAGTCACGGCTGCCGCCAGCCACCTGAAATATTTCGTCCTCAAACACCTTGCGCGACCACGGCTTGGCGTACGTTGCCGATTCGATCCGGACGATCTCACGAAGATCGCGCCTGCAGATCGGTTCGAGCGTGATCACCGACGACAGCATCTTCACGGACGGCTCTCTCTCGTCGCCCAGTTGATCTGCGCATCGGGCAGTCGGAGATACACCGGTTCGATCTCGTTGGGCCGCACCCATTCTTCGCGGAGCGCTCGGGCGTGGGCGAGTTGCACCAAGGCTCCTGGCGAAGGGTGCGCCGGAGCGCTGATCTCGCAGCGATAGCCATCGACGATCCGTTCCCGATACCGCTCGGCGCCGTCGCCAACACACAACACATCCTGGCTGCGAGCCAATAGGTCACCGATCAAGTCGTCGACCGGACCGACGGTGGGTGCGCTGACCTGTTGAACACCGCCGGGTACCTGCCGATACATCGACCAGAACACCTCACCCTTGCGAGCGTCGATCACGGGCACGATGACTCGGTCGGTGTGCCGGCACGGGAACGCCAGCAGGTCAAGCGATGCGATCCCGATCATCGGAATCCGGAGCGCCTGCGCGAGCGCCTTGCCGGCTGCCAGTCCAACCCGCATGCCGGTGAACAAACCAGGCCCAACGTCAACCGCGATCACGCCGATTTCTGAGAGCTCGACGTCAGCCTGGCGGCAGACAAACTCAATCGCCGGGATGAGGATCTCGGCGTGTCGGCGTCCACGCGCCACCTCGAACGTGGCGATCACCCCTTCGTGCCCGCCAATCGCAACGCCGACCTGCTCGGTGGCGGTTTCGATACCCAGGATCAACATGACGGACTCAGCATCGGTACGGCTCCAGAACGGTGATCACACGATCCCATCGTCCGGCCCAGGACTTCCCAGTGGCGTTGAGCTCGATCAATCGGCTGGTGTCGAGCCCGAACTCGTCGGCGTCATCAGCCGTGTCATCAACCATCTCATCTGTCACGTCATCAAGAGCATCGTGATCACGCCGAAGGCGGATCTCAAGATGATCGCCGAGATTCGCGGCGGCGACATCACCCCACTCGATTAGGACGACACCGCCGAATTCGGCCAGCTCGTGGAGCGCCAATTCTTCGACGTCAATCATCCGGTCGAGCCGGTACAGGTCGGCGTGGTGCAGCGTGAGCTTGCCGTCGCACGGGTAGCTGTGCACAAGCGTGAACGTCGGCGACGTGATTGGCTCGGTGACGCCGAGCGCTCGACCGAAACCCTGAGCGAACGCCGTCTTGCCTGCCCCCATTTCGCCGGCAAGCACGATCACGTCGCCAACTCTGGCGAGGCGCGCCAACGCTGCTGCGATCGCATGCGTGGATGCCAGAGAATCGGCTCGAAGCAACATTCAGCCGTCGATGCTATGGCGAACCGTGCCCAGGCGAACGACACGCGGCACACGGCTCGAGATCGCACACACGATTTCGTACCCGATCGTTCCGAGTTGATCAGCCCAGTCCTCGGCACGAATCGTCTCGTCGCCTTGGGTCCCAATCAGCACGACTTCATCGCCGATCGACACGTCAGCGTCTCCGATGTCGACCATGATCTGATCCATCGTCACGACACCGACGATCGGGCAACGTCGGCCACCGATCAGAACGTCCGCGCCCGGCCGATCCGCACGTGTTGCCATTCGGCGCGGCACCCCGTCGGCATACCCGAGCGGAATCGTGACGACCACGGTGTCGTGCTCAAATCGATGTCTCCAGGCGTATGAAACGTGGCTGCCAGCCTCAACCCGCTTGATATACGACACCCGCGCCCTGAGGCTCATCACCGGACGAAAATCTGCGACGAGATGATCGACACCTGCTCCGGGCGACACGCCGTACAACGAGATCCCGGCTCGCACGAGCGAGTGCCGAGATCGCGGGATCGCCAACCCACCTGCCGAGTTTGCGGCGTGCACGTGGGCGGGGCGAAGCCCAGCAGCGTCGAGTTGATCGAGCACCCGTTCAAACCGATCGAGCTGCAAATCATTGGCTGGCGAGATCGGATCGTCGGCACATGCCAAATGCGAGTACACCCCCGAGATCGACAACGTCGGCGCCAGCGAGGCGATGTATCGCATAAGCTCAACGGCGTATGCGTCCGGCACGCCGACTCGTTGCATCCCGGTGTCGATCTTGACATGAATGGGATATCCGGTGTCGCCTTTGGGCACAGCTGCTGCCAGCGCATCGGCGTATCGATGGGTGTACACCGTCGGAACTAATCGGTGGTCGATGAGGGCATCGATGAGTTCGACAGGCTGCTCGCTGAGGACCAGGATCGGTGCCTCGATACCCGCGTTCCGCAGCTCTACGCCCTCGGCCACCAGCGCCACGCAGAGCCCGGCCGCTCCCGCCTCGACAGCGCGGGCAGCAACTCGAACCGCTCCGTGACCGTATCCGTCGGCCTTGACGACGGCCCACACGTCGGCCGGGGCGACCGCCGACCTCATCACCTTGACGTTGTGCTCGACGGCGTCGAGATCGATCTCTGCCCACGCCCACCGGCCACTATGATCGATCATCCGATCACCGCTTCCCGAGCTCTGTCAGGACGGCGGGAATCTCGTCGATCAGATCGCTCGCCACGAGGCCCACCGGCGCACACCGAGCGGCCGCTGCGGCATGAATCCAGGCCCCTGCTGCCGCCGCTCTCATCGGTTCCATTCCGATAGCCAACAAGCCCCCGATGACGCCGGCCAGCACGTCGCCGGTACCGGCCGTCGCCAGCCGTTGGTCGCCGTTGGTGACCAGGAACGTGCGACCGTGTAGCCCGGCGATCACCGTGGTCGCGCCCTTGAGGAGCACCGTTGCGCCGGATGCTTCGACAAGACGGTGAGCCGAGGCGATCCGGTCTGAGTCGGGTCGAGCACCCATCAGTAGGCCGTACTCACCATCGTGGGGTGTCAGAATCGTGACGCCATCACGCCCGAGTAGCGCGGCTGTCGACTGAGCCAAGGCGAATAACCCGTCGCCGTCGACAACGACGGGAACCGACGATTGCATGACCGTTCGCACGACAGCCGGAATCGTTTGATCATCACGTCCGAGCCCAGGCCCCACGACGAGTGCGTGAAATCGGTGCAGATCCGCAAGCACGCTGTCAGCCCAATCGAACGCAGGCACCGTCTTGCCTACCACCTCGATCGGCAACGGTGGATCGATACCAGGGCTTGACAACGTGACCATCCCAGCGCCGGCGCGCTGCGCTGCGCCGGCAGCCAACCACCCGGCACCGGTCATGCCCGTGTGACCGGCGACGACTCGAACGGCGTGATCCCATTTGTGTGCCTCCCGCTTTCGCGGCGGCAACCAGGCTGCGACGTCACAAGCCTCGACCACTCCAATCGTCACCGCGTCAACCGGGAGACCGATGTCGACGACTACAAGTTGACCGACTACATCGGGTCCGTCGTTGAGGAAATGCCCCGGCTTGGCTGCCGCAAAGGTCACCGTCACGTCAGCATGCAGCGTTCCGGCACCTACCTCGCCGGTCAGCGAGTCGAGCCCGGTCGGAACATCGACGGCTAACACCATGGCACCACCGACATCAGGCGACGCCCAATCACCTCTGAAGCCGGTCCCATACGCAGCGTCGATCACGAGGTCGACAACCGGAAGCACAGGCGGACATTGGCGGGCATCGAAGAGAGAGACGGAGACACCGCGTGCTCGTAACCGATCCGCCGCGATGCGACCGTCAGCACCGTTGTTACCCGGGCCGACGACAACGGCCACTGTGCGTCCGTAGCCGCCACCCAACATCCGCAACGCGGCACGAGCAACCGCCGCTCCGGCACGCTCAATTAGCACGTCAACGGGCACGGTCGCGGCGTTATCGATCGCACGCATCTCGTTCGGCGTGACGACGGGGATCATCAGCTACTCGGCAATCACGTAGGCGACAGCGACCAGATCCGAATGAGTCAGGCTGAGGTGCCATCGGCGCACCCCCGCCTGTTCGGCAATTTGGGCGGCAGGCCCGGCCAACGCCAGGGACGGCACACCAGCTTCGGTTCGCTCGACCCATACGTCGTGAAACCCGAACGCCCCGAGGCCGAGCCCGAGCGACTTCATCACCGCTTCTCGCGCCGCAAACCGGGCGGCCAACGATGGCACCGGATCGGCCTTTGGTGCGACGTACGCCAACTCGACCGCGGTGAACAGGCGGGTACGCATCGACGGGGTTCGTTCGAGTGAGCGCCGAAAGCGTTCGATATCAACGACGTCGACTCCGATGCCAATCATCGCCAAACCATAATGCTGGGTTTAGCTGCGCCAGAGGTCGGCGGCGTCGGAGATCGGCTCGATCAACAGATCGTCGACAGGAAGTTGCCCGAGTCGCGACTCGTCAAAATCGCCCTCGGTTTCTGTGACCCAGTCGACCAGTCGGTCATATCGATTGTCGTAGCCCTGGAGGACGCCTCGCATGGTGTCGGCATCGAGTCTCTCGTGCAGTCGGACGTGCAGCAACGTGATGCCAACACAAGTACCGGCCTTGACCTCAGGCACAAAGATCACCGTTCGCTGATCGCGCCGACCCTTAGCGACGAGCACATCACGCACCTCGGCGACACGGTGTTTCGTACCGACCAGTCGCGAGTCGCCATCGACCCGGCTGCGGAGGTCTCGCGAGATCCCGCCTCGATCGAGCACCGTGATCGAATTGCCCTCGATCCGATAGCGGGTGTAGCCGGTGACTTCGATCACCGCCGGGTCGAGGTCGGCGAGCACCTTGAGTGTGCGGTAGCTGAGCACGTCTCGACCCGCACCCGATCGCAACGTCGCCTGCACGAGGGCACGGTCGAGCACGCCTTCGTCGCTGCGTGAAATGCCAACGGTGACCGTCTTGGCCTGATGCTTGATGGCGTCGACTGGCCGCGTCAATTCCTCGATGCCCTGTGTCAGACCAGCGACGAGTTCATCGATCAAGGCCCCGGGTGTTCCGACCTTGCCTGATGACGTCGCGTATTGTTCGACGGGATTCGGCGACATCAGGTCACGGAACAGGCCAGCCATTCGAACAGCGGTGCTGGCTTCCAGGTGACCGTCGTATTGATGATCTCGAATCCCATCGAAGAATCGCTGCGCCAGCACGGGCATCTCAGCCCGAATCGCTTCAAGTACCTCGTCACCGCCCGCGCGTTCGGCAACCGATCGCTCGATCAGTTCACGGCCTTCTCGGAGGGGCCGAGCCGACGCGTCGATCGCCAGCGCCGCCTCGTAGCCAAAAAGGTGACCGACCATCGCCGAGAGCACGAATCCGAGCGCCGGATCGACCCGCGGCACGGTGATCGTGGCCACGGAGCTGTAGCGAATTTCTCCCTCATCAGCGATCACAATTGGCGTCGCCTTGTGAGCCCGGAAGATGGCCGTTTCCTTGGCGACGTCGTCAGCGTTGCTCCCCCTCAACCCTGCGGCGCACACGAGGATCAGTGGTTCCGACGACAGGTCGATGTGCTTCTTGTCTTCCGTGACATCGGCAGCGATCGACTTGTAACACAGTTCGCTCAGCTTGATCCGAACTTCCTCTGCGGCGATGTGATTCGGGCCGTTCCCAACGACAGCCCAGTATCGCTTCGACGGGGCGAACCGCCGTGCCACATCCCCAATCTCGCTGCGCTTAGCGAGCACCGTCCGCATTGCATCCGGCAACTCACGCAGACCGGTCAACAACTCATGACGACGCTCGTCTGTGCCCACTCCGGCGGCCTCGGTGATCGCGCACGCCAGCAATCCGCCAGCGGCCACCTGAGCGTAGAACGCCTTTGTCGAGGCCACGCTCATCTCGATGTCGCGGCCATCGGAGGTATACAGAATCCCGTCGGCCTTGTCGACCAGATCACTGGCGCGCCGGTTCACAATGCCAATCACGGCGGCACCGCGAGCGCGGAGCAAGTCGACTGTGCGGTTCGTGTCAGTGGTGGTGCCACTTTGACTGACGGCGATCGCCAAGGTATCGCTCATGTCAAGTCGTAACTGGAAACCCGACAGTTCGGTCGCCGGAATGGCGTCGATATCAAGCGCCCCTTGAGCGAGGTCGTCGAGTAGTGCCGCGGCACTTTGACCGGCGACCGCTGCCGTCCCCTGGCCGATCACTCGAATGCGGGTGATCGCACGAGAGGCGAGTCGGGCCGCAATCTCCGTTGGCAAGGCGCGCTCGCCGACGGCCGCTCGCAGTTTGCCACCACGTTCGACGACCTTGCCGCGCAACGTCTTTTCCAGGCTCCGGGGGGCCTCACCAATCTCTTTGAGCAGAAAGTGGGGTGCGTCTCCAAGATCGATATCGCGGGTCGTCACGTCGGCCGTGACGATCTCGGATTCCAGAATCGGTGATTCATGCCCCCCGTAACCGAAGCGCCGAATACCCGCCACCTCGCCGGCGCGGGCGGCATCGAGCACGACAATTTCTCCGCCGTGTTCGCCGTCGAGCCGGAGGTACTCGCTGGTTTCCTCAACCGAGCCATATGGCTCGCTGGCCACTATGAAGCAGTCGTCGGCGAGGCCAACGTAGAGCCCCTGGCCACTCCCACTGAGGGCCAACATCATCGTGTCCGGTTGCGCTGCGCTCATCGCACCGATCGCCACCGAGCCTTCGAACTCGGACACGGTTCGACGAAACGATTCGACGAGGCCGACACCTGCCGCAGCGTGTCGAGCGACCAACGCCGGGATCACCTTGGCATCGGTGGTGATGTGGTGGTGAATCCGAAGCTGGTGCGTAACTCGGAGGTCGGCATGATTGTCGACATCACCGTTGAGGGCAGCGACCACGTAAGGCGCGCGATCAGTTGCGGGAGACGATTCCAGCTCGTCGCTGTTCAACGGGTGTGTGTTCGGTTCGGAGATGATGCCGACACTTGCCCACCGAGTGTGCCCGAGCACCGAAGTGCGCGCCGACGGCGACGTGATCGAACGGCGGAGCAAATCGTCGGCCGCAACGGCGGCACGGAGCACCCGCGTGTTGTCGCCGAGTTCACCAATCTCAGCTGCCGCTTTGTACACGAACGAGAGCACACCATCGACTGCCTTGGCCGACCCCGATTGGAACGTCGGGTCCTGCGAACGTGCCGTCAGCGCGGCACGAATCGCAGGGTCGTCCAGATCGAGCCCATGATCGTGGACCAGCACGTGGATGCCCGCCGAGTCACGGCCGCGCACCTCCATTCGATCGATCGCCGACAGCGACTGCTGAATCGCCAGATAGCCAGCGAAAGCACCTTCCGTCGCTCCTCGACCAGCGAGCGCAGCGACCTCGCGTGCCGTACGCAGCCGATCGTTGCGCAGCGACCACAACGCGTCGCGTAGAGCGATCGAGTCGATGCTGAGTCGTTCAACCTCATCGGAGGCGTGCCC
>JANOTN010000043.1:0-3622 GCA_031416375.1 Ilumatobacteraceae bacterium
CGCTCGGACAAGCCGCCCCAGATCCCGAACTTCTCGCCATTTTGAAGCGCGAACTCCAAGCACTGTTCACGGACCACGCAGCCTCGACAGACTTCCTTCGCCTCACGGGTGGAGGCACCACGCTCAGGGAAGAAGAGATCCGGGTCGACTCCGAGACAGTTGGCGTCGTCTTGCCAGTTCTCCGGAAGTTCTGCTGGTTGCAGCATGTCGTCGTACATATGTGAGACCCCTGCCGTGGTCTTGGGTGGGTTTCAACCCACCGATCGTGTGGAGCAACAGTGTAGTTACACCGGTGTCATTCTCGCATAGCAGACCACGTTACCGCAAGGGTGGATTTCGCGAACTTGTGAGCAGGGCTGGAGCGAACGTCACAGCTGCCTCAGCTGGCCCGACGAGTCATCCGGCGGCGATGCTCCAAGAAATCGACCAACACGTAGTCACCTAACGCCTCGTTGGTCGTGTAGAACGCCCGACCACGGTTGATCTGCGTCATCCTTTCGATGAATGCCGTCAGTGCGGTCGTGGCGTCGAGCACGAATGTGTTGATTCTGATCTGTTGGCGGGTGCAGCGCACGACCTCGCGCAGCGTCGCCTCGATCGTTTCGCGCACGGGCGGATAGTTGAACGAGACGTCACCGCCCGGCGTGATGTGGGCGGTCGGTTCACCATCGGTGATCATGATGATCTGCTTCGAACCTGTCTGCTTCGACAACAACTGCCGAGCGAGCGTGAACCCGTGGTGCATGTTGGTGCCGTACACGAAGTCCCATGACACTTCGGGGAGCTGTTCAGGAGTGATCACCCTCGCCGTCTCACTAAACCCGACGAGACCGAGGTAGTCACGTGGGAACTGCGACGAGATCAAGTGATGCAACGCCATCGCCACCTTCTTGGCAGGCAGGAAGTTGTCACGCATGGGCATCGACATGGAGAGGTCAAGCATCAACACCGTCGAAGAACGGGTGAGATGTTCAGTGCGCTCGATCTCGAAATCATCGGGTTGCAGGCGTACTGGCGTGCCACTCCCCGACCGCCGCAGGGCGTTACGGATCGTTCCATGTAGGTCGAGTTCGAAGGCGTCACCGAACTCATATGGCTTGGTTTGGTAGGTCCGCTCGTGACCCTGCCCGAACTGATGCAACTGATGTTGACCGACCGACTCCTTATTGAGTTTGGTGAACAAATCGCGCAAGGCATTCGACCCGATCGCCCGGAGACCCTTCGCTGTCAACTCAAGGCGACCTTCCTTGTTCTCGATCAGGCCAGCTTCTTCGAGCATCTTCGTGAGTTGTGCAAGTCGTTCGAGTGATTTGGCTGCATCGTCGCCCATCAAGTCGCGCACGCGATCCATGTCGGCTTCGGCAAGGGCGCCGGGATTGGTGGCGTTCTTCAGCAGATGCTCGAGCTGGTCAAGATCACCGAGGTCTCGCATCGCCTGCATTGCCTGCGACATTCCCATCGGGTCCTGACCCTCGAAGTCGTACGATTGGCCCCAATTCATCTGCGGGAACATCGACTGCAGGTTGCTGCCGAGTTGCTCCATCTGCCAGCGCAGATCCATGTCGCCGAGCAACTGGTCCGAGAGCTGTTGCAACTGCGCCCGCTGCTCTGGCGACATCGAATTGAGCATCGCCTGCATCGCCGCCATCCGCCGCGCGATCTGTTCCAACAACTCTTCGAGGGTCTCAGGGTTCTCGGGGAAGAAGTCACCAAACTGTTCCATGAACTGATCAAAGCCAGGGTCGTCGCCCCGCTCACGCCGTTCGAGCATCTCGTTGAGCGAGGCGAGCATGTCTTTCATGCGTTGCATGTCGGCCGGTGACATGCTCTGCATACCGTCCGACATCTGATCGACCGTTTGCTGCATCAGCTGCTCGCGCAGTCGGTCCATCATCTGCTCGAAACGCTGTTGCGCCTCCGCCGACTCAAACGGATACGAGTTCAACTCGCGGACCTTGCCGGCCAAGTCATTGGGCATCAGGTCGAGCCGCATGTTGCGCTCAGCGGCGGAATCGCGGGCCGTTCGGGCGCGACGCTCGTCACCGCTGATCTCGGCAGCCCGTTTCACATTTTCGATGGCGTGACGTTCCTCGTCAACGATGTCGTCGAGTTGGCGCGAGATCTCGTCGTAGACGCCGCCGAGATCGTGCTGATCGAGCCGTGACTGTCGTTCCTCACGGAGCTTGTCGAGCAGTTCTCGCAAGCCGTGCATGCGTTCGCCGTCAGGGCCACGCATGCCTTCCTGCATCATCCGCCTCAATGCGGCGTTGACATCGCCGTGGTACAGCAGTTCGTCGGTGAGTTGATCAAACAACAGATCGGCGTCGAGATCGAATCCGCGTTGCGTGCCGTCCCATCGGGAGTAGGTGAAGCGCGCCGCCATGTGTCAAAGATAACGCGTTACGAACCCACAGGACCGTCGTGTCGTGTCGTACCCTGTTGCGATGCGGGTGCCACGCACGTTCTGTTTCCTTGACCTGTCAGGCTTCACGAACTACACCGCCGCGTACGGCGATGACGCCGCCGGCAGGATTCTCGGAACGTTTCGCACACTTACTCGCGAGGTCGCCTCCGAGCGTGGTGTACGGATCGCCAAGTGGCTCGGTGACGGCTGCATGATCGTCGCCGTCGAACAAGCCAACGCGCTCAACTTCATTACCGACCTTGCACATCGTGCCCGCGCCGTGTGCGCGCCGCTGACGTTAAGGGCCGGGATCGCCACCGGGCACGCCTTGCTCTTTGAAGGCGACGACTACATCGGGTCAGCGGTCAACATGGCAGCACGTCTCTGTGATCACGCCCAAAACTTCGACGTGTTGATGCCGACGATGCACCTCGGGCAACTGCCAGAAGGCATCTCAGCTGAGCCGGTCGGCGAGGTTGAGCTGCGTGGCTTCCCGGGAACGATCGACATCGTTCGACTGACCGGAACACCGCCGCCACCGCCGTCACACGATTTCGACGATATCGAACAGGACGCGGGCATCGGCCCTCAACCGGAGCGGCCGCTGCCTGGCTGGCGTTAGGGCGTGACGTTCACGGAGCCGGGCGGTGCAAGACGGCCCACGTCGGCCGCACGTCAATGATCGAACCGTCGACCATCGCCTCGCCGTCGACCACCAGGCTGAACCCGTCGGAGTGGTCAGCGGGCGGGAACACGATCGAAACCTGCGGTCGTGCGGCCGCGTTTCGGCACGCTTTGCCGCCTCCGGCATCGAACCGCAAGCGGCGATTGTCACCGCCACCGCTGACCTCCGGTGTCAAGGCAACCGGTGTCAAGGCAACCGGTGTCAACACAAGCGGTGTCAACACAAGCGGTGTCAAGGCAAGCGGTGTCAAGGCAACAAGATGCGGTCGAGCATCGTCCGAGACGGTGACGAGATACCCAAACCCCCACAACTCAATGTCGGCAAACAATTGTTCAAGATCAACAGCGACGCTCACATCTCCACGGTACTCAACCTCGTTCAGCTCGCGCTCAACCCATCCATTCCAAGCTCATGTCGACATCAACGGGTGCTGAAAGCCGAAGCACGGGTCCGATTTCAGATCAGCGTCGATAGTCACATCTCAACCCATCAAAGGAGATTCCCGATTGTTTTGGTCGGGTATCGCGGTAGAT
>JANOTN010000044.1:0-13879 GCA_031416375.1 Ilumatobacteraceae bacterium
CAGCGTTGGGGGTGAGGCTTGATGCTCAGCCGCTGGTGCCGACGGTTTGGATCTCGTCGACGTCATAGTCAAACGTGACCGTGCGCAGCAACGGCTCCAACGCACCGGCACCACCCGACGACGTATACGCCAACTCCCACATCGACGTGATCGACAGCTGGTACGGATCATCATCAGGCGACCGCCACCCATACGTGTACCCACACGAACCCTGCTCGACAACGCTCAAATCAACAATCGGGGTACCCGCACCAAGACACGTAACCGAATCACCGTTCCCGAAATCAAACAACGTCGAAACATGCTGCGGTGTAACCGTGATCCACGCCGGACCAGCCTGCGCCGTGATCGGATCGACCGTCACCGGCGTAACCGCCAACCACAAGCCGAGGTTCACGATCCCACCAACCGCAGCACTCGGATTCACATCAGACACCGGTAACTCGATCAACTCGCTAGCAAAATCACGCACAGCGACAGCCAAATCTGCGGCCCGGATACCGGCACGCACATACCGGAATGTGGTGTCATCTGGACAGCTGACGACATACAAGCGGTACTCGACACGATTGATGATCTTGACCGCCTTAGCGGCGAGATCAGGTTGCGAATCACCACCCACCGCAGGCTGCCCACCCCACGAAATCAGATCCCCCACCGTCAACCAAGACCAACCACACCGAGACCCACCACCCCCCGAACGCACAACAGGACCCAAAGAAGCCACAACCGTCACCGTCCCCGAAGAGGTATCCGAATCCGCATTCGACGAGCCGATGGTTGCAGACGCGTGTGTCGGGACGAGACCCACAGTAATCGCAATAAAGCCCGCCATTGCGTTCCGAATGGTCACGCCACGCATGATGTCGCTCCCAAGGTGTCCTCAATCAGTTCGCCACCGTCGAGTTGCCAAAGACCGTTGACGAAGTTGAATCGGGAGCTGGCTATCGTGCGAAGGACCTCGTCGTTCACGATGGCTGGCTCACCGTCAACAACCACAGCCGGGTCGACGATCATCGTCGAATCAACTCTGCAGGTCTCAGCCTCGGCTCGAGTTCCGTTCGAACCTTCGATCAGGACCGGGGCCGAGGTCAGAATGATTTCGGCCGGGACGTCAGGGTTCGCTTGCGCAATCAAACCATCGGTCGCGAGTTGAACAAGAACACTCAATAGTTTCTCGCGGGATGGACCTGAGAAGTACCTTTCGATCAGCTCGCGGGATTCAGCTCCAGCCGGGTTCATCCCAGCCCGAAGCAAAGCCTCCTCGCCCGCGTTGAGATCGCGTTGGATTGCCGCTGCTAGCTCACTCACCTCGTCCACTGGGACGCCCGTGGTGGTGGTGCTTGTCGTCGTCGTCGTCGTCGTCGTTGTTGTGGTGGTCGTCGAGCTTGTGCTCGTTGTCGTCGGTGATGTTGATTCGACGGGCTCGACTTCCGTCGATTCGGCTGGCAGCGTTGCCAGCGTCTCGGGCGGGAGCGGGAGTGTTGTCGACACGGCCTCGTCTCCACCACCGCAGGCTGCAAAGACGAGTAGCGCCGCGCAGGTCAATCCGAGACGCGGGAACATGCGACGAGATCGTACTTGCACAACCGGAGTGGGGGCACCGAGATCTCAGAAAGGGAAGCCTCGCGCCGCCGACTTCTCAAGCTTCTGTGTGAGCGAATACGCCCTGCGACCGTGTTTTCCTTCACGTGGAACGTTGACGAGCGCGACGGAAGGGCGGCGTCAGGCACCAAGCCAGACGGGACACGACGTGTTGTCCGTCGAGAGAAACTCGGACCATTGTCCCCGGCGCCCGAGTTCTGGGCGCGCGATATCGCCATCTGTTGTCGATATCGCGCGCCCAGAGTTGCCGCTTACCAGCCCACCCGTTCTGTGTGAGCGAATACGTCCTGCGCCCGTGTTTTCCCTCACATGGAAGCTCAATCGGCACGGCAAACGGGTGGCCTGGTCACTCCACCGGGGTGAAGATCAGGAATCTTGGGTTTTGCCAGGTGAGTTCGTATGACGCCGGATCGGCAAGGAGTTTGACGGCGAGATTGGTGCCGGGTTCTACCACTACGGCTGCGAGATCGAGGTCTGGCGGGATAGGTCGATAGTCGTCGACCTGAACGGCGAGCAGGCCGGTTTCAAGCGTCATCAGGCGCGCCTTCGGTGCGGCAATCACGTCGCCTTCCGCGGTCAACGTTCGTATGGCGTCGAACATGGCGATTGCCTCGGGGTGGGTCGGGCCCCATTCGACTTGGCCGGCGTCGACAAATCGATCAACGTTCTGGAGGCGAGTACGTGCCTGGACGAGATTGGCAATCGCAATCAGAGCCACGAGAACCGTCACGACTGCGGTCGCCGTTCGTGGGCGACGGAGCCAACGAATCGCAGTCAGGATCAACACCAGCCCCAACAGCAAAAGCAACGGGGCAATCGTGGCGATGTACCGGTTGATCGCCGACCGAAAGCTGCCACCGATCACCAATGCGGTGACGAGATAGGCGGCGACGTGTGCATCGCGACGACGATGCACCGTAAGAGCGAGACCAATCCCGACGTATCCGATCAATAGGTACGAGGCGACGACTGCCCAGCCCCACCCGACACTTCCGAGCACGGTCGGGTCGGGGACGCCGGGCCGTTTGAGGCCCGAAATCTCGGCAAGGTTGCGGAACAGTTTGGCCCGCAAATGCCACACGTTGCCGATCCCGGTTCCGGCATACTTTGGCACGATCGTGCTCGGCAAGATCACCTGCAGCCCCCCGACGATTGCCAGGCCGACGGCGTGCGGCACCGCCAGGCGAGCCATCAACCGGCGGATCGCCACGAGGTCCAATCGCCACGGTCGAGGACTGAATTCACTCAATGCCACGATTTGGGCCGCAGCAATCGCAACAAACACCGCCAGCCCCTCTCGGCGCACCGAAAAAGCTGCTGCCGCAAGCATCCCAACCAGCACCAGTGGTGCCCAACGTCGGCCGTGTTCGACGAACCCACCCGACACCGCAACTCGGTCAAGCCAGACGAGGGCGACTCCTGTGATTGCAAGAAATGGCCACTCAGACTGAATCAGCTCAGTCCAACTGAGCAGCAGGGGAGTGATGGTGACGGCGATAACCCCGACGGTTGCGGGAACCTGACCGAGTCGGGGCTTGGCAAGCGCATACCAACAGCAGGCGAACACGGCGGCGCATAACACCGGCACAATCGCCAACTGGTCGACATCGGCACCAACGATGGCGACAAACGGTGCCAGGACCAGTGGAAATCCCCACGGGTACAGCGGTGGGCTGAACTCGGCTCCGGCGGAGTTCTCGACCGTGAATCGGTTCTCGTCGAACACCCGGCCAGGGTGCCCGTCAAGCAGGCCCTGTGCCTGGCGGATGTAGAGCGCCCAGTCGTCACCCCACCAGTGGCCAGGTCGATGTGTTGCGAACATGACGGCTGCCATCGCACCTACCAGGATCGCCAGCACCGCCGGTCCTGCGTAGGGGCGCAGGCGCGCCAACCGCGTCAGATGCCGCTCCCGAACTGACGATCACCGGCATCGCCGAGACCCGGCACGATGAAGGCATGCTCGTTGAGGTGGTCGTCGATCGCGGCGGTGACGATGTGTAGGTCGAGGCCCTCGTCACGCAGTCGTTGAATGCCTTCCGGGGCCGCCAGCGCACAGACCACGATGATCGGGGTCGGTGCGCCACGCTCGACCAGCAGGGCGATGGTGTGCACAAGCGATCCGCCCGTGGCAAGCATTGGGTCGATGACAATCACGGGCCGACCTTCCAGCGATTCGGGCAGCTTGTTCACGTAGGGACGCGGCTCGAACGTTTCCTCGTCGCGTGAGATCCCGATGAAGCCGACATCGGCACCTGGCATCAGTTCCTGGGCGGCGTGTACGAAGCCGAGCCCGGCCCGCAAGATCGGCACGATCACGGGCTGCACGGCGAGTCGTCGCGCGGGTGCGGTGGTAAGCGGCGTCTCGACGGTGCCTTCAACGGTCGCCAACGACTTGGTCGCTTCGGCCAATAGCAGAGTGCCGATCCGTTCCAGGTTGTTCCGAAACATCGAGTTCGGTGTGTCGCGATCGCGAATCCGAGCCAACGAGTCGGCGACCAGCGGATGTTCGACGAGGGTGACGGTGACCGTCATCAGATTGCTCCCAGCGACTGTTCGGCGTGGAGCAGGGCGTAGCGCGGCTTGATCAAGCCGTTAATCACCCTCAGGCGTTCAGGAAACGGGGCGAACGCCGATTTCATGGCGTTGATCGTGAGCCATTCGAAGTCGGACAGCCCCCATCCGAAGGCTTCGGTGAGCTTGGTCATCTCCTTCGTCATCGAGGTGTTACTCATCAGCCGATTGTCGGTGTTGACCGTGACTCGGAACCGGAGCCGTCGCAACATCCCGATCGGGTGGTCGGCAATCGAGGCGCATACGCCGGTGTTGACGTTGGAGGTCGGGCAAAGCTCGAGGCACACGCGACGGTCACGGATATACGAGGCCAATCGACCCAGACGTTCCTCGCCCGGCGTCCCGGTGATGTCGTCGACGACGCGAACCCCGTGGCCGAGTCGTGCCGCGCCGCAGTACTGCAATGCCTCCCAAATCGATGGCAGCCCGAATCCCTCGCCGGCGTGAATCGTTGAGTGAAAATTCTCGCGCATCACGTACTGGAATGCGTCGAGATGGCGAGTCGGGGGGAACCCCGCCTCTGCCCCGGCAATGTCGAATCCTACGACGCCGCGATCGCGATTGGCGACGGCGAGTTCGGCGATCTCGCGACTGAGGGCGGCCGTGCGCATCGCCGAGCAAATCGTGCGGATCGTGAGTTCGGTTCCTGTTGAACCCCGCTCGAATCCTGCGAGTACTGCGTCGAGCACTTCCTGCAGCGTGAGCCCGGCCTCAATGTGTAGTTCCGGTGCGAAGCGAACCTCGGCGTACACGACACCGTCAGAGGCGAGGTCCTGGGCGCATTCGTATGCGACCCGCTCGATCGCGTCGCGGTGCTGCATCACGCCGACCGTGTGAGCAAACGTTTCGAGATAGAGCACGAGATCATTGCGTTTCGCCCCGCGATTGAACCACGTGGACAACTCGGCGACGTCGGTCGTCGGAAGCTTGTGATAGCCGAACTCGCTCGCCAGTTCGACGACGCTGGCCGGCCGCAGCCCGCCATCGAGATGGTCGTGAAGCAAGACTTTGGGTGCTCGCAGGATCATGTCGGTCACTGGTCCACACTCCAGTCATGCGAGCGAGCGAGCGCCAGCGAGCGAGTGGCCAGCCGCGGCCTGCGTGGCCGGGGAACGCAGTGAAGGGTCATCCCGCCACCGTATCGAGTCGTCGCAACGGCATGTCATTGGGTCGTTGTAACCAATTCCAGGCCGGGTACTGAGCGGCGGCCGAAATGCAATGCACGCTGTATGCGTGACGGCTGTGATCTGAGCGATTCGGTCCGCTCCAGTGGGGGAGCAGTCCGTGCAGAATCACCAGCGTTCCTGCCGGAACTTCGAGCGGAACGAGATCATGGGGCGGCGTTGGCAGCGGTGTCGGGTCGAGTACGTCGAACACCGTGCCATCGTGATCAGACATCGCGCCCGCCCGTTTGAACACTTGACGAAGGCCAGTTTTGTGTCCGCCCGGTGCTGCCCACAGGCACCCGTTTTCGAGCGTCGCGTCTTCGATTGCGAACCAGAACCCGGTGACCGTCATCGGGTCGGTGTACAGGAACGTGGCGTCCTGATGGCAGCCGACTTCACCACCAATACTCGGCTGCTTGAAGATGTACATGCTCTGCAACGCCAACGCGTCGGTCAGCCCGATGTCGGCGGCAACGGCGGTCAACTGTGGTGTGTAGGTGAAGCGCTCGAACACCGGTTCGAGATCGTGCATCGCGTGCCCGATCTTGTTGATGCTGAGTTCCTTCGCCTGACGGAGGTCGCCGTGTTCGTCAAAGGCTCCCGCTTCGAAGAAGCACCACGTCGACCCACCACTCGACATGAACTCGACATTGCTCGCCCGTTCCTGCTCGGCAGTCGTGAAGATCGTCCGCTCACCAGACGGTTCCCACCGACGAACGATCTCGACGGCTCGTTCCCGCAGATCGGCACACGCCTCAATGTTGGCGAAACCCTCGACGACAAGAAACCCATCTCGTTCATACGACTCAATCTGTTCGCGATTCAGCACACCCACAGGCTACGCCCCGAACGTTTGGTGATACGAGTGAAACGTTCAGAGCGATTGACCTTTGAGATAGGGCTGTCCTTCTGCGGCGGGAGGTCTCAGTCGCTGGGCGAACACGGTCACGAACACGAGTGTGACGACGTACGGCGTGATGTAGACGAACTGATTGTTGACCTTCTCAACCATCAGGTAGGCGAGTAGTGCGAGCGCTCCTACGGTCGCTTGGATCGCCGCCTCGACGTAGCGGGCTCGAATCAGTGCGCGGGCGGTCAACAATGCCAATCCGATCGCCACCGCCAGAATCAACCCGCGCACCGAGATGCCGGAATCGAGGCTGTTGGCGACGCCAAGCGCGTAGCCGAACACGGCCGAGCCAGCGAGCACTCCGGCGGGCATCCAGTTCCCGATCACGAGCGCTGCGAGCCCGAGGAACCCGCGGCCGGCGACCTGATCCTGTTGATACTGGTCAGCGCCGGCGAACACGATCACTGCACCACCGAGCCCAGCGAACCCACCGGAGATCGCCAATCCGATGTATCGCATCTTGGCCACGGAGACACCGAGCGATTCGGCAGCACTCGGCTTCTCTCCGGCTGATCGCAATCGGAGTCCGAACGGGGTGTGCCAAATCACGTAGATCGAACCGAGGATCAGAACTAGTGCAATCAACGTCTCGATCTGGACATCGGTGATCAGCCCCCTGAGCACGCCGGCGATATCGGAGACGAAGAACCAGCCCTTCTTCTCCAGGTCTCCGAGCACGTCAGGGCCGTCGGCAAGTATCGGGACCGAAAACCTCCCCAGGTCCCCAACGATTGGTGGGCTACTCGTGATCGAACCGCCCGCCCGCCCGGCCTCTTCGCTGGTGAACCACACGTTGGCGAGGAATCGGGCGACGCCGGAACCGATGATGTTGATCGCGAACCCGGCGATGATGTGGTTGACGCCAAAGGTTGTTGTCGCAACAGAAAGCAGAAGCCCGCCAAGCATGCCGCCGACAATCCCGCCCACGATCGCCCACCACGGCCCGCCCTGCCAACCGGCATATCCCGCACCGACGGTACCGAGCGTCATCATGCCTTCAAGGCCGATGTTCACGGTGCCCGACCGTTCGGCATACAGACCTCCGATTCCAGCCAGCGCAATCGGTACGGCAAGTCGGAGCCCGGTGCCGATCGTGGTCGAGGAGGTGAGTCGGTCGGCATCAGAAATCAGCCGAGCAACCGAAATCAGGGCGATCGCTCCCACCGACAGGAGCACCGCCAAATTGCGGCCCTCGGACCACCGGGCGCGAAGCGATGCTGGTTGCGACGGTGTCATCGTCTCGACGCTCATGCTGGCACTGCTTCCACTTGAGCGGAGGATTTGACGGCGGCGTCTCGCACGGCCTCGCGTTGGGTGCGCCGCCGCATCACCTCGAACACGATCACGGCAGTCAGGAGAAAGGATCCCTGCAGAATCTTGCCGATCTCCTGTGGGAAGCCTTTCGTCGTGAGCGGCTGAGTACCTCGTTCGATGGCATGCCAGATGATTGCTGCGAAGGCAATTCCAACGGGATGGTTTCGGCCAAGTAGTGCCAGTGACAGCCCGGTGAACCCGAGAGTGAACGGAAACTGGTCGCTGTACTTGAAATGGATGGGATCGGACAGGAGTGGTCCGATCCCGATCAAGCCGGCGATTGCACCGGACAAGATGATCGTCATCAACACCATTCGTTTCGGGTTGACGCCCGATGCCTTGGCGGCAGCCGGGTTCTCACCGGATACCCGCAACTCGAAACCGAAGCGGCTACGAAACAACAGGATGTAGTAGCCGATGCCGACCAGGATGGCGATCACGATGTAGCCCTGGAGTACCGACCCATCTGGCAGCTTCAGCCCGATTGCGCTGAAAATTCGGTTGAGACTTGGGAGCCGACCACTGATCGGTATCGCCTTGGTTGCGGTCAGCAGTGTTCCGTCCTCGCGCCGGAAATAGTTGCCGAGCAGCCACGCACTGATCCCGGTGGCGACGAAGTTGAGCATGATCGTCGAAATCACCTCGTTGACTCCGCGGGTCACCTTCAACACACCTGGAATTGCTGCCCACATGCCACCGACGAGCATGGCAATCAGGATGATGTATGGCACATGCAGGACCGGTGGCAGGTCGGCCTTGGCACCGAAGTAGGCGGCAAACAACGCCCCGAGTCGGTACTGACCGTCTGCGCCGATGTTGAAGAGGCCCATCTTGAAACCAACTGCAACGGCAACGCCTGCGACGTAGTACCAGGCACCTCGGTTCAGAATCAGGACGAGTGACTCGACTGACCAGAGCACCTTGCCGATTTCGGTGAATGCCCTGACGGGGTTGTATCCACCGGCCAACAGGGTCACGCTCGAGACAACGATGGCGACGATGCCAGCAATCACAGGGGCGACGATGTTCGGTCCGAACTTGCTCGACAGTCGGTCGAGCAGATGCGGCTCGGCTGTGTCAGCCATGGTCGGCTCCGCTCGCATTCGCGCCGTCGGTCGAGGCACTGCCGGTCATATACGTCCCGAGGATCTTGGGCGTGACTTCGGATGGCTTGAGGGTCGCATTGATGCGACCGTCGTAGATCACATGCAACGTGTCGGACAAGCCGATTAACTCCTCGAGGTCGGCGGAGATCAGCAGTACGCCGAGACCTTGGGATCTGGCCTGTCGGAAGACTTCCCAGATCGCTGCTTGGGCACCGACGTCGATGCCTCGCGTCGGGTGTGAGGCGATCAGCACCTGCGGGTTCGAGGTCATTTCGCGACCGACAATCAACTTCTGCTGATTGCCGCCGGAGAGTGTGAGCGCTGGTACCTCGGATCCAGGCGTGCGGACATCGAATTCACGGATGATCTGCTGCGTGCGTTCCAGCGCGCCTTCACGGTTGATCCAGCGCCCATCACCGTACGGCTCCTGGCGTTGATGCCCGAGCGCGCAGTTCTCCCAGAGCGGGAATGACAGCACCATGGCGTCCTTCTGGCGGTCCTCCGGAATGTACCCGATTCCTGCATGACGACGATCCCCGGTCGACGCCTTGGTGATGTCGGCCCCGAAAAGCTCAATCGTTCCCGACGCGATTGGTTCAAGCCCAAGGATTGACTCGACCAGTTCGGACTGGCCGTTGCCCGCGACACCGGCAATCCCGACGACCTCGCCTCGATGGATCGTGATGTTGATGTTGTCGAGTGCGAGTTTGCCTGTCTGGCCCGCTGTGGTTGCATTGAGGGACACACAGAGTTCTGAGATGCGCAACGCGACATCGGGGGTGACGGTGCTATCGCGGGTTTCCGGAGAGGGAAGTTCGCTGCCAACCATCATTTCGGCGAGATCGTGGGAGTTGACAGTGCTCGGATCGGGCACCTCGCCAACGGTCTTGCCTGCACGGATCACGGTGATTGCGTCAGCGTGTTCGAGCACCTCATCGAGTTTGTGTGAGATGAAGATCGCCGTGGCACCACCAGCAGTCAACTCGGCGAGCGATCTGAACAACTCATCAACTTCTTGGGGTACGAGCACGGCGGTTGGCTCGTCGAGGATGATGATCTTGGCACCTCGATACAACACTTTCAGAATCTCGACGCGTTGTTTCTGACCGACACCGAGATCAGCAACCAACGCGTCGGCGTCGACCTCCAACCCGTATTGCGTCCCGAGTGCACGCAGCTTGGTACGTGCCTGTTTGGCACCGATTCGATACCACGAACCAGGCTCGTCGCCGAGCACGATGTTCTCCCAGACCGTGAGGTTGTCAGCCAACTGGAAGTGCTGGAACACCATCCCAATTCCGACCGCGATCGCGTCGCGAGGCGATCGAAACGATTGCTCGACACCATTGACGGTGATCGTGCCCTCGTCGGGGCGATGAGCGCCGTAGAGCGTCTTCATCAAGGTCGATTTACCAGAACCGTTTTCCCCAACGATGGCGTGGATTGAGCCCGAACGGACGGTGAGGTTGACACCATCGTTGGCGACAACACCCGGGAATCGTTTGACGATGTCGCGTAGCTCGATCGCAATAGCGGTGGACACGGCCGTGTCGGTCATGGAGCCAAGTTCTAGTCGATCAACTCGTGTCCGAATGCAGCCGTGCGCGAAAGGACCCGGCCTTTCGGCCGGGCCCGTTCAACTTCCGGTAGGTCGGTTGATCAGATACTGATCAGAGACCAGTTGGATCGGTCGGAACAACAATCGTTCCGTCGATGATCTGAGCCTTGAATCCATCAAGCGCGGTAATCGTCTCTGCCGACAAGAAGTCGCCTGAGGTCGAGTAGCCGACACCGTCACGAGCGAGATCAAACACCGAGACGCCTGCGGTGAACGTACCCTCTGTCTCAGCCTTGATGGTCTCGAACACCGCGAGATCGACACGCTTGAGCATCGAGGTCAAGATGTAGGGCTGAACTTCCGGAGCGGCCGAATGGTGCTGGTCGGAGTCGACACCGATTGCCCAAACTTCGCCCGGAGCGCCGGCTTCGCTGGCTGCCTCGAAGACACCGTTGCCGGTCTGGCCTGCAGCGTGGTAGACCACGTCGGCGCCATCGGCGTACATCTGCCCGGCGATTTCCTTACCTTTGGCGGTGTCGGTGAAGCCCGAGAAGTCCGGCGGCTGACTGACGTACTGCGAGAGAACGACGATGTCAGGGTTGACCGCTTTGGCGCCAGCAATGTATCCGGCTTCAAACTTCTTGATGAGGTCGAACTCGACGCCACCGACGAAGCCGATCTTGCCGGTCTTGCTGGTGAGCGCGGCGGCTGCTCCGACGAGGAACGAACCCTGTTCCTCAGCGAACACGAGGCTGGCCACGTTGTTCAACGCAACGTCGTCGGTCGTGTCATCCGGGGTGGCGTTGTCGAAGGTGGCAACGACTGAGTCAACGATCGCAAAGTGCGTGCCAGGGTTGGCAGCGGCACCAGCGGAAATAGCGCCGCCCCACAAGAACCCAACGCCGACCACCAGGTTGTTGCCGTCGGTAACGGCGAGTGCGAGGCGCGGGGCGCGGTCGTCTTCGCCCGACGGTGCCGATTCGCTCGGGGTGATGCCGAGTTCGGCGGTCGCCCGGTCAAGGCCAGCCGCTGCTGAGTCGTTGAACGACTTGTCGCCACGACCGGTGAGGTCGAACAACAGCCCGACCTTGGTCCCAGCAGGTGCGGCATCGGTCGTGGGCTCGGTCGTGGCGGACTCGGTAGGGTCGGCTGCCGTCTCGTCGCCGGTGGCCGCTGTTGTGTCTTCAGTGGCTTCGTCGTCGCCACAGGCTGCAGCCACCAGGCTGAGTACTGCGACAAGACCCACTGCAAGCGTGCGTTTGCTCTTCATCATGTCTCCCCCTTCACGGGAATCTTTGAGATTGGGTATTCAGTTGTTCGTGTTCACGGTGAACACCGTCAGGCTACCCGCTGGTACGACTCCGATTTACAAAACGTCTGTGTCATGTTGCCAGACTGTTCCTATGTCTCCAGGTGCTACCGCTCTCGTCCTAGTCGATATCCACGAAGGTGTTGCTCGCCTCACACTCAATAATCCTGATGCCCGCAACTCATTGACGGCGCCGATGGTCGCCGCGATCGTCGAGGCAATGGACACGATTGAGGCGGACGAGTCGGTCGGGGCCGTGATCGTCACGGGTGCAGGCTCAGCGTTCTGTGCCGGAGCTGATCTTGGCAACCTTCGGTATGCCACGCGCGAGTCGCTCACCAACGTCTATGAGGGGTTCCTTCGGATCGCCCGGAGCCCACTTCCCACGATCGCCGCGGTCAACGGACCCGCCGTCGGCGCTGGCACGAACATGGCCCTTGGTTGTGACGTCCGGATTGCCGCAACTCGAGCCCGATTCGACACACGCTTCATGCAAATCGGATTACACCCCGGCGGCGGGCACACATGGCTGCAACGTCGGATCGTCGGCCCACAGGCCACGATGGCTGCCGTTGTTTTCAGTCAGGTGATCGACGGCCCGGAATCCGAACGCATCGGGCTCTCGTACAAATGCGTCCCCGACGCCGAGTTGCTCGATGTCGCCCATGAATTTGCGCTCGGCGCCGCAAATGCGCCACGCCAACTGGTGATCCTCACCAAGCAAACGATCAAGGACATGGCCGAGATTGACACGCACGACGAGGCGGTTACTCGCGAGCTGGAGCCTCAGCTATGGACGATGCGGCAGCCGTGGTTCGACGAACGGATCGCTGCCCTCCAAAGCACGATCAAGACCAGCAAGATCAAGACCGGGCCGAGTTGACAAGTCGATCGATCAGGACGAACTGACCGCGGACGGTGTCGAGCCGTCAGCGATTGAACACGTTCGGCGCAATCGCGCAAGAAAGTTACGAAGGTCCCTACGTTCGACTTCACCCGGTGAGCTACTGTGTCGATTGGGAGGAGCTACACCAACCAATATGAGGAGGTAGCCAATGAGTCAGCGTCATCGCACCGCAGAAGTGCCATTGCCGCCGAAACAGGAACTGCGTGCCCACGCCCACGGCGAGCGGCATCGGATCCATGTTGAGCTCAATCAGGTAGCGCTTCAAGTCAGCGCTGGCCTAGAGCCGGAGGATCTACACGAACCAGGTGCCGCGTGGAAACCAGTCCACCACCATGACTCTGAGGTCGCAAAGACCAAGGTCGCCAAGCAGAACCGCAGCATGCGGCATTGGAAGACAAAGATGTGGAAGCGGCGCACCTCGGTGCGTCAAGCGAAAGCGGAAGCTTTCCGCCTCGCTGCCGAAGGCTGATTCCCAAGTTCGACCAGGTTTGCCGGCTGCGGGTCGTGACCGTCAGCCGGTAATCCAGGCCGTCATCAGATCGTCGCGTCGGTCGTGCCATTCTTCGACGGTGATCGCAAACCGCAGGTGATCTTCCCAGACACCGGCGATTTCGAGGAATCGTTCCGCAATGCCTTCGCATCGAAACTCGAGTTTCTCCATCACCCGCCGACTCTTGGTGTTGCGTGGAACGATGCACACTTCGAGCCGATGCAAACTGAGCTGCTCGAAGGCGTATCGAGCGAGCACCACAACCGACTCGGCGATGTAGCCCTTACCGGCCCGTTGCTGGTCGATCCAGTAGCCGACCGAGCCGCCTTGCAGCGCACCGCGACTCACGTTGTTGAGGTTGACCTCGCCAGCGAACTGGTGGTCGACGAACACCCCAAATGGATAGGCGTGATCGCTCGCCCGTTCGCGATCCCGGGCGTCGCAACGAACGTTATATGCCGATTGGTCGCGAGACGGATCGGCGACATGAGTTTGGCGTTGTGGTTCCCATGGCAGCAACCACGGCTCGTTTCTGAGTCGTACCTCGCGCCAGGCCACGTAATCGCCCTCGGTGAGCGGACGCAACATCACGCGGTTGCCGTAGAGCCGTGGAGCCGACTGTCGGCGGAGCATCGTGGCGGGGTGACGCATGAGTCAACCTGCCGTGGCCGTGGCCGTGGACGAGCGCAGCGTCGCCTCGTCGAGCCGGAACCGTCGCATGAACCCGACCACGATGCAGCACGTCGCCACGATGTCGCCCACGTGTTCCGACGGTAGCCCAGGATTGTTGGCCCGGTCGACCAGCGGCTCAGTTGCCACCAGACGGAAGATCTCCTCGGCGGCGCTTCGTGTCAACGTGACGTCGGCAGGCGTCGCCGCAAGACCGATTTCAACCTGGGCGAGGGCCGTGATCGTCGGACCGGCGAAGGTCATCGTGGCCAGG
>JANOTN010000045.1:0-2256 GCA_031416375.1 Ilumatobacteraceae bacterium
TACCGCTCGCAGACATCCACGAGACGCGTCGCGTCAACGGAGAACTCTCCGACTACGTCGAGCGTGACGCGAGACATGGAGTCATTCTGCCACCGGGCGACCGGAACACAATGTCCGTTGTCGAATCGACAACCTCAGTGGGCACCGGGGGACTCAAACCCCGACATCTGCCTTTTAGGCGAGGATGCTTACTTGCCAGACCGGCGGCTTCGACGTGCCCGAACAGCTCGGTCCTCAAGCCGGTGGAGCGGTCGCCGCTCAGATTCGCCCAAAGGGAAATCGTCCGATCCACTAAGCCGGGTAGTCTCGCGTCATGGCTCACCCGGCCCACATCGGCCCGACGCCCACCACCGACATCGTCGACGACAGCCTCACCGATGACGAGATCGCTGATCGCGTCGCCGAGTGGCTAGATGATCTGCGAGAAGCGCCAGCCGTAGAACTTCCGGTGTCAGCTGCTGATGAACTCGCTGCGGCACGCCGAGACGGCAATCTGTGACGGAGCTTGTCCTTGATGCCTTTGCAGGCATCGAGATGATCGCCAGAACCGTGACAGGCAGCCAACTCGCGGCACTCAACATCACCACCCGGGAGATGGTTCCGGGCGGATTCATCGAGGTCATGCCGTGAAGCGACCCAAGCGACCAATCCATCTGATCGAGTTCGAGCTCGGGCTTGAGCGCGAACTCCACAAGTCGTACGAGCCGCTGCTCGCCGACCACGATCCACATGTCGCCATCATGCGCGACCAGCACCTGCGGCGTCTCGAACGCCTGACTGACGAATACGCAACAGCCCTCGCCGAGAGATGACAACGCGTCATCTCGCCAATCCAGAAAGGGGTCATCACCTCAGGAGTCGTGTCGCGTTTTTCCCGGCCAGGGACGCTGAGATTCGCGACACGGGCCGACATGTTTCTGTTCTGGCTCCCTCCGGCCTCGCTTTCGAGAACTCTGTTACACCCCCCTGCCATACTGATCTCATCCGACTTCCCCTCCGGTTCCACCAACTGAACGGAGGATTTTGATGAGAACACCACCCGACCCGGTTGCCGTTTGCACGGCACTCCGCGATTCCGACCCAGACGTCATGGATCGTGACGAACTGGTCGCCCGTACCCGCCAAATCGCCGAGCTGAGGGCTTGGTGCGAATCGCATCAGGTCCGTGTCGTGCGACGCCAACGGGCACTCGCTGCGCAAGGCTGCGGCGAGCACCCAAAGGACCTGTTGGCTCGTGAGGGCCAACATTCCGGCAAAGATGCCCGCACCGCCGACGAACGCGAACGTGTATGTGCTGCGATGCCAAGTTTCGAAGATGCCCTCGCAGCAGGAGCAGTGTCGGCCGGACACGTCGACGCGATCGCTCAAGCGACCCGCAACCTCGACCAGCCGGCCCAGACCGAGTTCGTTGCTCACGCACAGGCTTTGCTGGCCGACGCCGAACGGTTGAGCGTCGACGCCTTCGGACGCGAATGCCGCGACATGGCACGTCTTGTGACTGCCACCTCAGCATCGAACGCTGATCTCGACGAGCTGCAACACCAACGCGATATGTCGAAAGTGACCCGATGGACCGATCGTCACACCGGTATGTGCTACACCCAGATCGCCCTCGACCCGATCCGCGACGCCAAGCTGTGGGCCGGGATCGACCGCGCCCGCCGCAAGCTCCGCCGCGCCGCCGGGACCGCCAAAGTCGCCTGGGATCAGATCCAAGTTGATGCCGTGGTCGAGGCCGTGTGCATCGGCGAAGCCGGTGAACGAGTGGTCGAGATGATCGTGCTGATCGACGAGGCAACACTGCGTCACGGCGTACACGCCAACTCGGTGTGCGAGCTCTCCGACGGCACGCCACTACCGGTCTCCACCATCAGGCAGATGGCGTGCGACGCGGCACTGATCCCGGTCGTGCTCGATGGTGCCGGGCGGGCGCTCGACGTCGGGCGTTCCGCTCGTCTAGCGACCGACACCCAACGCCACGCCCTGCGGGCGATGTACGCCACATGCGGCTACCCGAACTGCACCGTGCCGTTCGAGAACACACAGATCCATCACGTCGTCCCCTACGAACGCGGCGGCCCAACCAACCTCAACAACCTGCTACCGATGTGCCTCATCGAAGGACACCACCACCAAGTCCACGAAGGCGGCTGGACTCTCACCATGACCCCCGACCGGGTAATCACCCTCACCCGACCCGACGGAACCGTGCAGTTCAACGGATCAACAATCAACCGATCACCACACGGTGTCGCC
>JANOTN010000046.1:0-1921 GCA_031416375.1 Ilumatobacteraceae bacterium
GGTCGTTCGTGACGTGGTGCTTCCTCGAACGCGTTGTCACCCCCGACTTGGATCTGCTCCTCGCGAAGACTCCTGGTGATCTCTACGTCGAGTGGGGCCAACGCCACCATGGTGATGTCGAACGGGTCGTCGATGTCGCCCGCCGTTTCGGCTGGAGCGACAACTGGACCCGTGACGTCAGCCGCGGCGGGCTGGCGATCATGTGCTTGTGGGCCGGCAAGGACCTCGATGACCTGACCGACACCGACTTCGATGCCTTCACCGTCGCTGTCGACACGGCACCGTCGGCGGGTCGAGACACCCGCTCACACAATCATGCCCGCGCCTTCAGTCTCCATCAGGCCTGTTACGAGTTGCGGATCTGCGACCGCACGCCACGCAAGAACCGCCGACCTGCAGCCACCCTCGCTCAGACGCTCGAAGCGTTGCCGCAACCCGAAATCCGCCGGGTCGTGCTCCGCTATCTGGAAGTGGTCACCACCACCTTGCGGCCCTCGACCGTGTCGCTGCGAGCCGACAGCCTGATCGTGTTCGGCGAATACCTGGCAGTCCACCACCCAGACCTGCGCCGACTCGAGCAGCTGGAACGAACTCACATCGAAGGGTTTCTGGTGTGGAACCACCGGCGTCCCTGGCGTGGCTGGCTCGCCCGCGACAAACCGGTTTCGCAGTCGGTGTCGAAACGGGCGGTGGTCGATCTGCGCGCCTTCTTCGAGGACCTGGCCGTGTGGGGATGGGCCCAACGCCCGACCCGACCGCTCGTGTTCGCCAGTGACGTCCCCCGCCTCGACAGACCATTGCCGCGGGCCCTGCCACCCGACGCTGACCGAGACCTGATGGCAGCGGTGAACGAACTGGCCGATCCGTTCGCCCGTCACGGCCTGACCATCCTGCGCGGCACCGGCATGCGACTCGGCGAACTACTCGACCACGAACTCGACTGCCTGTGGGACTTCGGTCCACGCGGCACATGGGTCAAAGTCCCGCTCGGCAAACTCGGCACCGAACGAACAGTGCCCCTCGACGACGAGACGCTGACAGCGTTCGATGCATGGATGGCCCAGCGCGGAACCCAACGCGCGCTCACCCATCCCCGTCACGGCCAACCAGCCGACTTCTTGTTCGTCGAACGCGGACGCCGCCTGTCTGCCTACCGGCTCCGTCACGGCCTCGACGACGCTGCCGCCGCCGCTAGCCTACGCGGACGAGACAACACAGCGTTACATGTCACCCCTCATCAACTCAGGCACACCTACGGGACCACCCTCGTGAACGCGGGCATGTCGCTGCAAGCACTGATGGCCCTGATGGGCCATGTCTCCGCCGAGATGACGTTGCGCTACGCCACCCTCGCCTCGCCAACAGTGCGAGCCGCCTACGAAACAGCAATGACCAAGGTCCGTGTTCGCCAGTCCCTGTTCGTTCGGCCATCCGGCCGAAACGCAGCACCCGATCGCGTCGAATGGCTGCAGTCCGAGATGCTCAAGACCCGCGTCGCTCACGGCTATTGCTCGCGAGACCTCGTCGCCGAAGCCTGCCCCTACGCCAACATCTGCGAGCAATGCGACAACTACGTCACTACCCCCGAGTTCCAACCAGCGCTGCAAGCCCAACTCGCCGACATCCGCACACTCCACGATGATGCCCACAACCGCGGCTGGGAGTCCGAAGCTGCCCGCCACGAACGGGTCATCGCAAGCATCGACGGCCACCTCCGCCGACTCAAGAACTCGAGCTGATCGTCAACCAATCACTTGACCCCAACCCCGAGGGCCGGTTAATCGAAGGGTGGTTCTCCGTCCTGACCCGCAAAGCGTTACGCGACGCGAGCTTCAGGTCGGTCGCTGAGCTCGAGGCGGCAATCGATCTGTGGGCGTCGCACTGGAACGACGACCCGCAACCCTTCGCGTGGACCAAGACC
>JANOTN010000047.1:0-2436 GCA_031416375.1 Ilumatobacteraceae bacterium
CATTCATCCGCCGCAAGATCAAAGAGATCGTGAAGGATCCGAAGACCGCGGAAGCGCTCACGCCCTACGACCTGTACGCCCGGCGACCGCTGTGTGATGGCGGCTACTACGAGACCTTCAATCGCGACAACGTCGAGCTCGTCGATCTCAGGGTTGATCCAATCGAGGAGATCACGCCTACCGGCGTGCGAACCGCGAGCGGAGAACACGCACTCGACGTGCTCGTGTTCGCGACCGGATTCGACGCTGTGACGGGCAACTACGTGAAGATCGACATCCAGGGTCGCAACGGTGAGCAACTGCGCGATAAATGGGTCGACGGACCACGTTGCCACCTCGGCGTCGTGAATGCCGGCTATCCGAACATGTTCATGATCTTCGGACCGATGGGACCGTTCACCAACCAACCTCCGGCCCACGAGACGCAGGTCGACTGGATCGCCGGTGCAATCGAACGCGTCAGGACCAGCGGTGCGGGATTCATCGAAGCCACCAAGGAGGCTGAGGACGCATGGGTCGACGAGTGCAATACGATCGCTCACGGAACGCTGTTCACCAAGATCGATTCATGGATCAATGGCGCCAACGTCGAAGGCAAGCCTGTCGGAGTGATGTTCTACATGGCCGGAATGGGTGCCTACTGCGATCGACTGCAGCAACTCGTTGAGAACGACTACGAAGGCTTCACCGTCGGGTCGCTGTCGAGTTGACGTCAACGCTCGACCGATGCACATCTCAGCGGTGATCGAGTGACCGACCCACATCATCTGCGGACCAGCGGACTTCCCTGGGAAAACCCGGACGTCACGTCCGACCGTGCAATTCATGCCTGGCGTTGGAGGAGTCTCTCCGAAGAACGCGATGGCGTCACCGTGTCGATGTGGAAACTCGACCCAGGAGGCGCCGACCAGGTCCATCATCACGACGATGCCGACGAGCACATCTTGGTGCTCGTCGGCGAGTTCCGTAGCGGTGGCACTGACTATCAAGCGGGCGACTACCTGTTCCGGCCAGCCGGAACACCGCATTCGAGCTCCACGAAGAACGGAACCGAACTGCTGCTGATCACCGTTCGTTCCGGTCAGCGGCCCGGGGGCACATGAGCGAACGTGCGAGTCCCAGCGGCGTGGTGGTTACTCGTCGCCAGCCGACGAACGCGCTGCCCGGATGAGGCGGTTGAAGTTGGGTTGACCCGTCGCTGCCGTGACGCCTCCGTCGACGACAAGGTTGTGCCCGGTGATGTACGACGCATCATCAGATGCGAGAAAGGCAATCGCAGCGGCGATCTCCTCGGGCTGCGCCGGTCGGCCCATAGGGATGAGCCGCTCGTATTCCTCACCGAATCGATTCAGAATGCCCGCAGTCATGGGGGTCGCTACACCACCTGGGCACACGGAGTTGACACGGATGCCATCGGGAGCATGATCGATCGCCAAGCTTCGGGTGAGGTTGGCGACAGCACCTTTGGCGGTGTTATACGCGACCAAGCCGTAGTCACCGAACAGCCCGGAGATCGAGCAGGTGTTGACGATGCACCCTTGCGTAACAACCAGATGCGGGATCGCGGCTCGCGCACCGAAGAAAACGGAATCGACGTCGACCGCCATGACTCGATGCCATTGCTCTGGAGTGATCTCGGTCACATGACCGAACAGGCTGATACCGGCGTTGTTGATGAGGATGTCAAGTCTTCCGAATGACTGCACCGCGAACGCAACAAGCTCGTTGACATGATCGCCGATCGACACATCCACGCACTTCGCCACTGCGGCAGCGCCAAGCGAGATCAATTCGGTGAGAACGGTGTCGAGTCGTTGCGCGTCAATATCGGCAAGTATCAGCGAGGCTCCTTCGCTGCCCAAGCGACGCGCGGTTGCCTCGCCGATACCCGAGGCTGCCCCAGTGACAATCGCGACGCGGCCGTCGAATCGACGATTGCCTGGACCGTCGAGAACCATCATTGCTCGAGTAACGAGCGAAGTCGTTCGACGACGCCGTCGGTCGTGAGCCCATAGTGCCGATACAGGTGGCTCGGAGGCGCGACCAGCACGTATTCGTCGTCGATGCCGAGCTTTCCGATCCGGGCGGGCACGCCAAGCATGGCGACTGCCTCGGCGACGGCCGTGCCGAGCCCGCCCACCGTGTTGTGTTCCTCGACGACAAGTATCCGTCCCGTCTGGCGGGCGGCGGCCTCGATCGACTCGAGATCCAGCGGCTTCAAATAGACCGCGTCGAGCACTCGAACTGAGATCCCCTCACCTTCCAGGCGCAGAGAGGCGCCGAGCGCTGCTTGGACACCGATCCCGGTCGCGATCACCGTGACGTCGACCCCGTCGCGGACGCAGACGAAACGGCCCCTCCGTAACACGACTTCGGGGCCATGAACGTCAGGATCGTTACCTCGGCCGAGCCGCAAATACACAGGGCCCGGTTCGT
>JANOTN010000048.1:0-10240 GCA_031416375.1 Ilumatobacteraceae bacterium
TCGACACCGAGACCATGCTCGGCAGCCAACGCCGCCGCCTGGTCGGCAAATCCTCGGGCGGTCAGGTGACTCGGGGGAGTGTTGGCAAACTCACGGGCCAGATTGGCGGCGGCGGCGGTGATCACCGCCCGCTCAGCACCCATGGTGGCGGCCTTGTCGCGGTTGGCATCGACGACGAGCGTCAATGTGTCGAGCGTGCTGGCCGACGATTTGTCGTTCTTCTGTCCGACGTAGCGGTACGTCGCCAGCAGTGCACCCTCAGCCACTGCTTGAGCAGCGGTGCCATCGTCATCAACGTCAGCCAAGTTGGTCGCCACATGTGCCCTCTTGCCGGCCGCCCGGATGAATGCCGCAGAGGCATCACGCAGGTGCTTGGGTGTCGGGTCGTCACCAACACCGACAGCGATCAGGGTTGCACCGTCACGAGTCGGGAGTACCAGTGTCTGCCCGACCGTGCCGTTGAACCCGTGTGCTTCAAGCCGTGCACGACTGAGACCGAGCGGTCGTGGCACCGGCCCAGACGACCCCACCGCCAGGCCGACGGCGTCGGCGGAGCGGGGCGCGGAGCGGGCAATCGACACGGTTGCAGTCATGTCAACAGTCTGGCCGCCGACATCACGATTCGTGTGATCTACCCGCTGGTCGGTGCTGTGGTCGGTGCTGTGGTCGGTGCTGTGGTCGGTGCTGTGGTCGGTGCTGTGGTCGGTGCTGTGGTTCGGCTTGACGATCCTGCGATCACGAGTTCCGGAACGATCGCCACCGACGTCGTGTCCGAATGGCCTCGCATCAATGCAATCAGTTTGTCGACAGCCGCTGCCGCAATCTTGTCGATCGGCTGGACGATGCTCGAGAGCGACGGCTCGATCAACTCGTCAATCGCCGAGCCGTCAAATCCGACGATCATCACGTCGTCGGGTACGCCGACCCCGCTTCGAGCGAACATCCACATTGCCCCGACAGCCATTTCGTCGTTGCACGAAAAAATTCCATCGACACCGAGACTGTTCAACTGGGCACCAGCACGAGCACCCGAGAATCGGTCGAAGGTACCGTTGACAATCAACTGCTCGTCGACCTGCCGACCGGCGCGTTCGTGAGCGAGCCTGAATCCGGTAAGGCGAACCCGTGTGTCGCCGCGGTCGAGCGGGCCAGTGATACACCCGACGCGCCGACAACCCTGCTCGAACAGGTGCGTCGTCGCCCGAGCACTCGATTCGAGATTTTCGACATCGACACTCGGTAGCCCGGTGCGAACTGCATGGGTTCCGATGAGGACGGTCGGAAGCGAGGAGTCGAAGATCTCCTCGACCCATCGAATCCGAACAGCGACCGAGCTGATCAGCAGACCATCGATCAAACCGCCTCGAAGGATGTGATCAACGGTTGCGCCCGGCTCGTCGGCTGCCAAGTGCAGCATCAGACCGAGATCCCTGGCAGATGCAGCGCGCCCGACCGCATGGGTGATCGACGCGCTGTAAGGGTCGACACGCAGATCGGCCGCAGGAACCACCAACCCGATCACCGACGACGAACCTGACGCCAGGTTCTTGGCTGCACGGTTCGGCCGGAACCCCATATCATCGGCGATCCGACTGACACGTTGGCGAACGTCGTCGCGGACGCCAGGCCGATTGTTGATCGCTCGGGAGGCAGCGGACCGCGATACACCGCTCAAGCGAGCGACGTCGTCGAGCGTGACTTTCTGGTCCATCGCCCTCCGAAGTCTTGCGTGTTGGAATCAATTTTAGAACCATTTTGGAAACCACGCAGCGTGTGACTGTTGTCGTGGAAACGCTTCCATAATACGGTTTGCGCGAACCGTTCCGATCGCATCGACGTACTGTTGGCTGACATCTTGTACCGATCGTGAGAAGCAGCCATGAACAGTTCAGAGCCGACTACAGCACCGCCAGGTAACCGGCGCTGGATCAAGCGAGCAGTATTCGGTGCGATCGCCGCCGTTGTACTGTTCTTCGGAGCTGTCCTGCTCTACGCCAAGGTAATCAACGACAGCCCCGACGAGCTTGGAACAACTGACCTCGATGCCGCCCTGTCGATCGACGCCGAATCGTCGTCTGCGGACCCGACCCCGACAGAACCTCCGTCAACCGAATCAACGACGCCCGAAACCTCCGTGACTGAACCAGTACCTTCCGTGACTGAACCAGTACCTGCGGGGCCTGGAAGCTCTTGGACCGTCACCGATGCCTCAGAGCTCGGATATCGAATCAAGGAAGTCCTGTTTGGCGTTGACACCGAAGCGGTCGGCCGGACAAATCAGATCACCGGCACGATGACGCTCGACGGCACCACGCTGACCGCCGCGGAGTTCACGGTCGACGTCACGACAATCACCAGCGATGAGAGCCGTCGTGACGGACAGTTCCACGGCAGAATCATGTCGACCGACGAGTTTCCAACCGCCACATTCGTGTTAACCGAGTCGCTCGAACTCGGTGTCGAGTCAGCGCAAGATGTCACCGTGACCACTGTCGCTACCGGCGACTTGACGTTGCGAGGCGTGACCAACAGCGTCACGTTTGAACTGACCGCCAAGCAGGACAACGGCAAGATTGGCGTGCTCGGCAACATCCCGGTCGTCTTTGCCGACTACGAGATCGCCAATCCGTCGACCGGCGGCATCACCACCGAGGGCAACGGACTGTTGGAGTTCGTGCTCGTCTTCGAACCCGTGTAAGCGGACCGGTTCAGCCGCCGAGCAGCTGACGCACTCGATCTTTCGGGCGGCCAATAATTGCCTTGTTGGCAGTGACCACCAGCGGACGCTGCAAGATCATCTTGTTCTTGAGCAACACCGCCACGATCTGATCGACCGTCTCCACATCAGCATCGGTCAGACCGAGCTTGTCCCACAGGCTGTCGCGCCTGACAAGGTTCGTCGCCGGGTCCTCCAACTTGGCGATGATCGCTCGCAAGGTCGCCTCATCAGGAGGGTCCTTGCGGTAGTTCACGATGGTTGCATCCACACCCAGTTCTTCGGCAATGCTCACGGCATTGGTCGACGAGTTTCAATTCGGGTTGTGGTAAATCGTGATCGGGCCCATGCCCGCACGGTACTCGCTGTAACACCCCCTCTCTATGGTGGGCTGTGCCCGACTTCCCCCTCACGCCACCACACCGCTTTGGCGGTTCCCTCAGGCAAGAGGACCATATGCAACACGCACCTACTCATCATCGGCTGCCCCGCGCGGGACTCGATTCGATCGACACTACCGAGAAGGCGCTGACCGCCATCACGATGGCGATGGCACAGCCGCTGCGATTCGAAACCGTCGTCGCCTATCTCGATTTCGAACGGCGAGGGATCGCCTTCGTGGTCGTCAGCGACACCGAGTCAACCGACTCGGTAATCGACGTGATCGAATGTTTGTGCAACCCGAAGGCCCACGATGGCAGGGTTGGGGCAATCATCGTCGGCAGCGTCCGACCAGGCGGCGAGATGAACGATGGAGATGTCGATCGGTGGCTCGAGATGAGTGACCTCGCTGACGCCGCCGGAGTCGAACTGCTCGAATGGTTCGTGATTGGACGTGAGATCAGCTGTCCACGTGATGCGTTCGGCGAGGCTCCGCGCTGGTGACCTGTCGCCGTCGGTCGGCCGGCGAAAGGCGCAAGCCCGCCACTTTTAGTCTGTGCAGTAGCACTCGGCTGTCGACCACAGTCGCCCCGGCTTCGATCAGGTCATCTCGAAACTCTTCGGGAATGTCGTAGTGATCGCCTTGGAATCCGCGCCGCGGAATCCCGTTGACTTGGGCAAACTCGTGCAATTCATCCAGCGACTCGTCACTGACAAGGTGGCACCAGCGCATGCCCCGGTGCCACCAGCGCGCCTCGTCCATCAGAATCGTCACGTCCTGAGACTGGCACACTGGACCGGTGAGTGGCGACGATCTCGAACTCGGCATTGCGTGGCAACAACACATGTCGTCGTCGGCCGCTGGCCGACGCTGGTTCGACAGCGTGCTCGGTCTCCACCATGAGGCACACCGCCACTATCACGGGGTTCGTCACGTTCGTTGGGTAGTACGTCACGTCCTGAAACTGGTCGAGCAACACCACGTTCACGATGTCGGCGCGATCGTGGCTGCGGCGTTCTTTCATGACGCGATCTATCAACCCACCCGGCGCGACAACGAATCAGCCAGCGCCAGATTGGCGACCAACGCACTGGCGGAACTCGGCTGGGAGTCAGATCGGATCCACCGAGTCGCAGCCCTGATCAAGGCAACAGCGATCGAGGCGACGGCCATGCACTCATCAACCGACCTCGACACGTCAGTGCTGCTCGCCGCGGATCTCGCCGTGCTTGCAGTCGGCCCGTCCGCGTACGCGGACTACATCCGCGGCGTTCGGCAAGAGTATTCCTCTGTGACTGACGACGACTGGCGCACCGGTCGTGCCGGAGTCCTACGAGCCTTCACCGCTCGTGGCCACATTTACGACCCAGCGCTGGGCCTCGCAACCTGGGAGCGTCGAGCGCGAGCGAATATTGCCGCAGAACTGGCTGGGCTTACCATCGAAGGACTCAGTGGCGGCGAATCACACGAACACGACGCCGAACCGGCACCTTGATCGGCTTCGGTTCCTGGCGACGCCCACCGATCAGCACAGCAACCACAGCTATTGCCACAGTCGCAATCACGCTGTTCGGAGCAAGTACCACGCCATGAGTGTAGGCCCAACTCATCGGTCTATGGTAGGTCAATGCCTGATGCCGCGTTGACCGGGGCGACAACCGAACTGTTGCAGGCGTTGATTCGCAACGCTTGCGTGAACGATGGCACTCCGGATTCGGGTGACGAGACGCGCAGCGCCGATCTGCTCCAGGGGTTTTTGGAGGGCGCAGGGCTCGACACACAACGGTTCGAGTCGCTCCCGGGTCGGGGTTCCATCGTCGCACGGATCGAGGGGTCAGACCCGCAGGCGCCGTCGCTCTGTTTGATGGGGCACACCGATGTCGTTCCGGTCAGCCCAGACGGGTGGGACCATGACCCATTCGGTGGCGAACTGATCGACGGGGAGGTGTGGGGTCGCGGAGCGATTGACATGCTCAACCTGACGTCATCGATGGCGGTCGCCTTTCGTCACCTCGCCCGTACCGGCTTTCGGCCGAAGGGCGATCTGATCTATTTCGGAGTCGCCGACGAAGAGGCCGGTGGGGTTTGGGGAGCCGAGTGGATGTTCGATCATCATCCCGAGGCGGTCGACGCCGATTACGTATTGACCGAACTGGGCGGCTGGTCACACGTCGACCCGCACGGTGATCGGCACGTGACGGTCAATATCGGCGAGAAGGGCCTGTCGTGGCGCAAGCTCACGGTGCGCGGCACCCCAGGCCATGGCTCGATGCCGTTTGGTTCTGACAACGCCCTCGTGAAAGCGGCCGAGATCGTCCGTCGGCTCGCCGAGTATCGAACCTCCTCGCTGATCAGTGACACCTGGCGCGCCCAGGTGCTGGCGATGGGCCTCCCCGCTGAACTTCAAACAGCGCTGCTTGATCCGGCAAGCGTGTACGACACGATCGCCAGCCTGCCGGTGCCACTCGCCCGTTCGTGTCACGCCCTCACCCACACCACGATCTCGCCCAACGTCGCCCACGGCGGCCAAAAGACCAACGTGATTCCCGACACGGTCGACATCGATGTCGATATCAGAACCGTCCCCGGCACCACCCGCGCCGACGTCGATGCACTGCTCGCCGACGCACTCGGCGACCTCGCTCCTCACGTCGAAATCGTCGTGCTGCAAGAAGCGGAATCCACGCAGTCGCCAATGGGGAATCCCCTCTGGGATTCAGTCGTCAAGAACACTCAGGTCGCCTACCCCGGCGCTCATATCGTTCCGGGCTTGATCGTCGGCGGAACCGATGCCCGTTTCTACCGCGACCGCGGGCGGGTCGCCTATGGGGCCGGGTTGTTTTCACCCAACATGACACGCGAAACGTTTGGAGCCAGATTCCATGGCCACAACGAACGGGTCGATGTCGAAACCTTGGCCTTGTCAACCGAGTTCTGGATCGGGATCGCCCGGGATCTACTCGGCTAGCACCTCAAGCCTGACTCTCGCCACACTGCCGTCGGCGAGCCCCTCGGCGACGCGGACCGCCTTCTTGATCGGCAGCACGAACGTGCCGCGCTTGGTGTCAGGAAAGACCGACGTCTTCCAGGTCGTGTCACCGATCATGACCTCAACCCGCAACGAGCCGAATCCGGCCGCCCGGTGCCCGAACATCTCGTCGATGTCATCCGTGATCCGCTCCGGCAAGCTGATAAAGAACCACGCACTCGCCCCGACGTGCTCCCACACGGTCCCATCAAACGAGAACCGACTACTCGTCACGACTTCTCGACTCGCACTGCATCCTCGATCCCTGCGAACGCCGCCATGTGAAACCGCATCTGATCGGGTCCATAGCGATAGTCATGACCCACCGGACAGGCGAGTCGCGCCGCACATCCCGCAGACAGACAGGTCGGTTCCGAGCCCGACAGCACATGATCCCGGCAGGCGTGCGAGTTGTAACCCTCCACCGTGAAGGCGTCGACCGGGCAGGTACTCAAGCACGGCTGGTCTGAGCAGGTCAGGCACGGCGACTCCTGTTCCCCGACCATCGGCATGCCGTCGAGGATTCCCGAAAACAGCAACGCACCGCGATAGGCATGCCAGAGTCCGAACGTCGAATGGATCATGATCCCGATCGGTGACTGCCACACATCGTCGGCGCGCTGTGCCCAACGTTGAAACGGCTGAAACGGCTGATCGCTGGGGTGGACGAATCTCGCCCCGAACTGCGCCGCTATCGGTCGTAGCAGCGAGCGTGTCCAGCGATCAAGCGGATCAGGACCAGCCGTTCGTTCTCGTTCGAACCGCGGCCAGATCGTGCCACCGATGTTTCCGATGATCACGACACATGCTGCCTCGACACCGTTGATTCGGTCGACCCCGTCGGTGGCGAACCCGCCGCGGGCGATCATCCCAGTCTCAGCGACGGCCTCGGCAACGTCGTTATACCGAACTAGGTCAGCCATCGCAGCAGGTTACCGATCGACGTGCGCTGGTGGCAGACTTGCGGGCATGTCGGACCTGCAGACGATGCCAGCCGAAACGATTCCGAATATCGATGAGGACACCGAAACTGATGAGCCGCTTGTCGCCCACATCGTCAAGGTTGAGCCAGGCGAATCGGCGGCGGCAAAGGTGCTTGAGGCCCGCATCTATGGCTCTCCGATCGAAGCACTCTGCGGGCATGTCTGGGTGCCGGCTCGTGATCCGAAGCAACTGCCGGTCTGTCAGAAATGCAAGGAGATCTATGAGATGTTCAAGATCTTCAACGACGGCTTGCGTGATTCTCCCGGCGATTGAACGCACCGGTCATGGCACTCAGTATCCGGCAAGCCGTTCGCGCCCTATTGCTCGACGAACACGATCACCTGCTGCTTGTGCGGTTCGAGTTCCCGACGGCGACTGTGTGGGCGCTTCCAGGTGGCGGACTCGAACCGGATGAGGACCCGACCCATGGATTGAGACGGGAGTTACACGAGGAACTCGGCCTCGACGACCCAGAGATCGGCCCACACATCTGGACCCGGTTGCACATCATCCCGATGAACACCGGACACGACGGACAGCGTGATCACGTCCACCTCGTTCGGATCGAACGGTTCGAGCCTGTCCCGGCGATCGGCTGGGATCGGCTACGCGCCGAGTTGGTCCACGAGATGCGATGGTGGTCACTCACCGAGATCGAACAAGCACCCGAAGCCACGCTGTTCGCGCCTCGCAACTTGGCGCAGCTCACTAGAACGCTGCTTCGCGACGGACCGTCGTCGACACCTATCGAGACCGGGGTCTGACCGGCTGGCTACAGTCGCGGACATGCCAGACGTCGAAGAGTCGATGCGTAACCTCGTCGATCACCTGGTTGATCGAGTACCAGGCGTGATTGGTGCACAGGTCAGCAGCGCCGACGGATTGGCGCTCATGTCACGACTTCCCGATTCGACCGAGATCGACGCGTCGGCCCTGGCAGCGATGTCGGCAGCCACCCTTGGGTTGGCGAATCGGCTCGTCCAGCTCACCGGTTCGCATCTGGCGAATGTCAGCATTCATCGCTCCAACGACGGCCAGGTGCTGGTCTTCGGCATCGCCGGAGCCGCCGCGCTGACGATCCTGACTGAACCGACCGCCGACCTGGAACAACTCCAAGTCGTTGGTCGCGAGGTCGGCGTCGGTCTACAACGTTTGCTCCGCGGAGCAGCCAGCCCCTGATTATTGACCGACTTATGCGGTCAGTATGTCTCGCGAGATGGTCAGCGTTGGGCGTGCTGGCATTTCGATCGTCGCGCTACTTCCGTCGTGGTACACGCTCGCACCGTCGGTCAGCCACCAGCCGTTTCGACTGAGTGGGTCGATGTACCAGGCCTCGACGCCGTCGGTTCGATAGATCTCGGCCTTGCGGACGAGATCGTGGTCTGCGTCGGTCGAGAGCACCTCGATCACTGCCAGCGGGGGAACGATGAAGGCACCGCCATCGGCGGGGCGGTCAGCCACACGCCACACTGCCAGGTCGGGCCTGAGGCGATTCTGTTGGCCGAACCAGTAGGTGTCGAGTCGAATGATCTGATCGGCGGGACAATCCTTGATCAACAAGAGGAACAGCGCCTGCACAACCGACTGATGACGATCTCCGGTCACGTCGACTCCTCCAGCGATCAGGCTGCCATTGATGATCTCGATCCGACCGAACTCTGGATGCTCGCGCTGCAACTGCTCTAGGTCGACAAGGTTGTAGCTCTCCAGCGTTCCAACGGCCACGGCCCCAAGGTTACTTGACTCGGCTCATCGAAAGTCGCGGCTGGTGGTCGTTGCTGCAAGTGGAAGTGGTGCGAGGTGTTCGGCGACGATGTTGATCACGCCTTCCGATCGTTCGAGGCGACCGCGGATCATCATCGCCGGGGCACTGCGGGCGACCGATCGGAACCTTGCCCAACAGCCCTTCGACACCACCACATTGATCAAGCCGGTTTCATCCTCCAGGTTGAGGAACGTGACACCCTGAGCGGTCATCGGCCGTTGACGATGGGTGACTACCCCGGCGATCGACACTCGAGTGCCAGGTTCTCGATCCCACAACCCGGCCGAAGTGACGACACCGAGTTTGGTCAACTCGCCCCGTAGGAACTGAGTCGGGTGGCCCTCTGGCGACACCCCCATCGACCACAGGTCGGCGACCGATTCTTCAACGGGCGTCATCCCCGGCAACGTCGGTGGCCGCTCCCCCGTCACGATGCCGGGCAGGTGACCCGGGCGCGACTGCGACACTGCCCCGACAGTCCACAGCGCCTCACGACGGTCGAGTCCGAAGCACTCTCCGAACACACCCGCGGTCGCCATCGTCTCCAGATGGGCGAGCGTCAACGTAGGCACGCGACGCACGAGATCCTCCGGTGTTGCATACGGACCGTGCTCGTTCCGCTCGGCCTCGACCTGCTCAGCCAGTTCAGATCCGACGCCACGCACCGACGAGATGCCGAGCCGCACCGAGGCACCGCCGTCCTCCAATGTCGCCCCGGCGAGTGAGGCGTTCAGATCAGGTGTGCGCACGGTCACCCCATGCCGTCGAGCGTCTTGCACCAACGTGTGCGGCGACCAGAAGCCCATCGGTTGCGCATTGATCAGGGCAGCGCAGAACGCAGCCGGTTCGTGGTACTTGATCCACGACGATGAATACACGAGATAGGCAAACGACACCGAGTGCGACTCGGGAAAGCCGTAGTTGGCGAACGCCTTCATCTTCATGAAGATCTCGTCGGCGATCTCACCGGTGATCCCACGCTCGGCCATGCCTGCAAATAGCCGCTCCTTGAGGCTCTCCATCCGCGCCGCCGAACGCTTCGACCCCATCGCCTGACGCAGCTCGTCGGACTCCGAGGGGCTGAACCCTGCGACGTCGATCGCCATCTGCATCAGTTGTTCCTGGAACAACGGCACCCCGAGCGTTTTGCCGAGCGCGTTCTCGAGCAGCGGGTGAAGGTAAGTGACCGGCTCCTGACCGTTTCGGCGACGAATGTATGGATGCACCGAGCCGCCCTGAATCGGGCCAGGTCTGATCAGCGCGACTTCGACGACGAGGTCGTAGAAGCGGCGCGGTTTGAGGCGCGGCAACGTCGCCATCTGGGCGCGCGACTCGATCTGGAACACACCAATCGTGTCGGCGCGG
>JANOTN010000049.1:0-3785 GCA_031416375.1 Ilumatobacteraceae bacterium
GCACACGCTGGCAACACAGCCGGGGTTCGCTCCGTCTACGACGAGTTGGTCTGCCTGATGAACGATCTCGACCCCGCCGATGGTGGTGCGCCGTCGGCGCAGACGACTCAGCTGCTCCGCTCCCTCAACACGTCAGCCGCGGCGACGCGTTGACATGCAGTTTGTGCCTCGAACGGCGGCGGGTCCTCGCGGACCTATGCCAACAATGCCGAAAGCTACGAGGAGCCCGGCCGTGCGGCGCTCGCCTCTGCCTCGGCGTTCAGGAGCACCTTAGATACCCGGCATCATGAGCGATATAGGGCACTGCAATTGGGGCGAACTGTCGGTGGGATTCGTCCGAACGTCGTGATTCGGTGGGGTGTTGTCGGGCATTAACCGACTGCTCGCTTCGGCTTGCGCATGCGTGTCCCGCTGCAATGCTGTGCCGTTCTTGAGCGGTCAAGAACCTTCTACACGCGCCGCTGTGAGTATTCTGCGCTCCGTCGATTGTTTCCAGGTCAAGGAGTGCACGCTCGGCGAAGAAGCCCTGCGTATCCAGTGAATTCCCAGGGCGGCCGACGATGCGATGCGACGGGATGAATACGAAGATGGGATTGCGGCCTGCTGTAGCCCTGACTTGGCGTGTCAGCACGGCATCCGACGAATCGTGTTCCAAACCTGGTGCTGAACTCGTCACCTGCCGGTCTTCGTGGTCACAAGAAACTGGCTGCCCACTGGCTGCCAACGGATCCTTCGCAATGCTGAACGCTCAGCGTGGTGGACTCCGACTGTCAGCATCCCCGGCGCTCATCGCATAACCGGCGGTAGGGGACGCGCTCAGATCAGATGATCTGAGCGCGTCGGCGGCTTGCGTTATGCGCCCAGGGCATTCGGCGCTACTGGCGGTGCCCCGGATCCGGCGGTAAGGACAGTTGCCGCCCGCCGCCGCTCCGCCGATCGATCGTCGTAGCGAGTCCACCACCGATCATGATCATCGCAGGCGGATCGCAGCCCGCCGAGATCGCCGCCCACGCGTTCCAATCAGCCTCGCCAGGCAGCGTCCAAAAACTGGATCGCACGCGATGCTGGGCACACGACCGCCTACGACGTCCATCCCGCCGAGTGGGAGGCGCGTCTCGTGTGCTTTCTCGACCACAGCCTCGGCTGAAGTGAGTCCCTTGGCGACATGATCGGTGCTCCTGTGATGTACTGGAGTCGTGGACATCGCGGAGCTTGAATGGATCGCGTGGACGAGCCCGATCACCACAGCGTTCGGCAGGGAGGTCGCGGCCTCGGACCTGTCGGGCAGCACCGTGTCCTGTCATCAGCACATCGTGCCTGACACCATCGGCATCGTCGGCCCGCTCGTCGAAGCCGGGGCCAGAGTCCGAATGGCGGCATGCAACCCGGATAGCACCGACGACCGCACCGCGACGCATCTCGCCTCGATGGGCGTGGAGATCCGTGGCCACGCTGGCATGTCTGCCGTTGAGCTCGCCGACGCGCTGGCGTGGCTGGTGAGCGAACCAGCCGACGCGCTGTGCGACATGGGCGGTGAGCTGATCGTGGCGACGGCAGCGGCGGGCTACCGGCCCGCCGGTGCGCTTGAGGCCACCACGACCGGGTTGCACCGCTTGGCCGGCGTCGATATCCCCTTCCCGGTCTTGGACTGGAACGGGATCGCGCTCAAGGATCTCATTCACAATCGTCATCACGTCGGCGCCGAGACGTGGCCGGCGTTCACGGCGATCACAAATCTGTCGCTGTACGGCCGCGAGGTCGTCGTGGTCGGGTTCGGCCCTGTCGGTCAGGGCGTTTCGCAGCGCGCCCGCGATCTGGGCGCCAACGTCACGGTTGTCGACCTCGACCCGGTTCGGTTGGTCCAGGCGCAGCACCACGGCTGCCGCGTCGCCGACTTCGATGATGCCGTTCGGAGAGCGAGCGTGATTGTCACCGCGACCGGTTTCGATGGCGTGGTCGGAGCGGCACAGATCGAGCGCCTCGCCGACGGCGCGATCCTCATGAACGTCGGTCACAGCCATCGTGAGATCGACGTCGACTGGCTGAATCAGCACCCCCACACCGACCTGCGTCGACATCTCGAACGGTATGAGGTGAACGGCCGACGCGTGTATCTGCTCAATCGGGGCAGCCTCGTGAACCTGGCGGCCGGTCTGGGCAGTGGCGCTCCGCAGCTCTTCGATCCCTTCTCGGCGATCATGCTGCTCGGTCTCGAGGCGATCCTCCAGGGCCGAATCGCTGGCCTGTCCGCCGGTGTGCAGCGGTACCCCACCGAACTCGAGACCAGAGTCGCTCGCGCTCTAATCGACACCACCTCCGACTGAGGCGACGCGAGGGCGAGGATTGGTCGCTCTGGAAGGTTCGACCCGACGGATGCGGCGACCCTCGATGGGCGCCGTGGGCTGCAGGCCTACACGAACTCGAGCGCCGATCTGCCGCTCGGTGCTACCTGGCTCGCGGCGCCAGAGAGCGCATAACAACGGCTGCGGAACCGCTGTTATACGGGTGATCCACGGGATCACCCGTATAACCGGCGATTGGGGACACTCGGTCCACGAGATTACGCTCACCCGCGGGAGTGAATGCCTGGTCGGTTAGCAGGATGCGGAAATTCGCTGGCTGAAGGCTGATCGGGGACCGGGCTGGCTGATCGTCGGAGCGATCGGGCGATCCGCGGCCGGTGTTTCGGTCTCGGTGCCCCTCGCTCTGTGCGCCAGTGCTGCCCTGGCCGCGTCGGGGGGGATGCTCCTATGGATGTCAAGTCCCAGTTTCGGTGGTGATGAGGTCGGTCTTGATGGCTTGGTAGACCTCGCGGGCGATGGCGCGTTTGAGAATGCGCATGGCGTCTTTCTTGGTTTTGCCGGTGGCGATGAGTCGGTCGCGGTAGAGCTGGGTGCGTGGGTCGTAGCGGAGTCGGCTCATCGCGATTCGGTAGAGCGCGCAGTTGGCGTTGCGGTCGCCGCCACGGTTGAGGCGGTGGCGATTCGTTTTGCCCGATGACGCCGGGATCGGTGCGGCGCCGCAGAGATGCGCGAACGCGGCCGAGCTGCGGAGTCGGTCGGGGTTGTCGCCGACGGTCGCGAGGAGTTGGCCGGCGACATCGGTGCCAACACCGAACATCGCCATGAGCGTGGGCGCGGTCTCTGGCACGAGCGGGTCGAGATCGTCGTCGAGATCGTTGATGTCATCGCTGAGCTGGTGAACGCGACGCGCAAGGTTGGCCAGAGTTCGTTTCGTGGCGGCGGTGACGTCGTCGAGGCGGCCGGGTCGCGGCGCACGTTTCGCGAACGGTGACGGCGTCGGCGCGGGCCCGCGGGCGCTGCGCAGACCGGCGCAACGAGTGATCAACGTGGCGCCGTCGAGATCGCGGAGTTCGGATCGGAGATCGTCGGGGGCGGTTTTGATGACCGCTTTGAGCTGGGTGAACCGGCTGCCAGCATCGCTGGCCGACGCATACCGGCAACGAGCCGGGTGGCGTCGGGGTGTTGGTGCAATCGAAGCTTCTGATGCGGATCGGAGTTGCAACGGCCTTGTCGATCCGAACGTGACGGTTGAACCAGTTCGCCCGCAGTCGTCGAACGACCCCACTCGTCCCACGCACGGGTCGACTAGCGCCACACCAACAGCGATCACCATTCCAGCGGCGATGCGGGTCTCTTCACGGATGGCGGCACACTCATCTTCCCGGCCCGCATTAGGTGCAACGCTTCGGTACACACCAACGCAGCTCCCGTGCTCGTCGCGGCGGCGCTCGCTCCGAGCGCTATCCCGCGCGCTGAACAGCC
>JANOTN010000050.1:0-2572 GCA_031416375.1 Ilumatobacteraceae bacterium
GATGCCGAGTTCGGCGATCACCACCGAGAACTCGCCCCGGGCCACCAGCGCCAACCCGGCCCGGACACGGCCACGAGCACTGATCCCGCCTCGTCGCGCCGCCCACCAGCCGGTAGCGACCTTGGTCCCCGCCGTCAACACTGCCAGCACCGCAGCGATGGGCAACACGCCCGGTAGGTCGCCGGCGTCGATCTGCAACCCGAAGAAGAAGAAGAACGTCGCCGCGAACAGGTCACGCAGCGGCCCGGTGAGTTGTGTGGCGCGGGTGGCGACGGGCCCCGACAACGCCAAGCCGACGAGGAACGCACCGACCCCGGCCGAGACCTGGGCCTGTTGTGCCAACCCGGCGACGAGCAGCGTGAACCCGAACACGGTGAGCAGCAGAACTTCGTCGGATTCGCTCCTCACCGCCCGGTTGACCCGCGGTCCGTGCCGGAACGCGACGAAAAACACCAACGCCACGGTCACGGCGGCCAGGGTCAGTGACACTCCGGTGGCGACCGCTGATGCGCCGGCGAGGAGCGCGGCCATGATCGGCAGGTAGGCGGCCATCGCCAGGTCTTCCAACACAAGGATTGACAGCACCGTGCTCGACTCGCGGTTGCCGAGTCGCCCGAGGTCGGCGAGGGATTTGGCGATGATCCCTGACGACGAGATGTAGGTGACACCGCCGAGTACCAACGCGGTACGTACGTCCCAACCCAACAACAGCCCGGCGGCGAAGCCGGGCAGGAAGTTCGCAACCGCGTCCACCACGCCGGCAGCAAGGTTGTCGCGCAGCCCGACACGCAGGTCGTCGGCGGTGTACTGCAGACCTAACGCCAGCAGCAGCAGGACAACGCCGATCTCCGCACCGAAGGCGACGAAATCCTCGCTGAGGTCGAGACGTACGAACCCGTCACTGCCGACAGCGAGACCGGCGAGCAGGTAGGCGGGTACCGGACTGAACGAGAAACGGTGAGCGACCCGGGCCACCCCTGCCAGGCCGAGGACCACCACGCCGAGTTCGATCAGTGCGCCGGCCTGAAACATCGAGGCGGTCATCGTTGGAGCTCAGCGGGCGGGGCGAACCAACGCCGTCAGCTGCGCGATGCCTTCGGTGGTGCCGACCGACACGGCGATGTCGCCGGCCTCGAAGGAAAACTCGGCTGTCGGTGCCGGGAACGCCTGGTCGCCTCGAACCACCCCGACCACCGATACCCCGGTCCGGGTATGGATGGCCGCCTCGCGCAAGCTTGTTCCGACCAATGGTGATGCGGGATCGACGGCTAGCCAGTCGATGGTGAGCCCCGCGATCTGTTGTTGCATCGCGGTGACCTGCTCGCTCACGGTCGCAGCGCCGAACAACTCGGCCAACGTGCGAGCCTCGTCGAGTTCGAGGCGTGCCGTGATCATGCAGGCGTCGGGGTCGTCTTGGCTGTACACGAGCAGGTGACGTTGACCGAGCCGGTGGATCAACACCCCCAACCGGTCGCCGGCCGCGGTGACGAACTCGTAACGAACCCCGACACCGGGCAGTTGGGTCTCATGTATCTCCACCAGCGATCACCGGGCACGGTCACATGGCCGACGCGAACCGGCCACTACCGACTCGGCCGCCCACGGGCAGAACGTGGACAGCGGCCGTGGATACATGCAGCTATCTTTGCCGGTGATGTCATGGATCGCCAGTGTCGGAAGTCCTCGCCGCCGCCGAGCATCCTGCATCCGGACCTCCCGCCTCTACGAGAACCGGGGTGAACAGCGGTAGTTGTGTGGTTGTTTCCGACAGCGAAGGGACGAGACTACGACGATGAGTAGTCAACTGGATGCGTCAGATGTCGGGTTCGACGGTTGGCATCGCATGACCTCAGTTGACGTCGCGGCGCAGCTCGGGCTGGATCCGCTCGTCGGCCTGCCGGTGTCGGAGGCCGTGGCCCGCCTGGATGCTCACGGCCCGAACCGGCTGCCGCGAGGCAAGAAACGATCGTCGTTTCGGGCGTTCATCGAACAGTTCCGCAGCTTTCTTGTGGCGGTCCTCGTCGGCGCCGCGGTTCTCGCCGCGATCGTCGGCGATGTCAAGGACGTCATCGTCATCAGCGTGGTTGTTCTGTTCAACGCCGTGCTCGGGTTCGTGCAGGAACACCGGGCCGAATCGAGTCTGGCTGCGCTGGAGCGGATGTTTGTGACTCGGGCCCGCGTGCGTCGCGGTGGTGTCATCATCGAGGTCAACGCCGAGGAGTTGGTGCCGGGTGATGTCGTAGTGGTCGACGCCGGCGACCGGGTGCCCGCTGACGGCCGATGGTTCGTGACGGTCGATCTGCAGGTTGATGAATCCGCGTTCACGGGCGAATCTCTGCCGGTCACCAAAGACGACGTGGCGATGCTCGACGAGCCCGTAGCGTTGGCCGACCGGCGCGGCATGGGTTTCATGAACACGACACTCACCCGTGGTCGCGGCGAACTCGTTGTCACCGGCACGGGCGAGGGGACCGAGATCGGTCGGCTGGCAACGATGCTCAACGCCGCCGAATCACCACCCACCCCGCTGCAACGCGAGATCGCACATCTCGGTCGCCGACTCACCTTGGTC
>JANOTN010000051.1:0-30632 GCA_031416375.1 Ilumatobacteraceae bacterium
CTGTTCGGCACGCCCGGCCAGGAACGCTTCCACTTCATGTGGAACGAACTGTCACGTGGAGCGATCGGTGCGGTCATCTTGGCTGACACCCGCCGACTCGGTGACTGCTTCCCAGCGATCGACTACTTCGAGGCCCGCAGCATGCCGTTCGTACTGGCCGTCAACCCATTTGATGGGAAGCGCACACACTCCATCGAGGCTGTGCGCGAAGCGGTCCAGGTCCCCGCTCACGTACCGATGTTGTACTGCGACGCCCGCCACCGCGGCGACGTCAAAAACGGCCTGATCTCGCTCGTCGAACTCGCCCTCCGCCGCGAACGCACGAAGGCCCCCGCCCAATAACCCGTTCAAGTCGCGCTCAACCCCCGTATGCCGTGTCCATCGCGACATGAAGGCGGGTTGTGCGGGTGGCGAGGGCTGGGACGCCGAGCTTTTCGCAGACTTGTGGGAAGCGGTCGGTTGGGCCTTGCCAGCGCCAATCGTCGACGGTTCCGACGGGGACGTCTCGGTCAACGGTAGCGACGATCCGAAATAGCACGGCGAGTTCCATGTTCTCCCGCAGGGTGGCCGACAGCTTGGCGGCCCCGCGCAAGCCATCGACGTCCCACAAACTGGCCTGCGCCGGGATGTTCTCAAGGTGGCCGTACCGGCCGAGCACCAGCGACGCCGACTTGGCACCCCAGCCCGGAAGGCCGGGAAAGCCATCGGCGGCGTCGCCAACCAGACCGAGATAGTCAGGGATTGATTCCGGGCCGACGCCAAACTTCTCACGCACGCCATCCTCGTCGATGATCTCCCGCTTACGGCGGTCGTACTGCACCACCCGCTTGCCGACGACGCACTGACCGAGATCCTTGTCAGGGGTGACGATTAGCACCTGCTCGACACGTTCGTCGCGCTCGGCAACCGCAGCCGCCGCAGCCAACGCATCGTCGGCCTCCCACTCAACCATCGCCCAGGTGGTGACACCCATCGCCGTCAACGCATCCTCCATGATCGGGATCTGATGCAGCAGCTCAGGCAGCATCCCCTCACTCGTCTTGTACCCGGCCCACAACTCGTTGCGGAAACTCTCGATCACGTGGTCGCTGGCCACCCCAATGTGTGTCGCACCGTCTTCGATCAACTGCAATGTCGACGTGAGCACACCAATCGTGGCGTCATACGGACCAGCTTCACGATCGGACTCGCGGTGCCGGTTGGCGCTCCCGAAATGCTGCCTGAACAGCTCGTACGTACCATCGACCAGATGCACCTGCACAGCCGGAACCGTACCTGTTCCCGGTGACTGAGGTGGCGGCCAGGCGATCTGCGGCACACAGACGATGCCGATGAAGGCTGCTCCATTCCTGGTCTGACCTGGTTCACGGGCGTCCATTGCACAGGACCCGACCGTCACCTCACTCACCGGGAACAAGGCGAGTGGCTCAAGGTTACCGGCCGGATAGCGTGTCGAGCGCAAACCGGGAGGAGTGCGAGAGCGGCCGAATCGGCACGCTTGGAAAGCGTGTGAAGGGCAACCTTCCGTGGGTTCAAATCCCACCTCCTCCGCCATGTCAGCCGAGGCGCTGGAGTTCGACCCGAACGTGATCGTGATAGAGCAGGCGATGCGAGCCGCGCTCGTCGAGGCTCGCGCCGCCCTGGCCCATAACGACGTTCCGGTCGGGGCCGTGGTGATTCGAGGCGGCGAGATCATCGCCGCTCGACACAACGAACGCGAGTTGACCGGCGATCCGACCGCACACGCCGAAGTTCTCGCACTTCGTGACGCCGCAGCGGCAGTCGGCCACTGGCGACTCGATGACTGCACGCTGGTCGTCACCCTCGAACCGTGCGTGATGTGCGCCGGCGCACTCGTCAACAGCCGACTTGGGCATCTCGTCTACGGAGCGGCCGATCCAAAAGCTGGAGCGGCGGGCAGCTGTTTCGATCTCATCGACACCGACGTACTCAATCACCGAGTTCCGAGAACGACCGGCGTACTGGCCGAGGAATGCGGACGCCTCCTGGTGGATTTCTTTTCGGCCAAGCGCCGCCAGAGATAGCCAAACCCGCCGTTCAAGTCGCGCCCAAACCCTGCATGCCATGTCTGTCGCGACATGAACGCTTGTTCTAGCGGCGGCGGAGGGTGCCGATCAGGCGGCGGAGGGCTGTGGTTCGATCGGAGGAGTCGTCGAGACTCGTGGTCGAAACGCCTGAGGCAGCGACAACCTCAACCGTGTGACCACCCGCTATCGAAGCCGTCACGGTTTCGAACACTGACCGCGTGGGCGTGACGGGTGACGGTGCCCATTCACTGTGCTCGGAACGCACAGCAACTCGACCAGGTGGCACGGGCTGCGCCAGGTCACTCAACAGATCATTCGCCAGGTCATTGGCCGGGTCCTCAACGAGACGACGGCGAGCGACCAACGATCCCAGTTCGACCGAGGCAACCGCTCGCCGGACGGCCAGCACCAAACCATCACTTGAATCCAGTTGCACTGGTTCTTCGGGTGTGGTGATTTCGTCGGAAGGTCGCGCTACCCGTGCCGTCGGACCTCCACGATCCTGATCACGGACATGACCAGTGACGTCATCGACGATCGAATCGGTGACGCCGAACTGCTCGTCGATTTCACCACTCGGCCAGACCACTTCAAACCGGTCGACCGGATCGACGGAGAGGTGCGGCATCTGGGCCGGAATCGATGCCAGCGGGTCGGCACCCGGTTCCGGAAGTCCATGGGTCTGAAGACGATCGATCCAATCGCTGGCGAACGGGTCAGGGGATGTCTGCCCGCCGCGCTCCGGGAGGCGCTCGTCAAGCCACGATTGCTCGTCCCACTGAATCATCTCATCGGCGTCGAACCCGTCGACCGGCGAGAACAGCCGCTCAGGTGAACGGAGCACGATCGGTTGCTCTGTAGGAGCTGGTGCCGGCAGGGGGTCACCGGGAGTCAGGTCGATCGCCCCAAACGGCCTGTCCCATTGATGCAACCCGGAACTGTGATGCCGATACGGCGTGGCCTCCACCGAACTGACCCGTTGCGACGCCAGCCATCCGAGACACTCTTCAGTCAGCATTTCCAGCGTGACCAGTACCACGTGCCGATTCACCGACGGGGCACGTTCAAACAGGCGGCCGATGTGTTCACCCGCACCAATCCGGATCGACCCGTGATCGAGTTGGGTCGCGGTCAGCGCTTCGGCATCGACGAGCCGAGCACCAATCGATGCATCTCCCGCCCGTTCGGCAAGATATATCTGACCGCGGTCCATGTAGACCCGCACTTCTGGTGTCGTGTCAAAGACGAGTTCGCCAGTGAATCGATGATCCCTGGCCGCATCGAGCACGACCCAGCCGGGCCGCGGAAAGGTCGCAGCCAATCCGAACAGATCAGCCGTGATGGCATCGCGTTCGAGCGTCACGCCGCACCTGCCAGAGCGATCACGCGTTCAAGCGCGCCCCGGTCATCGAGAGCACCTCGCTCCATCCGATCAAGCACGGCGAGTAAGGCTTCAATCACGACTTCGCGCCCGGACTCATGGTGAATCAGTTGGCAGCCGACGACTGCCTCACTGGCAAGCGCACCCAACTGGCGGGCCAGGAGTTCTGCCGTGCCGTGATCGTCGCAACGGTTGACGGCAACGACCAGCGGCACCCGCAGATCTTGAAGCAACGTCCTCATGGCGTCACCGGCATCGGCGTGCGTCTCGGTAGCGGAGGCGTCGATGACGTAGATCACGGCGTCGACATCGCCCTTCATGACCTCAGTCATAAACCAAAATCGACGCTGCCCAGGCGTACCGAACAGCAGCAGTCGAACATCACCGTCATCGATCGTGTACGAGCCGAAATCCATCGCCACGGTTGTGCGCTGTTTGATCGCCGCCTCGTCGCCGCTTGTATCGACATCAGTGTCAACAACCGGAGTCTGCGATACGGCCTGGATCAGCGAAGTCTTCCCGGCCGCAAACGGCCCGGTGACGAGGAGTTTGAACACGTGCTCGGTGCGCGTGACTGCGTCGACCGTCATATTCCCTCCTTCGTCGCTCCGCCGTCGCTGTGGAGTGGTCGCTCCAGCGTGGTCATAATTTCCTTGAGTTTCTATCGGTCGAATTCACTGAAACTTGAGGATCGGCCCCAAATCAAACCCCGTCGTTACGGCTGAGAAAGCACGCTAGCCTCGAACCCGGAAGGGTGCCCGAGCGGCCAAAGGGACACGCCTCGAAAGCGTGCGAGGTGCAAGCCTCCGTGGGTTCAAATCCCACCCCTTCCGCCATGAGTGTTACAGATGGTGTCTGACACCATCTGTAACACTCTTTACGTTTAGCTGCCGCATTCCAGGCCGTCTTCGGGCGGTTCGAGGTTGATCAGATAGTCGTTGACGGCCTCGATCACGCAACGGTTGACGTCGTATCCGGTGTGCTGGTCGGCCTCGACGATGATCAACCGACCGTCCTCCAAGGTGTCTGACATTCGGACGGTGGAATCAAACGGGGTGGCAGGGTCGCCCGTTGTCCCGATCACGACAATCGGACCCGCACCTGCACCGGTGATCGTCACCCGAGGGTCGGTTGACTCGGGGAAGAACGTGCAGAAATAGCCACCGAGTGAATCCTCAGGGATCAACGTCGGGGCGACCTCTCGATAACGCACCGCTTCGGCGTCGACCTCATCAACCGTCGGCCGATCTGGCGTGTCTGCACACAAGATGACCTGGAACGCTTCAAGGTCATTGGCGTACGTACCGTCGAACGACCGCTGATAGTAGGTGTCATGCAGCTCGAGTAGCCCGCTGCCGTCGCCGGTTTGGGCGGCGGCCAACGCGTTCTCGAGTGCCGGCCAAAAGGTCTGGTTGTACATCGCCTGCACGACGGCCGTGAGTGCCACATCCCGATTGACCCTGGGACGATCAGTGGCACCCTCGATTGGGTTCTCGTCGAGGTCGTCCATCAATTTCGCGAACGCCGCCTCAGCGTCGCCGCCGTTGTGGAACAAGCACGTGTTATCGGCACTGCATTTGGTGAGGAAGGTAGTGACCGAGTTCTCGAACCCTGTCATCTGCTGAAGGCTTGACTCGATCGATTCGGCATTCGGATCGGATGCACCGTCGAGCACAGCCGCTCGCACCGTGTCAGGAAACAGCGTTGCCCAGGCGGCACCGAGCTCGCTTCCATAGCTAAACCCGAAGTAGCTGATCGTGTCCTCACCGAGCGCTCGCCGGATCACGTCCATATCGCGGGCACTGTTGTTTGTCCCGACGAACTGGATGATCTCGCGGTTCTTGGCGACACATTCACGGGCGAAACTCTCGGCCGTTTCGATCAGCACGTCGCGTTCGGCGTCGGTCTTGGGGGTCGTGTCGATCGCTGTGAAGTACGGGTCGTAGTCGTCGATGCAATCAATCGGTGGATCGCTCTCACCCGTCCCGCGTGGATCCCAGCCAATGATGTCGAAATGTTCGAGGATCTTCTGGTCGTAGATCTGAGCGGCGAAGATGGCGAAGTCGCTACCACCAGTTCCTGGGCCACCGGGATTGACAAGCAACGACCCGATCCGTTTGTCCGGATCGAGCGCCCGAAAACGTGTGACAAACAGTTCGAATCGGTCGCCATCAGGTTGGGAGTAGTCGACCGGCACCTCAATCGTGGCGAAGTCAACCTGATCGTCGAAGGCATCCCATTCGAACGGTTCCGGTTCGAATATGGGCAGCTCCTGGCCGGGCGGATCGGTCGAATCGGGCACGTCTAGCGGAGTATCTGGTGACGACACTGACGAGTCGGACACCGGGATCGCTGACCCTTGTGTCGTGACGCGACTCGACTCGGTCGTCACTCCGCTCCCGGCAGTACAGGCCGTGACGCACAGCGCCGCCGAAACCAGAATCATCGCCGTCGCTCGCCCGCGCATAGGCCCAGCGTACGCGGATCGCCACTCGAACATCGGCCAACGGCCGTAGCCTTCCCGCATGCGTATGGGCCCGCACCACATGATGCCGCGTGACACCGATGCGGTCAAAGGTGCCAAGCTCGGCCGCCACACGGCACGTCGAGTGTGGACCTTTGCACGCCCCTACCGCGGCACGATCGCCGTGTTCCTCGGAGCGATTCTCGTGGCAGCGCTGCTCGGTGTCGTGCCTCCGCTGGTGGTCCGGCACATCCTCGATGTCGCCATTCCTGATGGTGATCGATCGGCGATCGTGTGGTTGGCAGGGCTCGCGGTTGGGGCGGCGTTGCTCGACGCCGCTCTCGCGATCGTCCAGCGCTGGTGCAGTGCACGGGTCGGCGAAGGGCTGATTGCCGACCTGCGACGAACGCTCTTCGCCAAGGTCCAACGACTACCACTGGCGTTCTTCACGCGCACCCCAACCGGCGCAATCACGAGCCGACTGAACGGTGACGTCGTTGGTGCCCAAACTGCGGTGACCAGCACGCTGGGCAGCGTCGTCAGCAACGTCGTCGTACTCGTGATCACGTTGGCGACCATGTTCACCCTTGAGTGGCGGATCACACTCCTGTCGTTAGTGGTGCTCCCGTTGTTCATCATCCCGGCCCGCCGAATTGGGCGGCGCCTGCAAGACATCTCCCGCGAGCAGATGCAACACAACGCGGCGATGAACACACAGATGACCGAACGCTTCAACGTGTCGGGTGCCGCCCTCGTCAAGCTGTTCGGATCGCAGGATCGCGAGAACACGATGTTCGGTCGCCGGGCCAATGCGGTGCGCGACGCCGGCATCAAATCAGCAATGCTCGGGCGAGTGTTCTTCGTCGCACTCGGGCTGGTGGCGGCAGTGGGTACGGCGGCGATCTACGGGATCGGCGCATTGCTGGTCGTCGATGGTGACATCACTAGCGGCACGCTCGTGGCGATGGCTGCGCTGGTCAACCGGATCTACCAACCGCTCACCGGTCTGACGAACGCCCGCGTTGATCTGATGACCTCGATGGTCTCGTTCGAGCGAGTCTTCGAAGTGCTCGACGCACCGGAATCGATCAGCGACAGGCCGGGCGCGTTCGACCTGATCGAGCCGACGGGCCGGGTCGAGTTCCGTGACGTCACGTTCCGCTATCCACCTGCCAACGAGTCGTCGATCGCCTCGATGGAGACCCAATCAATCCCCGGCGCCGACCCGGATCGCGACATTCTCCACGGGTTGAACCTGACGCTTGAACCGGGCGAGACGGTGGCGCTGGTCGGTGCGTCTGGAGCAGGCAAGAGCACCCTCGCTTCGCTGATCCCACGTCTCTATGACGTAACGACCGGTGCCGTGCTGATCGACGGCGACAACGTTCGTGACCTCACGCTCGATTCGCTGCGAGGCGCTGTCGGGGTTGTATCGCAAGACCCACACCTGTTCCACGAATCGATCGGCGACAATCTGCGATATGCGCGGCCGTCGGCGACGACCGGCGAACTCATCGAGGCCTGTCGGGCGGCCCGGATCCACAACACGATCGCCGCACTCCCCGACGGCTACGACACCGTGGTCGGCGAGCGTGGCTACCGCCTGAGTGGCGGAGAGAAACAGCGCGTGGCAATCGCTCGGCTGCTGCTCAAAGACCCGGCGATCATGATTCTCGACGAGGCAACCAGTCACCTCGACAACGACAACGAAGCCCACGTGCAAGCCTCGATCGAAGCTGCGCTGTCAGGCCGCACGGCGTTAGTGATCGCCCACAGGCTCTCAACCGTACGATCCGCCGATCGCATCGCAGTTCTCGATCAGGGCCGGATCGTCGAGCTCGGCACCCACGATCAGCTCGTCGAACAAGACGGCCTCTACGCCAGCCAGTTGCGAGCCGGCGAACTGTTACAGATGGTGTCAGACACCTGATGTAACACCCCTCGCGCATAATGCGGACCATGGGACGACCACTTCGCATCGACTTCGACGGCAGTTGGCATCACGTCATGAACCGTGGTGCAGGCCGACAGGCAACCTTTCTCGGCGACATCGATCGCGTTGATTTCGAACGGCTGCTGGGCATCGGCCACGAACGATTTGGGGTCGAAGTGCACGCCTACTGTTTGATGACGAACCACTTCCACCTGCTACTGCATTGCCCAAACGGTCAACTCTCCAACTTCATGCGCGACCTGGGCTCGGTGTACACCCGACACGTAAACGAACGGATCGGCCTAGACGGCCCGCTCTTTCGAGGCCGCTACCTTTCAGTCGCAGTCAACTCCAACGACTACCTACTCAACGCCGCCAGGTATATCCATCGCAACCCCCTTGACATCGCCCCGCTCGTGCCGCTCGATCGGTATCGATGGTCAAGTCATCGCGTGTACATGGGCCGTCGTCGCCAGCCGGATTGGATGCGCACGGATGTGGTGCTCTCCGAGTTCAACGGGGCGACGTCGTTCGATCGCTTCGTCAACGAGTCCCGCGACCCGAACCTTGATCGCATCAACCACGGCGAACTGGCATCCGTGATCGAGCTCGTTGCCGATGAGCACGAGGTCGACGGGAATGCCGCACAACGCGGTATCGCACGCACTGTGTCACTACTTCTGCTCGACCGCCTCACGGGCATCGAGCGCGTGAGCCTCGCTTCCGAACTCGGTCTTCCGAGCCGCGGCGCCGAACGGACGGCCCTGTCGCGGGCTAGACGGCGAGCGGCCGCCGACCCGAGCCTCAGCCGTATCACCGACCGCATCTGGAACCTCGTCGCGTAGCGTGTTACAGGTGGTGTCTGACACCATCTGTAACACGCCGCGACGCTCAATCAATCACTCGGCGGGACGGGCCTCAGTAGTCGCGCTTTCGTCAGCAGTCGCGCCTTCGTCACCATCGCTGTCGCCCGGGATGACGCTCTCGACCTTGTCGGAGGCCTTCTCGTAGGTATCCTTGACCGTGTCGGGGACCTTGTCGCCGGCCTTTGACTTGGCGCCGCCGAGCATGGCCTTGATCTTGTCCAAAATTCCGGCCATGAAGGCCTCCTCAGTATCTTGTTGAGTCGTTACGCGGTCGGCCGACCGCGGCGGGCGACAGCATAGTCGCTTCATTCGCTCGGTAGCGCGGCCTTGGCTGCAACCTGACCGTGGGCGGCAAGCTCGTAGCCGATCTGGCAGAACCCGTGGTTGCAGTAACCGCCTGGATTCTTGTGCAGATATCCCTGGTGGTAGTTCTCGGCGTAATAAAACACGCCGTCGCCGACTTGGTCGGCTGGGGCGATCTGAGTGGTGATCTCGCCGAATCCGGCACCGGTCAGCGCAGCCTGGTAACGAGCCCGTGATGCCTCGACTTCAACAAGTTGTTCAGCGGTCGACGTGAAAATGGCCGAGCGGTATTGGGTACCGGTGTCGTTGCCTTGACGGTTGAGGGTGGTCGGATCGTGGTTCTCCCAGAACGCCTTCAACAGCACGCCGAGCGCCACCTTCGACGGGTCATAGGCAACCAGCACCGCTTCGGTATGGCCAGTGCGGGCGGTGCAGGTTTCCTCGTACGTCGGATTCGTGGTCCAGCCGCCCATGTAGCCAACAGCGGTGACATAGACACCAGGAATCTTCCAGAAGATCCGCTCGGAACCCCAGAAACAGCCCATCCCGAAGTAGATCGTCTCGACGCCTTCAGGGACCGGCCCTGCCAACGGCGTACCAAGCACCACGTGCTGATTGACGATCGGCATAGCTGCATCACGGCCCGGCAGCGCATCGTCAGGGCCGACCATCTCCATCTTGTTCCGAAACAACATGGCTCCAGATTACGTGGCCCGCCGCTACTTGAGCAGCAAATGTTCGATCCGTTTGGCGCTGATCGAGATCCCGACGAAGGCCATCGCCGCCAGCACGCCGATGTGACCGAGATGGGCCCAGCTCCACTCACCGAAGCTGGCCGCCCGCACGAGAGCGACCCCGTGGTACAACGGGCTGAGTTGCGCCACCCAGGCCCAATCGCCGTAGCTCGACAGCGGAAAGAACGTGGCCGAGAACAGGAACAGCGGCAGCGTGATCGACGGCACGTATTCGAAGTCGGCCCACGTTCGCATGTAGGTCGTCATCGCCATCCCGACGGCGGAGAACGCCACCGCGATCAACACACAAATCGGCACCGACAACACGATCCATACGGTTGGGGCCATCCCGAGCACGACCATCGACAACAAGAACGCGATCGAATACAGCGCCCCTCTGATCGTGGCGTACATGATCTCACCGAGGGCAACATCGCCGACGGTGAGCGGCGTCGCCAATGCCGAGTCGTAGGTGTGGTCGTACTTGAGGCGGAAGAACACGTTCATCGTCGACTCGAAGATTGCCCCGTTCATCGCCGACGCCGCCATCAAAGCCGGGGCGACGAAGTCGGCGTACGCAATCAGCCGCGAGCCATCCTGCACGTCACCCACCAGTGCCGAGAACCCGACCCGAATCGACAACAGATAGAACAGTGGCTCGAAGAAGCCGCTGAGCAGGATCATCCAGCCGCCGCCAGCGCGATTGATGATCCAGTGCCGCTCAAGAATGCGGAGTGGGCGACGCGCCGCCAACACCTGCGGTGGCAGGATTCTCAGCGGCAGATCGGCGAGCGAGATCACCGCGAGATCACCCGCCTAACTTTCCGGCAAAGGCGCGACGCGAGAAGTACCAGCCCACGGCGGCATAGGCGAGCAGCACGGCGACGTGAACGAGGGCGTCGAAGAAGCCGAGTCGCGAATGGACCGCCCCGCGGCACAACTCGACGCCGTGCCACAACGGCGTGAGCTTGGCGATCGGTTCCATCCAGTCGGGCAGTTGGCCGATCGGGTAGAACGCTCCGCCGAACAGGAACAACGGAGTGATCCCGAACCGCATGACCGTCGGAAACGAATCTTCCCGATCACGTGTCGCCGACCAGGCAGTCAACGGCGCTCCGAACGCAACGCCCGTCAGGCCACCAAACGGGATCGCCAACAGGAGACCCCACGAACGGGTGCCGTCAAAGAGCGCCAACACACCGGCAACGCCGGCAACCGAGATCACCGCACGAGTGGTTTGCCACAGCGCCAGGCCAGCGGTGATCTCACCAGGCGAGAGCGGTGTCGCCGCCTGAGCATGAAACGTGCGCTGCCATTTGAAGCCGCCCATCACCGGCCACAACGACTCACCCGACGAGATCATCATCCCCGTCGTCGCCAGCAGGCCAGGTGCCAGGAACTCGAAGTACGTCAACCCGTCGAGCAAGCGACCGACGTCGTCACCGCGATCAACCAGGGCACCGACCCCAAGCCCCATCCCAAGCAAATACAGGAGCGGCTGCACGAACGCACCCAGCACGTTCGATTTCCAGATCGTGCGATAGAGCGTGAAGTGGCTCTCCCATACTCGTACGGCGGCCGGGGTTGACATCGTGACCTACTCCGCCAACGAGCGACCGGTGAGTCGGAGGAACACGTCTTCCAGCGAACTGCGCCGCACCAGAGCCGACTCCGGGTCGCTTCCGCGGGCGTGTACGGCGGCCAGCGCAGCCTCACCATCATTGGCATAGATCAACACACGGTCAGGCAACACCTCCGCCCGGTCGCCGATCCCTTGGACATCGACGGCGCACTGCTCGTTGGTTCCGGCGGCGTACCGAAGCTCCAACACCTCCCGAGTGGAGTGCTGTTGGATCAACGCGCGCGGCGAACCTTCGGCGACGATCCGGCCGGTGTCCATGACCACCAACCGATCGCACAACTGCTCGGCTTCATCCATGTAGTGCGTCGTCAGCACGAGCGTGACACCGCGCTGCTTGAGCCGATACAACCGGTCCCACAACACGTGCCGGGCCTGCGGGTCGAGGCCAGTGGTTGGCTCGTCGAGCAGCAACAACTCGGGCTCGTTAATCAGTGACCGAGCGATCGTCACACGACGTTTCATACCGCCAGACAGCGGCTCGATCCGACTCTTGGCGCGATCCTCGAGTTGCACGAACTCGAGCAGTTGCTTCGTACGAGCGCGACACTCGGCACGCGGAATGTCGAAGTAGCGGCCATACAGAATCAAGTTGTCTTCGACCGTCAACTGCTCGTCGAGCTGATCCTGTTGCGGTACGACGCCCATCCGAGCACGGATCTGCTTGCCGTGTGTTGCCGGGTCGAGACCGAAGATCCGCAGCTCACCATCGGTCACCGGCGACACGCAGCCGATCATTCGCATCGTCGATGACTTGCCGGCCCCGTTTGGCCCGAGAAAGCCGAACGACTCGCCGCGCTGCACCTCGACATCGATGCCATCAACAGCTGTGAAGTCGCCGAATCGCTTGACGACTTTGCGAGCGGAAATCAGCGCATCAGCCATACGGCCTGAGACGCTACTGCTACCCAATCGCTGAACGAGCCGAGGTATATGTCACATCACCAATCCGCTCGATGATCTCATCGGTATGGCCGAGCCCGACAAACAACGCCTCGTACGCACCTGGTGCGATCGCCACACCGTTGCGCAACATGGCGTGAAAGAACCGGGCATAGGCGGCTTCATCGGTGCGCTTGGCGGTCTCGAAATTGTGCGGTGGCTCGACGTTTCCGCACACCATCCCGACGAGTGTGCCAACGACAGGAAACTGAGCTGGGAAACCAGCCGCGGCGCAGGCGTCACGCATCAGAGCCGCCAAGTGGCGCGCCCGCGCCATCAACTCGATATAGACGTCACCGTCGAGCACGTCGAGCACGGCCAGACCCGCGGCGGTCGCGATCGGGTTCCCCGCCAGGGTGCCGGCGTGAAAGACCGGACCGAGCGGAGACAGCGTTTCCATGATCTCGCGCCCGCCACCGACGGCACCGATAGGAACGCCGCCGCCAATCACCTTGCCGAACGTGGTGAGGTCGGGAAACACGTCGTATTTGGCCTGAGCTCCACCCGTACCGATCCGAAAGCCGGTGATCACCTCATCAAAAATCAGCACGGCACCGACACGGGCGCATTCGGCACGCAGCCCAGAGAGAAACCCGGGAGCCGGGGCGATGACACCCATGTTGGCGGCGATCGGTTCGACGATCACACACGCCACCGTGTCATCGAGCGTGGGCACCACGTTGTACGGCACCACCAACGTTTCGGCGACGGCACCGGCTGGCACGCCTGCGGTCCCAGGGATTCCGAGTGTGGCGATCCCACTCCCCCCGGCGGCCAGAAGCGCATCGGTGGCTCCATGAAAGTTGCCGTGGAAGATGACAACCCGGTCGCGTCCCGTGTAACCACGCGCCAGGCGAACCGCCGTGCTGGTGGCCTCGGTGCCTGAGTTCATGAAACGCACCTGCTCGCAAGAAGCGACGCGTTCAACGATCGCTTCGGCGAGTTTCATCTCACGCGGTGTCGGCGCGCCGTATGAGGTTCCGCCTGCAGCAGCGGATGTGATCGCCGCCGTGATCGCCGGATGGGCGTGACCGAGAATCACGGCGCCATAGCTCTGCACGAGGTCGATGTACTCGTTGCCTTCGACGTCCCACAGCCGTGCGCCCTCGGCGCGGGCTACCACATATGGCCGACCGCCGACTGACTTGAACGCCCGGATCGACGAGTTGACCCCGCCCGGAATCACCGCAGTGGAGCGAGTGAACACCTCATCGTTCGATGCCAGCCCTGCCCCGGTACACACTGTCGCCGTGCAACCGGCAACCACGCAGCGATCCGGGTCGCATAACGCAATCACGCTCGACTCCGACCGGTCGCACGTTCGGCGAACCAACGCGTTAAGTAGGTGAGGATCACGTCGGCGCCAGCCCGCTTGATCGCCGTCAGGTGCTCGAGCGCAACAACATCATGATCGATCCAGCCATTAGCGGCCGCTGCCTTGATCATCGAATACTCACCGCTGACGTGATACGCCGCCAACGGCACATCGAAGCGGGCCCGCACGGCGGCGATCACATCAAGGTAGGCCAGTGCCGGCTTGACCATCACCATGTCTGCACCCTGAGCGATGTCGGCGGCAACCTCGCGCAACGCCTCGCGGGCGTTGCGCCAGTCCTGCTGATACCCCTTGCGGTCGCCGCCGTCAGCAATCGACACGTCGACGGCATCACGGAACGGCCCGTACAGCCCGCTCGCATACTTAGCCGAGTAGCCAAGAATCCCGACATCGTGGAAGCCGGCGCTATCGAGCGCAGCACGGATCACGCCGACCTGACCGTCCATCATCCCGCTCGGAGCGACCAGGTCGGCCCCGGCAGCTGCCTGAGCGAGCGCCACCTTGGCGTAGATCTCAAGCGTCGCATCGTTGTCGACCGAACCATTTGCGCCGACAATCCCACAATGGCCGTGCGAGGTGTACTCATCGATGCACAGGTCTGCGATCAGCACGACGGCGTCGCCGACTTCGGCGCGCAGATCGGCGAGGGCGAGTTGCACGATGCCTTCCGGATCGAATGCTCCGGACCCAATCTCGTCCTTGGTGGCCGGCACGCCGAACAGCATGATCGCCTTGACACCCATCGCGGCGAGATCGGCGACCTCACGCCGAAGACTGTCGCGGGTGTCTTGCATCACTCCAGGCAACGAGCGGATCTCGACGGGCTGGTCGATTCCGTCTCGAACGAAGAGCGGAGCGATCAGGTCGCTCACGGCAACGTTGGTCTCGGCCACAAGATCACGGATCGCCGGAGTGCGTCGCAGTCGACGCGGCCGCGACGTCGGAAATCCATCGATAGGGCGATCTGGCATGTCCAAATCGTACGGGTCCGGCGGTCATCAGCGACAGTGATCAGAAGCATGCCCGATCCACAATCCCGTCCGGCGGTATCGTCACGGGCGTGTCTGTGCAAGTGTGGTTCGCCAACGACGAGATCACGATGCGCCCAGGCGAGTCGACATCGCTGTCACTCGCCGTCGAGAATGTTGGCGACCACACCGAGAGTTACACGATCATCGCAGCCGGTCTGACAGCCGCCTGGACCAACGTGACACGGCCCAACGTGACGCTCTTCGGGGGCTCACGCGACGTCGTCGAAGTCGTCGTCAAACCGCCAGCGATCCACTCCACATCAGCCGGACCGACCTCGCTTGCCGTGCGAGTCGTGCCGCAGGGCTCACCCGATGACGCGATGGTCGCCGAGACAATCGCGATGGTTGCGTCGTTCGACGACCGTCGGATCGTCGTGCTGCAACCGTTGCAACGTGGACGACGCAGGGCACTGTACGAGTTCATGGTCGAGAACCACGGCAACAGCCTCGCCAACTGCCGACTGCACTTGATTGACGCCAGCGAGCGTGTCGATGGGTCCTTCAATCCGCCTGCCGTCGGTGTCGCCCCCGGAGCAACCAACCTTGTTCGGCTCAAGCTGACCGCTCAACGCAGATTCTTCCGACGAGCCGAACGCCAACTCGATTTCGACATTGAGGCGACCGAGCCGGATCACACCCCGGTGCTCGGACGGGCGACGCTGATTCAGCCGCCCACGATCCCGGCGCGAACGATCGGACGTCTTGTCGCCAGCGGACTCGCCGTTGCGGCAATCGTGGCCGCATGGTTCGGTGTCGTTCGACCCGAACTCCGTGACGCTGCCGAGCGCGCCGTCGATCACCGCCTCGGTCAAATCGTCGCCCCGAGCGGTCAGCCCGACAACTCGGTGGCTCCGACCACCCTGGTTGCGGTACCGCAAGAACTGATCGGAAATTTGACAGCCGATGAGGGCGAACCCGTCGCCTACCGAATCGCCGTCGATGCTGGAATCACGCAGGAACGGAGCGAGTCGATCTCGGTTCCACCTGACTCGCGATTCCTGATGACCGATCTGCTGGTACAGAATCCGAACGGCGATTTCGGTTCCGCTCAACTGCTCAGAAACGGCGACCTGCTGTATACGTTCGACCTCGGGAACATGAACAGCGCCAACGAGTTCCAGCCCAGGATCACGCCGCTGCCATTTGGCCCAACGGACAACATCGTCCTGTCAGTCAGGTGCGAGGCTGCAGGTCAGACTGCCGGGACCGGCTGCGAGATCGCGATCCTGATCGGCGGTCGACTCGTGGCCGTTGAGGCCGACGCCGACAGCTAACACCTCACCGCTAACACCTCACTGGTGCTACCCCAGGCCGTAGCCGGGCAGCGCCGGAATCATCCGATCTTGCGTGCCTTCGATCGTGAGCGCGATTGTCGCCGTCACTCCACCCGGTGCCGTGGCCACGAGTTGACGTTGACCGATTCGCGTACGCGTCGGCAGCAGAATTTCGTTCAGGAACGTGCCGTCGGCAGTCGACTCAACGGTCGTAAATGCGGTCGCACCGTCGTCAAATCCGATTGAGACAACAACGTCGGCCGGGAACCCTTTTCCGCCGATTCCGAGGATCGCCCCCAGACGAGCCACCGCAGTCGTCGACTCAAATGTCGGTTCGTAACGTCCGAATCCTCCGATCACTGCGCTCGTGTATTCACCGTTGACCGTCGTCACCAGCAACAGCGCCGATCGATACCCGGCTCCCCGCGGATGGAACTCGACCTCGATCGCACAGCTGGCATCAGGGTTGAGCGCCCGATTCGTGCAGCTTTGGGTCGGGACCACGAAATCACCCGGATGGGCACCCGCAAGCTGGTACCTCGCAACCGACGTTGGTGTGAACCCAATATTCGTAATGTCGATTGCGACCCGCCCGCCGCTGCCGCCAACGACTCCAGGGTCGAGTTGGACGCCTCCAGGGTTGGCCTCAAGCGTCGGATCCCCGGCTGCGCCCCGGACGGTGGCCGAGACAGTCGCTGCGAACAATCCCGATCCCGTAACCGAAATCGTGGCTGAGAAGGCCCGCGGTTCGGTCGGGTTGAATGTCAACTTGACTTCGCATGACCTCCCGGCAGCGACAATCACACCCTTGGCGCACGTCCCGCCGGTGATCTTGAAGTTGGGTGACGACGACAAGACGGTCGCCGGTTCAAACGCCGCCGGACCTGCGTTGAGCACCGTCGCGTACAGTTCGGCGCTTTCGAAACCGAGCAACACAGACCCGAAATCCAACGAGGCGAGCGAGAGTTGGGGGGTCACGTCAACCGTTGCGACGGCACGAGATCCGTCGGTCGTCGTCCACTCGGTACCAGGGATTCGGGCACCAGCCATCGTGTCGAAGGCAATTACCTGACCGGTCTTCGAAAGCACCGGGTTGCCATGAGCACCAGGCACGGCGGTGGCTTCGGCACCGTCGATGACTCGCCGGAGCTTTCCGAGTTGGACCTCGGCGACGAGCAGGTCGCCATCGACGACGCTTCCTCCCCCGGCCCGTCGACTCGACAGCAGATTGGTCGCATCGGTGACAAACGCCACCTGGCTGCCTTCGGCATTCAGCGCAGGTGCCCACGAAGAGCGGTTCCCGGCGACCGGGAGCCCGCGACCGGCACCGACCACACCCGCATCGACCGCCGACACGATCGCAAGCAGCGTTCGGCGGCCCGGTTCGTCGAAGACCCCGTTCCGGTCGGCGTCACGGTCAAAGCGGTAAATCTGTGATGGGCACGACGTCGTACAACGCTCGATCTCGGCAGGGACCAGCGTTCGGTCGGCGGAGGCGAACACGACAAACCGCCCGTCCTCCGACACATCAGGCTGGTCTGCGCCGGCGGCGCTCGGAACCCCATCACGACCGGAAACTAAACGGACTGCGCGTCGTTGATCTGGCGCCGCTCGGTCCCAAACAAACACCTGTGACGTGGCGTACTCACCGAGTACCGGACCTTCAGACCAGCCGGGAAGTGCTTCGGAAGCAGTCGTGTCAGACCGGAACACCAGATGTCGACCGTTTTGTGAAATCGCCGGCTGCGTGGCACCGTGATAGAGGAACGCCCGGTTGGGCGACTCGACCGGGATACCTGCAACCTGTTGGACTCGTCCTGGCTCGTTGAGTGGAATCGTGATATCAACGACGCTGATCGTCGACACCCCGTCAGGCGCATCGGCCAACGGATGCGTGAAGGCGATCACCGCCCCCGAACCGGAAACAGTCGGGGCAGCATCAGGAAGCACGGCATCGCTGGCGGTCCCGGTGAGATTCGAGGTCGACACCAATTCCCAGGCGTTGGCGTTGCCTCCACACTCGGGTACGACCAGTCGATAGACGTCCCATCGTTCTCCTTTATCGTCATCGCGGAAGAGGTCGTACGGGACTTGCGTGAGCGCCACCACAACGCATCCGTCAGCCGATAACCGACCTCGGATGGTGTCACCAGTGCGCACACCGGGTGGGAGCGGCGAGATTTCGATCGTGTCGCCAGAGACGCGATCGGATCGAAACAGTGAGCGTCGCTCGCCGACCGTCCCTCCGAAGATCACGTACCGACCATCGCCCGAAATCGAAGGGTCGTTGGCGTCAACGACCTCAGCAGATGTCAGCAGTACCGATGCGGGGACAGCGGCTTGGACGAACGGTTGCGGGCCGATGACCAAACAGCCGACGGTCAGGCCGACGATCAGGATCGCCGCGGCTCGACGACTCCTCCCGCCCCACCTACCCATGATCTTCCTGTGCCTCCACACTTCGACAGCCGTCTACAGCCGCAATTCTAGAAGTCGCCGATCAACGCAGCGGTGACCTGTGCGAACAATCCTTCGATGCTGTGATCGGACGCAACGTGAGTGACCTTGAGCCCAGCCGCCTCGGCGGTGGCTGTGGTGGACGGACCAATCGCGACCACCAGCTTCGGCGTCGCCACACCGATCGCTTGCGACCATGCCTGGGCGGCTGAGCCGCTTGCAAATACGACAGCGTCAGCCGTGAGGGCCGCCTGTCGCTCGTCAGGCGTCGGGATCCGAAGATTGGTGGTGTAGGCGGTCACGGCATCAACCCGGTAGCCCTTGGCACGCAGCCCGAGAGCGAGCGCCGGTTGGGCACGACTGGCCTGTGCCAGAAGTACCCGCTCGCCGCTTCCCGGCTCAGGCATCGCCGCGCACAGGTCTTCAGCAGTGCTGCGGGCCGGGACCACGTCGACCACTCGGCGTGCCATACGACCAAGCTGCTCGGCGGTCCGGGTGCCAACAGCGGCCAACCGGAGATGTGCGTGCTGCGCGGCTGCGCCGCCGACTCGTCGCGCCCCGTGCACCGACGTGACGACCAACCAGTCGATATCGGCCAGCGAATCGAGCGCCGAGTCGAGCGCCGTGCCGTCGTCGAGAGGATCGGCAATCTCGATCAGCGGAACGTGTAACACGGTGGCTCCAGCCTCTGTGAGGAGCGCATCGAGTCGTCCGGGTTCAGCGCGAGTGGTCACGACTGAGCGACCGAGCAGCGGCCGGATGCCCATCACTGGGTGACGGTGGCGTAGGCGGCTTGGGCGGCATCACGTGCGGTCGTCACATCGGACGCCAGCTCTCCACTCAACTCGATCGTCTCCGACGATGTGATCATGGTGCCAGCGTCGAACAGGTAGGTGTACAACTTGTGACGATCGACGTAGGCGCCGACGGGCAGCGAGCATCCTGATCCGAGTTCGGCCAGATAGGCCCGCTCGATCGTTACCGCCCGGTGGGTCGCGGCGTGATCGATCGCCGATAGAGCAGCCTGCAATTGGCTGTCATCGTCACGGCATTCGACGGCGACGCAGCCTTGGCCGACCGCCGGAACAAACTCCGCCGGATCGAGCACCTCGGCAATCACCTCGGTCAGGTCGAGCACTTCGAGTGCGGCAACGGCGACCACGATCGCGCCACCCTCCGGGACTTTTGCGAGGCGCGTGTGGATGTTGCCGCGCAACTCGACGAACACCAGATCGTGTCGCGCCCGATGGAGCTGGGACCGGCGCCTCACGGAACCCGTCGCAACCGTGGCGCCGAACGTCAGATCATCGAGTGCGCACCCAACGAGCGCATCGCAAACCGAACGCCGCTCGATAAAAGCGGCGATTATCAATCCGTCATGCGTTGTCGAGGGAAGGTCCTTCGCCGAATGCACGGCAATGTCGGCGCGGTCGTCAAGTACGGCACGCTGCACCTCCTTCACAAACACCCCTTGCCCACCAATCGTGTGCAACGGCACGTTGTCGGCCTGGGTACGGTCACCGACGGTTTCGATCAACACCAGTTCAGTGTCGAACCCGGCCTCACCGAGCTGGCCGGCAACCAACCGTGTTTGGGTGATTGCCTGGGCACTGCCTCGAGTGGCGATTCGAATCGTCACGGGCTTCAGCTCAGGTCGAACAGATCGGCAACGCTGGCGGCGTTGCGCTCACCCTGCGGTGTTCCCGCCTGATTCCGCAACCGAACCGACGGTTCGTGCAACAACTTGGCGACGACCCCGCGTGTGATTGCTTCGACCAGTTGGCGTTGCTCGTCGTCGAGCTGGGCCAACCGCTTGGTATGTCGATCGATTTCCGCGAGCCGTAACGCCTCGGCGCGGTGACGCAGTGCGGTGACGAGTGGGGCGGCTTGCAGCGCTGCCGCTTCGGCACCAAACCGTTCGACTTCTTCGGCGACAATCACACGCACCTGGTCGACTTCGGCGAGACGTTGCATGCGTCCGCGATCAGCCCACCGAGCGAGATCGTCGAGGTCGAACACGGTCACGTCAGCAATCTCGGCGACAGCCGACGACACATCGCGGGGCACCGAGATATCGACGATCAGCAGAGGGCGGCCGCTGCGAGGTGCGATTCCCAGAACTTCCGGTGTGATCAGCGGGGTGCCGGAACCGGTGCAGGTCAGCACGAGATCGGCGTCGCCGATTGCAATGGCCAGCTGGTCGATTCCGACAGCAACGCCTTCGATCCGTTCGGCCAAGGCAACACCTCGCTCGACTGACCGATTGACGACCACAACCTCACCGACACCGGCCCGTCGCAGTGCGACCGTAATGCCTTCACCCATCGCTCCGGCTCCGACGACGGCCACTCGCCGACCTTCGATGCTGCCGTAGTGTTCGACCGCCATCTCAACGGCGGCATGACTCACCGACGCTGTTCCACGAGCGATGCCCGTCTCGGTGCGGGCCCGCTTGCCGACGCCGAGGGCATGACGGAACAGCAGGTTCAGGGTGGTTCGAGCGCCGGCCTCACGCTGGGCAACTTCCCATGCCTGACGGATCTGACCCAAAATCTCGGCCTCGCCGACGACCGCAGAATCAAGCCCTGCTGCAACTTCGAACAGATGCGTGACGGCAGCGTCGTCGTGCTGTGAGTACAGATGCGGGTGCAACTCGTCAGGCGAGATGTTTCCAAGGTCACAGAGGAAGTCGCGGATATCTGCGTAGGCACCGTGAAAACGTTCGGCGACGGCGTAAATCTCGGTCCGATTGCAGGTGCTCAGCACCACCACTTCACGAACGTTGTCACGGCTGACCAGGTTCTCGACGGCCTTCGGAATCTGATCGGCCGCCAGCGCCACGCGTTCCAGCACGCTGAGCGGCCCGCTGCGATGGTTGACTCCGATGACGACGATCGACATGACAGTTCCAGCCTAGGCGCTGGCACCTCGGCCACGGTCAGCGGCCACGCCGTGAAGTTGGGCACTCTGTAGGGCGTTGACACGACGCTGCTCGTGGTAGCTCAGGATCTGGAGTTCGACGGCGAGGTCGACCTTGCGGACGGCTACGCCGATCGGCACCGAAAGGACGGTCGGGGCAAAGTTGAGAATGCTCGTGACGCCGGCTTTTACGAGCCGATCGCAGGCAGCTTGAGCGGCCGTCGGAGGAGTCGCGATAACCCCGATCGAGACCCCTTTTGAAGCAACGATCTGGGGAAGATCATCCAGCGAACGGACCCGGGCACCGCCAACAACCGTGTCGACCTTCGACGGGTCGATATCGACGATCCCGGCAACGGGAAAGCCGCGCTCGTGAAATCCGCCGTATCCGGCGAGCGCTTGACCGAGATTGCCGGCACCAACGATCACCACCGGCCAATCGTGGTCGAGACCAAGTTCGCGACGGATCTGGTACACGAGGTAGTCGACCTCGTAGCCAACACCGCGGGTGCCGTAGCTCCCGAGGTACGAAAGGTCCTTGCGGACCTTGGCGGCATTGACGCCTGCCAGTTCGGCAAGACCTTCTGACGAAATGCTGTCGATCCCGAGTTCGGCTTGTTCGACGAGCATCTGGAGGTACACGGGAAGGCGGGCAACTGTGGCCTCGGGAATCCGGCGGCGGGTGCGATGAGGGGGCATCGGCGTTCATGCTAGATCGCATGTGCACGATTTCACAAAGCTGCTGAATGCGAGCCGCTTCAGTTGCAGGCGACAAACTGAGCGGCATGGGTCGCACGGTTGACTGGGGAAACGACGAGCGCCGATTGACGCCCGATGTCAGCGTGTTGATCGGAGACGGCGGCGGCCAATACCCGTCCGGCAACTCGCTCGTCGTCACGGGTGACGGCGAGTCGGTGATCATCGATCCGTCAGTCACGGTGGTCGCACGCGGTGGTGCACCAGTCGCGATCGACGCCGTGATCAACTCGCACGCCCATGAGGACCACATGGCAGGCAACGGTCTGTACTCGTCGGCACGACTACACATCCACGATGCCGATGCACTCGGGGCACGCCACATCGACGGGTTGATGGAGGTCTACGGGTTGACGGGCGAGACCCGCGACGCCTTCGCGGCGCAGGTTGCGGATGAGTTCCATTACACGCCAAGACCCGACGCCGAGGGGTTTACCGACGGTCACGTGTGGGATCTCGGCCGAGTCGATATCGAAGCCGTGCACCTGCCCGGCCACACCCGCGGTCACAGCGGATTCCGCATTTCAGGTGGCGTGTTCTTTCTATCTGATATCGATCTGACCGGGTTCGGCCCGTACTACGGCGACGCGTGGAGCGACCTTGAGGATTTCGAGTCGTCGTTAACCAAGGTGCGCGATGAGGACGCCGAGTTCTATGTGACGTTCCATCAACGCGGGGTGATCGAGGGGCGGAGCGAATTCGTTCGACTGCTCGATGACTTCCATGCCGTGATCGGTCGCCGTCACGAAGCGATGCTGGCATTCCTGGCTCAGCCTCGTTCGATCGACGAAATGGTGGCCCACCGATTTATCTATCGGCCACATGTCCAGCATGTGTTTGCCGACAGTGTCGAACGCCGGTGCGCGGCGATGCATCTGCAACGGATGCTCGTCCGCGGCGAAGCCACCGAAGCCGCTCCGAACTCGTTCATGTCGCGCTGAACCCCTCCATGGCGTGCTCAGCGCGACATGAACGGGTTGTTACGGGAGCGCTGCTTGATACTCGGCGATCCGGGCGAGGTGTCCATCGACGTTGGTCGGGCCGGCATTGTGAGTGGCGATCGCCAGGTGGGTCGCCCCGAGTGAGCGCCATCCCTCGGCGTGGGAATGCCAGCGGTCAGGGTTACCACCGGCGTACTGCGCTTGAGCCTGGATCAGAAAGTCGTCCATCGACCGGCCCACGGATTGACGAATCGCCGTGATCGTTGCGATTCGATCGGCTGACTTACCGTTCGGGCTGCCGAGCGGAACCCAACCGTCGCCGAGCCGGGCGCAGCGTTCGATTAACGCAGGAGCGGAACCGCCGAACAGCACGGGAATCGATCGGCTGGGACGCGGCAGGATGCTGGCCTGATCGATTGTGTGGTACTCGCCTTGGAAGCTGAACGGATCCTCGGTCCAGAGTCGCCGCATCAGCTCGACCTGTTCGCTTTGGCGGCGGCCGCGTGTGTGGAAATCCTCGTTGAGCGCCTCGTACTCGACCGTGTTCCAGCCGACGCCGACACCGAGTCGCAATCGGTTGTTCGACAGGATCGCAACTTCGGCGGCTTGCTTGGCAGCCAGCACCGTTTGGCGTTGCGGCAAGATCAACACCGCAGTGACAAGGTCAACCTTGGTGGTGCATCCCGCCAGGAACCCGAACAGGACCATGGGTTCGTGGAAAGCCACATCGCTGTCGTAAGGGCCCTCGAAGCCGCCAACCCGATCCCGCTTGGCACCCATCACGTGGTCGTAGATCAACAGGTGGGTGATGCCGAGCGCTTCAGCACCCTGGGCGAATGCCTTGATCGCGCCGGGGTCGTTGCCGATTTCGTGATGAGGAATAACTGCGCCGATTTCCATCCGGAATGACTACCACCACGACGACTACCAGGACGACTACCAGGACGACTACCAGGAGCCAGAGCTGCCGCCACCCCCGCCACCACCTGAACCGCCACGGCCGCCACCGCCGCCCCCTGAACCGCCCGACGAAGAGGGCGCAGTTCGAGATGACTGGATCGAGGATCCCATGTTGTGGATCAGGATTGGGCCAGCCATCAAACGCGCCGCAGCGGGAATGTTGGCTTGGCCGAGCGCTCGACTCCAGGCCTCGGCCTCACCCAAGGCGACCGCCCAAGCGCTGTACTCGCGCAACAAACCGTGCGACCACGCCCATTCGACGTGCTTGCCTTCGCTGGCATCAAGGAACCGGCGGAACGACTCGGTTCGCAAGGCCAATGCCGTGCCCTGAGCATTGCGCGCGGGCAGCAGCGTGCGGTACATGAAGAAGGCGATGATTGCTGGTAGGAGTAGTCCAAAAGCGACCGCCAACGGCCATGACCGGAACAGCCCGACGGCGGCGGTTACTGCTGATCCGGCCCACACGAGAACGAACACGACGATCGCCAGGAAGGCGAACGGTGAGCCACCAGATTTCAGCCCGAACCCGCTTCCCGGGGAGAGTCGTTTCCACCATCCGGATGAGGCGATCGACTCGCGCTGCATGGCATGCACCGACGACCACGCGGCAGCAAAGTGTGGGTCGTAGGTTCCGGTCACGTACGGGTCGCGCTGGTTCAGGAACGTGGAGAGTAGTTGAGCGTCTTGTGGGTTGAGTTCGTTGCGTCGCGGGCCGCTCGCAATCGAAAGCTTCGAGCTGGTTTCACCAAGCACGATCGCCTGGCGGCCAGCGAGACCGGAGAACCAGGCTGACACGGTGTCGTCGGTGACCCGTTCGGTCAGCAGGACTTGCGCCTGCCACGGTTGAATCCCCCTCGGCGGGACGAATTCGATCGTGGCAAGTTCTGCCAGCTCGTCGTCAGACACGAGCAGCACTGGCGGTGGAGGTTCGACCGTGCCGTCGGCGCGGGGGGCGGGCAGTGTCCCGTAGGCGGCGTCGGCGGCACCGCCGGCGAACACTTCGTTGCTTCCCTTGCGGCGCGCCCAGCGGTAGACGGGCAACGCACCGGCGAGCCCGGCTGGGATCAGTCCGGCCGCCATCAGGCGGCGATTGTCAGACCTGCGTTCAGGAAGTTCAGGCGTCGGCACATCTGTTGGCCCGGTCAAGGCGGCGACGTCGGCATAGATCGACATGCCGTCGTTGGCTTGCAACGGCTCGACGATCACTCGGTAGCTCGGTGAACCATCGGCCGTCTGAACGAAGTCACAGCCGCCGACAGCATCAATCGGACCGAGGTCGCATCGCAAATTGGCGAGCTCGAACCCGGTCACGATGACTTCCATTCGACCGGTTTCGTTGTCACCCGGCCAACCGTCGCCACGCGGAGCGACAATTTCGAGCGCCAGCCCGAACTGGCTCAACTCCGCCTCTGGCAACGTGTACGAGAGTTGGTAACGGTGCTGACCCTTGTTCGTGACGTCGGGGTCGCCAATCCGGATTTGAGTCCGATCACCGAGACCGGTCACCGAGACCGCGTCGGCAGCGTCAGGGGAGAAAGCCTGCACGTCGAATGGCGCCCCGAAATCGTTCGGGATGACCCGTTCGTACCCATGCCGACTGTGGTGCCCAAAGTCCTGATCGACGTACTCGGTGATCCTCAACCCGTCAACACCGGCCGGGCTGACCACGATCGTCTTGGCATCAAAGCGTTCTGAATAATTTCCGGCACCAATCAGACCGGTCAGCCCGAGCAGGCTCGACCCGCCGATCGCCACCCCGACCACCGCGTGCCGCACTTTGGAGATTCGCCCAAGCATGCGAGTCATTCTTGCCGGTTTCAGTCCTTCGGTAGCTCCACGGGGATCCAGCCTTGTTACATCACTGTTACCGATCTTTGGCGATTCGAGAGACTGCGGTTCACCAAGGACACAACGGGCAGCAGCGAGACCGCCGATGTTGCAATCGCAAGGTGAGCGCCGATTAAGTCGGCGAGCGCTCCGGCCACAATGCTTCCGAACCGGAGAACACGAGGGCTGCTAACGCAACAGCCTGGGTGGCGAGTACGACCTGCAGGGCGAGTACGACCTTGCGGGCATCGAATCGATCGGCAACGGCACCTGCCCAGGCTCCGAGAAACACCGACGGCAGGAGTGGCTATCAGACTCCGTCGGGCGTGGGCGACTCCGGGCGGTCTGATAGATGGCCGTCTGACAGATCGCCGTCGGGGAGTTGGTTTCGGAGCTGTCGGAGCAGCGCGATCGCACGATCGACCGACTCCAGGTCGTTCTGACCGCTGGCATTGAGTCCATCGGTGAGCAGCTGGCGGGCGTAACGCGACACCGATTCCTTGCGGGCGTAGGCCTGTGATTCGAGCCGCTCGTACAGCTCGATCGGCACCCGAAGCGAGACATGCCGAGTCTGTGGCGATGTCGCATCCCATTCGAGCGATAAGTCCTGCCCTGTCTGTTCTTCCAACCATTGTTGAAGTTTCGGCTTGCTCACGTCTCACCTCCAGCTCGTTCGATTGCCCTTCCCAACACGTTGGCGATCGTGATGGCGTGGGATCGGTTTGGTTCGTCGATGGCGGTGCCGTCGAGAATGCTCCGCAGCGAGGCGGCAAGATCGACCACCTCGTCACGCCTGAGATGCACGCCGCCCGGTGGGAGCCACTCGAGTCCCTCGTCATACACTATTTGTCACACAACGTAACACGCTGCTCGTCCCTTCGCCAACAGGTTCAGGGGAAGTCGGTAGATCGGACAGTACGCGAGGGGTGTGGCACAGTGACGAGGTGAGGTCGGGAAGGTCAGGTGGCTTGGCCGGCGAACTGGGCGTGGTAGAGGCGGGAGTAGGGCCCGTCGTGGGCGAGCAGTTCGGCATGGCTGCCTTGTTCGACGATTCTGCCTGCGTCCATCACCAGGATTACGTGTGCACCGCGGATCGTGGACAGCCGGTGGGCGATCACGAAGCTGGTGCGATCTGACCGCAACGCGTTCATGGCGTCTTGAATGAGCACTTCTGTGCGGGTGTCGACCGAACTCGTGGCCTCGTCGAGGATCAGGATCGACGGGTCGGCGAGGAACGCCCGGGCGATCGTGATCAGCTGCTTCTCGCCGGTGCTGATGTTGTCGCCTTCGTCGTTGATCACCGTGTCGTAGCCGTCGGGCAGCGAATGCGACAACATGGTCGACGTAGGTAACGCGGGCCGCTTCACGAATCTGTTCGTCGGTGGCGTTGGGGTTGCCGTATGCGAGGTTGTCGCGAATAGTCCCGCCGAACAGCCAGGTGTCCTGCAACACCATCCCGATCTCGGAGCGCAGTTCATGGCGGGGGAAGCTGGTGATGTCGCGACCGTCGAGGCTGAGGAACAAATCACGCCGGACGTCGCGACCAAAACCGATTGCGGCTCGCGTGCCGAACCACACTGCCGCCGCCGCAAACACGATCTGTAACAACCCCCTCGTTGATCAGGTTCGAGTTGAGTGCAGGTAAAGCCAGCGTTGCCGAGGTCTGAATCGCCTGCAGCGCGACCACGATCCATAACGTCTTCCTGTACGGCGCGAGATGCGTACGAAGCAGCCGCCGCAAACTCATCGGCGGAACCTATCCGATCAGGTACTTGCGAGCGGGTCGAGGCCGAGGGCGACAACATCGGCTTGGTGGCTCTGTGCTCGCCACGCTTTGACCGCCACGAAAGCGGCACACGGCAGGATCACCACGTTGATGAGAATCACCATGGGGTCATCGATCAACGCCCCGTACGCGCTCCACAGGACGGCGTTGAGACACACGAGTCCGTACGTCGGTAGCGAGACCGCCGAAAGGTCACGAGCCCGGGCTGCGTGGACGGTCTGCGGGAAGATCGAGGTCGCTCCGACAATGATCGCCAGCCAGCCTTCGAATGTGGTCGACACCGCCAGGGCACCCGCGCCGACAGCGGCGATCCCTGCCAGAGCGGCGATCAGTTGAGTCGACTTGAGTGCCCGGTGGCGCACCTGGGCGATGGCGACGAGAAGCAAGGCTGCACCGATCGCGGCGTTCGAGATGATGACGGGTGCGATGCCCTTGGCGGTGCCGTACAGCGTCCACAGCGTGCAACCGGCCAGTCCGTGCAGCGTTCCGAGCGGGGCCAGGCCTTCGACCGAGTTCAACTTGTAGACCCTGATCACTTGCGGCCAGATCAGACATACGGCAACAACGGTACAAATTAATCCAAGTGCCGCCCCCAGGTCCATGGCGACGACGGTAAGGGCCACCGGCGGCTTACGCGCTGAGTGCGACTCCGCGGTCGTCGAAGACTGCGGTGACTTCAGGTGCGTTGGGCGGCGAGCATCGGGGCATAGAGGAGTCGCTCGTAGTCGGCGACCATCCGTGCCGCAGGCACCTTCGGGCCGAGCGTGCGCCAGTTGTGCCGCATCCGGTCGAGCCATGCGGCAGACGGGTGGCCGCGACCATCGGCGTGGAACTCGGCGGCGATCTCGGCCAGCAGTTCGAGAGCGGCGGCCGACTCGTTGTCGTCGCGGTAGTCATCACGATCACCGTCGGCCTTGGCGGCCGAGGTCGGGATGTCCCATCCGTTGCGTCCGTCTGACATCTCGGCCCACCAGCCGTCGAGGATCGAACAGTTGAGCACGCCGTTCAGCGCCGCCTTCTCGCCGCTCGTGCCCGACGCCTCGTGCGGTCGGACCGGGTTGTTGAGCCAGACGTCGCAGCCGAAGTACATCGCTCGCGCGACGGCGATGTCGTAGTCGGGCAGGAAGCTGAAGCGACCGTTGGCTGCCGGGGTCCGGCTGTAGGCGACGATGTCGGTGAGTAGCTGCTTGCCGGCGCCGTCGGCCGGGTGAGCTTTGCCGGCAAACACGAAGTGCACCGGCCGGTCGTCGTCGGCTAGCAGGGTGGCAAGTGCGTCAGCGTGTCGGAGCAGCAAGTTGGCACGCTTGTACGTCGCGAAGCGGCGGGCGAAGCCGATCACGACCGCATCGGGATCGAGGGCCACGCCGGCGCGTTCGGTGAGCAGTTCGGTGAGCGCCGCGCGGGTCGCGATCCGGCACCCGACGATTACCTCAGACGGCACGTCATCGATATGCGCCCACGCCGACTCGTCACCGCGGTCCCACCCCTGGCCAAGGTGGGCGTCGAAGAGATCCTGTAGCTGAGGGCTCACCCACGTGCGGGCATGTACGCCGTTGGTCACCGAGGTGATCGCCTCACCGCCGGGAACTGCGGCGAACAACTCGCGGCTGACTTCGCCGTGAAGTTGCGACACACCGTTGGCGCGGTCAGCGATCCGCAGGCACAGCGCAGCCATGTTGAACACGTCGAGGCCGACGTCGGGGTCGGCGCCGAGCGCCAGGATTTCGTCGAGATCGTCGCCCCACGCGTCGGCCCATGGCCGCAGGTGTGGCTCGATCAGGGCACGGTCGAAGCGGTCGATGCCGGCGGGCACGGGCGTGTGGGTGGTGAACAGGAGGCGCGGTGTGACCGCCTCGATGGCGGACGCCATCGTGCTCGATCCGCCCGCCGTGCGGGCCTGGTCGAGAAGCTCCAGTGTGAGGAAGCCGGCGTGCCCTTCGTTGGAGTGGTACACGCCGGGTTTCCAACCCATCGCGGCGACGGCGCGGGCACCGCCGACGCCGAGCACAAGTTCCTGCTCGAGCCGGTGGAGCCGGTCGCCGCTGTAGAGCCGGTCGGTGATCGCCCGGTCGGCGACCATATTGGCGGGGATGTCGGTGTCAAGCAGCAGCAGCGGGATGCGACCGACATCGAGACGCCACGCCTTGGCCCTCACGACGCGACCCGCAATCGGTACGTCGACGACGATGCCTGTGTCAACGCAACCGAAATCAGTGGCCTGGTAGGTGTCTATCCGTTCCGACTGGTGATCATTCTCGATCAACTGACGAAAGAAGCCGTGTCGATAGAACAGGCCGACTCCGGCGAGCGAGGTCGAGATGTCGCTGGCCGACTTGAGGTGATCGCCGGCGAGAATGCCGAGCCCGCCGGAGTACTGCGGCACGACTTCGCTGATCCCGAACTCGGGTGAGAAGTAGACGACGTCTGGGTCGGTGACGAACGTCTCGATCATCGCGCTGAGCGCAGCCAGCCGGCTCGACACGCTGCCGACGAATTCGCCGTCGTCGAGCAACGAATCGACCTGGGGGTCGTCGAGCGCCCTGACCGCCTGCACCGGATGGCGCTCGTCGGCGGCGGTGGGCAGCGCCGACAACAGGTCGGCGGTGCGGTACTGCCAGGTCCAGTGATGGTTCGTGGCGAGGACGTCAAGGGCCTCGCGCAGCGCGGTGCGATCCACGTCATGCTCCAAAGGGTGGGATTGTGAACTCAGGAACTTATCGGCCTTGTTCGACAACGTCCGCCCGACGTCTCGCCAACAACTGCCGCAACGCTCAAGGTTTGGATCAACGTGCGTGAGATTGGGAAGCGACCTCGGAGCCAGTCCGCGTACGGTGCCGACCAGTCAGCGGTGGAGGTTGGCTCGCCAGCTGCGGTGTTGCATGGCTGCTTTGCGGGCGGCCTTGGCGCGCTTCTTGTCGGGCAAGTGGCGGCCGAGTGCGTCGAGCACCAACGCCGTCTCCGGCTGGTCGTGGCGCCACATGTCATCGATCAAATCACCATCGGCGCGTTCCTGCGCCTCACTGAACATCAGCGCC
>JANOTN010000052.1:0-2008 GCA_031416375.1 Ilumatobacteraceae bacterium
CTCCACGACTTGCAGGTTTTCTACATCAATATCGGTGGCGGCGAACCAATGATCCGTCGCGATTTCTTCGAGTTGGTCGACTACTCGATCAGCCGCAACATCGGGGTCAAGTTCTCGACCAACGGTGCCTTCATCGATGCCGACAAGGCACGTCGTCTCGCCTCGATGGATTACCTCGACGTCCAGATCAGCCTCGATGGAACCGATGCGGTCACCAACGATGCGGTCCGCGGCGTCGGCTCGTACGACACCGCGCGCCGGGCGATGGATCACCTCGCCGATGCCGGGTTCGGCCCGTTCAAAATCTCCGTCGTCGTGACACGCCACAACGTCGACCAACTCGACACGTTCAAGCAACTCGCTGACGGTTACGGAGCCCAACTCCGAGTGACGCGACTGCGACCATCCGGTCGTGGTGCCGATTCGTGGCACGACCTACACCCGACCAACCTCCAGCAGCGACAGATCTACAACTGGCTACTCGCCCACGGCGAGAACGTGCTTACCGGCGACTCGTTCTTCCACCTCAACGCGCTCGGCGAGTCGCTGCCTGGCCTCAACCTGTGTGGCGCTGGACGAGTCGTGTGTCTGATTGACCCGATCGGCGACGTGTACGCCTGCCCATTCGTCATCCACGACGAGTTCAAAGCCGGAAGCGTGCGCGACCGAGGCGGGTTCTCGCACGTATGGAAGCAGAGTCAACTGTTCCGCGAGTTGCGTGAACCGCAATCGGCCGGGGCGTGCGCGTCATGCGGTTCCTACGACGCATGCCAGGGTGGTTGCATGGCAGCCAAGTTCTTCACCGGTCTCCCACTCGATGGTCCCGATCCCGAATGCGTCATCGGTCACGGCGAACTCGCATTGGCCAACGTTGGCGGCGGCGCGGTGCCGCGCCCAGCGATGGATCACTCCAAGCCGCCGCGCCCGACTCCGGTCAGGCTGATCAGGAAGTAAGACGACAGGCGATGTGGGCGTTGCTGCTGCCGATCGCCTATCTGATCGGTACGTTCCCCAGCGCTTCATTGGTTGCCCGCGCCAACGGGATCGATATCCGCAACGTCGGATCCGGGAACCCCGGTGCCTCGAATGTGACGCGAGTGCTCGGCTGGAGACGCGGCATGTGGGTGTTCGTACTCGATATCGCCAAAGGTGCTTTGGCTGCCGGAATCGGACTGATGGTCGATGGACGGCCAGTCGGCTACGCCCTCGGTGCAGCCGCTGTGGTCGGGCACGTCTTTCCGGCGTGGCAAAACCTTCGTGGCGGCAAGGGTGTCGCCACAGCGGGTGGAGTTTCAGCCGTGATGGTGCCGATCGTGTTCGTGATCTTGGCCGCCTTGTGGTTTGTGATCTTGCAACTCACGAAGAGGGCCTCTGTTGCGTCGATCATCATCGTGATATTGCTACCGGTCGGCGTGGCGATCTCCCAGCGCGAAGTCTGGGAGGTGCTGGCGATCATCGGGGTCTGCATACTCGTGATGGCGCGACACGTCGGCAACATCAGACGCCTCCTGATCCGGCGAGAACCCACCCTGAAGTGACTTCTCGGCCAGCTTCGATGCCTTCCTACCGTGGTAGGAACTACCGTGGTAGGATTGCGCCATGAGCGTGGAAAAGATGAGCGTGTCATTTGATCTGGATCTAGGGGCAGCGATTCGCCATGCCGCCTCACTCAACAACGAGAGCGTGTCTGGTTGGCTCGCCGAGGCTGCCCGCGATCGACTTCGACGGCTGACCTTGGAGATCGCACTCCAGGAATGGGAGGAGACATTCGGAGCGCTCACTGAAGCCGAAATTGAACTGGCCCGGAAGCGTCGCTCAGTCATGCTTGATGAATCACCAGAGCAAGCCGTCGTATCGTGAACGTGATCCTCGACACCGGTGCCTTCATCGCCCTCGAAAAGGGCAACCGTGACGTAGCCGCCCAGCTCACAGTGGCCTTACAAGATGGCGATCGGCTGATCACATCGTCGGGATGTGTCGCACAGTTCTGGCGAGGACCGCGTCAGGT
>JANOTN010000053.1:0-1687 GCA_031416375.1 Ilumatobacteraceae bacterium
TGACCGCAGGGCAGGGCCAAACACGTCGTCGCCGAGCGTGCGGGCGTGTTCGATGATCCCCTCATCCTCGAAGATGTTGATGCTGGCCACCGCTGCCGCGCAGGCCAGCGGATGACCCGAGTAGGTGAGTCCACCCTGGTAGACGCGATCTCGGAACGTGTCGGCGATCTGTCGTGAGATGACCACACCGCCCAAGGGTACGTACCCCGAGTTGACGCCTTTGGCGAACGTGATCAAATCTGGCGCAACACCCCAGCGGTTGACTGCAAACCATTCGCCGCATCGACCGAAGCCGGCCATCACTTCGTCGCAGATCATGATCATCCCAAACTCGTCGCACAGCGCACGCACACCGGCGAGGTAGCCGTCTGGCGGAACCAGAATCCCGTTCGTGCCGGGCACCGTTTCCAACACGATTGCGGCGACACGATCAGTGCCCTCCCCGACAACCACATCGCGAAGGTGCTTGAGTGCGCGTTCACACTCCTCGGCTTCGGTCATGGCATGGAAGACCGAGCGATACAGGTATGGGCCGAAGAACTTGATCGCCCCCGGCATGCCCGGTTCACTGTCATGTCGGCGCGCTTCACCGGTCAGGCTGATCGCCCCTGACGTGCTCCCGTGATAGCTGCGATACATCGACAGCACCTTCATGCGGCCGGTATGGATCTTGGCCATTCGGATAGCGTTCTCGATCGCCTCGGCCCCGCCGTTCGTAAAGAACACCATGTCGAGGTCGCCCGGTGCCCGCTCGACGATCAGGCGAGCTGCCTCGCTTCGCATGTCGTTGGCCATGCTTGGGGCGACCGTGCACAGCCGGTCGGCTTGAGCCTTGATGGCGGCAATCATCTTCGGATGTTGGTGACCGATGTTGACGTTGACGAGTTGGCTGGAGAAGTCGAGATAGGTCTTGCCGTGGTCATCCCACATTCGGCACCCGAGTGCACCGGCGATCACGGTCGGATTCAGTGCTGCCTGCGCCGACCACGAATGAAACACGTGTGCCCGGTCGTTGGCGTAAGCGGTATCGAGGAGCGACGTGCCGAGCAGGTGGGTTATCGGGTCGTCGAGACTTGTCATTCCCGAATCCTACGTGAGTGGGACGCTCTGACCTTTACGAAGTCTCAAACGCTCACTACAGTCCGAGTATGGCGAACATCGTGACAGCCGCGCTCCTGCAAACTGATTGGACCGGCGACAAAGAATCCATGATCGACAAACACGAGGCGTCGGCCCGTGAGGCGGCGGCGCAGGGTGCGCAGGTGATGTGCTTTCAGGAACTGTTTTACGGCCCGTATTTCTGTCAGGTTCAAGACACCGCCTACTACGAGTACACGGAGGCGATCCCCGACGGGGCGACGACGAAACGATTCCAGTCGGTTGCTGCCGAACTCGGGATGGTGATGGTGTTACCGATGTACGAACGGGCGATCACCGGCCTGTACTACAACACGGCGGCGATCATCGACGCCGATGGCACGTACCTCGGCAAATACCAGAAGCAGCACATCCCGCAGGTCAAGGGTTTCTGGGAGAAGTTCTATTTCACGCCAGGCACCGGTGGCTACCCGGTGTTTGACACCGCCGTCGGCAAGGTCGGCGTCTACATCTGCTATGACCGCCATTTCCCGGAAGGCTGGCGTTGCTTGGGCCTCAACGGGGCAGAAATCGTGTTCAACCCATCGGC
>JANOTN010000054.1:0-7696 GCA_031416375.1 Ilumatobacteraceae bacterium
CTCCGTCTCGAAGACGCTCCCGTACATGGAAGTCGGCGAACGCGACGCCCAGATCGGCCACGAGGCGACGGTGTCGAAGATCGCCGACGAGCAGATCTTCTACCTCCAAAGCAGGGGTCTGTCCGAGGAGCAGGCGATGGGAATGGTGGTCAACGGTTTCATCGAACCGATCACGCGAACCTTGCCGATGGAATACGCCGTCGAATGGAGCCGCCTGATCGAACTCCAAATGGAAGGCTCAGTCGGCTGATGAGTGATATTGAGGTTTCTCGGACGATTGCGGCTACTCCTGAGGCCCTGTACGACATGGTCTGTGACCTGCCTCGGATGGGGGAGTGGTCACCAGAAAATACCGGAGGGCGCTGGGTCAAGGGCGCTACCGGCGCGACTGTCGGCGCACGTTTCCAGGGTGCCAATAAGAACGACAAGAGGAGTTGGACCACCACCTGCATCGTCGACGAGGCCGATCCCGGCAAGGCATTCGCCTTCCGCGTTGTCGTCGGACCGATCAAGGTTGCTCGGTGGGGCTACCGATTCGACGCCATCGACGGCGGTACCAAGGTGACTGAGACTTGGGACGATCAGCGCGGATGGTTGGCGAGGAAGGCTGGAGGGTCCGCATCGGGTGTTCACGACCGGCTTGCTTTCAATCGGTCGAGCATGGAGACAACGCTCGAGAGCCTCGCCCGATCCGTCGAAGCCTGACCGGTTCACTTGGCACCGACCGACATAGGCTTCCCCGCCATGCCGATGCGGACGGAGTGCAAGAACTTCGAGAGCCGTACCTATCCCAACGGTGACACCGTCCGGAAGTGCAATCTTGATCTCGCCCCTGACGCTCCGTGGCGTTGCCCCGAGAACTGCGTGGGGTATGCGCGCCGCCTTGCTGATGTTGCATGGACTCACGGATCCCTGGTCGTCCCTCCAACCCCACCCGAACCACCCGGGCTCGACGACGGAACCGCTGCGGCGTTGATGGACGAGGCCGAGAATATCCTGAACGAAGCAGGAGTCAGAATCCGGGCCGAAGTCGAAGCAGAACAAGCTGCAGCTGACAAATCCCGCGGAATCAAACGTTTCTTTAGACGCAAACGCGGTTCGTAGCCCGGCTTTCACGACGACCCAGGGATTTCCCCTACGTGCTTAGTAGAATTCCCTCCGATGCCAGCGCTCACACAGGACGCGGTCGGCGAGTACGCACGTTTCGCCGCCGCCGACCTCCCGACGACCGACCAAGAGATCTGGCGATATAGCCGGATTGACGAACTCGATCTCGCCGCCTACCACCCGGTCGACTACACGCCCTCGATTGTCGGTCCGACCGAATTCGTGACCATCGGCGGTGATGCGGTTGAGTTGTTCCCCGACGAAACGCCTGATGTGTTTGCTGAGATCAACCGGGCGATCCCCACGCTCGTCCACATCAGAATTCCCGCTGGCAAGGTAATCAGCGAGTCGATCGAGATCACGCATACGATCCCAGCCGACGGTGCGGTTGTGTGCCCACGGCTCGTGATCGACGCAGGCGCTGACTGCGAAGTCACCGTCGTCGAGCGATTCGTGTCGGCCGCCGATGGGCCCTCACTGGTCGTGCCGGTCGTTCAGATCCACGCCGGACAGGCAGCCAGAGTCAACTACCTTGCGGTCAACGAACTCAGCCACGACGCCTGGCAGATCGGCAACCAACAGGCCGTCGGCGACCGCGACTCGACAACGCTGCTCGCCTCGGTCTCGCTCGGCGGCGACTACGCCCGTGTCCGCACCGAGGCTCGGCTGTCAGGGAGGGGCGGTTCGACCCGTCAGGTAGCGCTGTATTTCGCGGGCGGCAATCAGATGCACGACTTCCGCACGATTCAGGATCACGACGCCCCGCACACGACCAGTGACCTGTTGTTCAAGGGCGCCGTGCAAGACCACGCCCGCAGCGTCTACACCGGTCTGATCAAGATTCGTGAACACGCACGAGGTACGACAGCGTTCCAGACCAACCGCAACCTCACGCTGTCTGCCGGGGCATGGGCTGAGAGTGTTCCGAATCTCGACATTCGCACCAATGACGTCAAATGCTCCCATGCCTCGACGATCGGTCCGATCGACGAGGAGCAGCGTTTCTACTTGGAGAGCCGGGGTATCCGCCCTGAGGTCGCCGAGCGACTCGTCGTGCTGGGCTTCTTCGACGAGGTGCTCAGTCAGCTACCCGCCGGTCATCTTGCCGTCGAGCTACGCGAACGCGTTGCCGCCAAGTTGAACATTGGAAAGGCCGGATCGTGAGCGCCGAGTTGTCAACAAGAGTCTGCGCGCTCGACGAGCTGGAGTCCGGAACGGCGCGCCGGTTCGACGTCGGTGATGTGCCGGTGGTCGTGGTCCGAATCAACGACGACGTGTACGCCCTCAACGACATCTGCAGCCACGCCAATGTTTCATTGTCCGGCGGCGAAGTCTGGTGCGAGCAACGCGAGATCGAGTGTCCAAAACACGGCAGCTCGTTCAGTCTTGAAACCGGCGAGCCCAACACATTTCCTGCGACGCGGCCGGTCGCTGTGTATGCGGCGGTCGTTCTCGACGGACAGATCGTCGTGACCGTGACACCAGAAGGTGAAGCATCGTGAGCACGCTCGAAATCAAAGGATTGCGCGCATCGGTCGCCGGTAAGGAAATCCTGCGCGGGATCGACCTCACGATTTCGTCCGGCGAAGTGCATGCCGTGATGGGTCCGAACGGTGCCGGCAAGAGCACGCTCGCCGCCGTGATCCTCGGCAAACCTGGCTACACAGTGCTCGACGGTTCCGTCACGCTCGATGGTGTCGACGTGTTGGCGATGCCGACCTGGGAACGTGCCGCTGCCGGTCTGCACCTCGTGATGCAATACCCAATCGAAGTGCCCGGAGTGATGCTCGACGACGTGATGCACGAAGCGTTGAGCAATCGTGGCAGTTCGACCGATGGCCTAGCCGAGATCCTGTTGGCGGAAGCGGAACGGATCGGTTTCGAGGAACGCTTCCTGCATCGCCCACTCAACGTCGACCTGTCCGGTGGCGAAAAGAAGCGCAACGAGACCCTCCAGCTGGCGGTTCTGCGACCGAAGATTGCGATCCTCGACGAACTCGACTCGGGTCTTGACATCGACGCGCTTCGCGACTGTGCACGCCGAATCGAGGATCTCAGCAATGAGCCGGTTGACCCGCTGGGAGTGCTGGTGATCACGCACTACAACCGGGTGTTGGAGCACCTCAACCCTGACCACGTGCACATCCTCGTCAAGGGCCGAATCGTCACCAGCGGCGGCCCGGAACTGGCAGACGTTTTGGAGATCGATGGCTACGCCGCCTTCGTGCCTGCCGAGGAACTGATCGAAGCGGCTCCAGCAAAGTCCGGCGGTTTCGCCGACCTTTTCGCCCTCTAGAAACTGTCGACGTTCAGTCGGTTACCGTGATCGCATGGACCTCGTTGATCGAACGGCCGCAGATCTGGCAGGAATGGTGCGTCGCCGCGAGGTCTCCGCCCGGGAACTCCTCGCAGCCCACCTCGCCAGAATCGAGCGGGTCAACCCGACGCTCAACGCAATCGTCACGCTGGTGCCAGAGATGGCCGAAGCATGGGCCGATGCGGCTGACGAGCAAACCGCTTCCGGCGCCGAGCTTGGTCCACTGCACGGGCTTCCGATTGCCCACAAGGATCTCGAACTGACAGCAGGAATCAGGACCACGTTCGGCTCACCGCTGTATGCCGATTTTGTTCCTGATGAGGACGGTCTGATCGTGCAACGTCTGCGAGCGGCAGGCGCGGTAACGATTGGAAAGACGAACACGCCGGAGGGTGGCGCGGGTTCACAGACGTTCAATCCGATCTTCGGTGCGACTCGCAATCCGTACGACCCGGCGAAGACGTGCGGCGGTTCGAGTGGCGGAGCGGCGGTGGCCCTCGCAACCGGGATGATCCCGATCGCTGACGGGTCCGACATGGGTGGTTCCCTTCGTAATCCGGCGTCGTTCTGTAACGTGGTTGGATTACGCCCGTCGCCCGGGCGAGTGCCTTCCTGGCCGAACAAGACACCGTGGTCGCCGCTTTCGACCGGAGGTGCGATGGGTCGCTGTGTCGCCGACGTCGCCCTCCAGATGCAAGCGATCTGCGGCCCTGACGTACGCAATCCGCTGTCGCTTCCTGACACTGGTTCTGTGTTCGCGGCACGGCTCGATCGAGATGTGACAGGGTTCCGAGTGGCCTGGTCGCCGGATCTTGGGCTTCCCGTCGAACCGGCGGTCCGCTCAGCGCTCGCGCATGTCCCAGATCAATTGGCGGCACTCGGCTGTGAGGTGTCGGAAGCGATGCCGAACCTCGGCGACGCCGATGAGATCTTTCAGACCTTGCGGGCTTGGCATTTCGAGGTCAACTCCGGAGCCGATTACGACCGTGCCGCGCACTTGATGAAAGACACGATTCGCTGGAACATCGAGGAGGCTCGTCGGCGAACCCTCGTCGATCACGCCAGAGCATCCGCAGCCCACGAACGCCTACTGGGTCGCGTCCGCAGGTTTTTCGAACGCTTCGATGTGCTCGCCCTTCCGGTCTCGCAGGTTGCGCCGTTTGACGTCGAACTCGACTGGCCGCGGCACGTCGATGGTCAGCCGATGGAGACCTACATCGACTGGATGCGGTCGTGTTGCGATGTGACCGTGATGGGTTGCCCGGCGATGTCGGTGCCGGCAGGATTCACTCCTGATGGTCTTCCTGTCGGCGTCCAGTTCGTCGGCCCGCCAAATTGTGACTTCGAACTGTTGCAGTTCGGGTATGCGTTTGAGCAGGCGACTCGTGTCGGAGACCGCCGACCATTGCTACCGTCCTGACCTGTGACTGACCTGCCTGCTCACACCCGGAATCCAAACGATCGCCATCCCAACGTCCAGCGAGTGATCGATGCCGGCCAAGCTCTCGGTCTCGAGGTCGTTCCACGCACCTTTCCTGAGGGCACCAAGACTGCGGTTGATGCAGCCAACGCGATCGGCTGCGATGTCGCCCAGATCGTCAAGAGCCTGATCTTCGGGGTCGATGGCGAGGTCGTATTGGCCTACGTGAGTGGTTGCAACCAACTTGATGAATCACGGCTGGCGGCGGCGGCGGGTGGTCAGATTTGCCAGCGAGTAGACGCCGACACCGTGCGTCAGGCGACCGGTTTCCCGATCGGTGGCGTCCCACCGTTTGGGCATGCTACGCGACTGCGAGTCTTCATCGATCCAGATCTGTTGCAGCACGACGAGGTGTGGGCGGCCGCCGGCACGTGGCACGACGTGTTCGGCATCGAGCCACACAAGTTGGTCGAGGCCAGCGAAGGCTTGGTCACGGATCTGAAGCGCGACTGACCCTCGCACGGCCGCGTCGAACCGAGTGCAGCGCGCCGAGCGATACTCTCGCCGGATGCGAGTTCTCATCGTGTCAACACCGGGCGCCGGGCACGTGACTCCGCTCCTGCCGCTCATCAGTGCCCTGCTCGATGCCGGGGACGACGTGCTGGTGGCGTCGGGGCCGGAAACGAGAGCGGTCGTCGAGAATGCCGGCGCACGATTCGAACAAGCGGGAGGTAGCCAGGCACAGGTGATGGATCGCCTGGCGGCGAGGACCCGTGGCATTCCCGGCGACGGAATTCCGCCGGAACGCATCCTCCACTACTTCCTTCCCCGGGCGTTCGGCGAGATCGCGGTCGACGACATGATCGACGACGTACTGCGCGTCGGTCGCGAGTTCGACCCCGAGGTGGTCGTGTTCGAGGCCTTCGCGCTCGCGGGTCCACTGGCGGCAGAGGTCCTCGGGGTGCCCGCCGTGGCGCATATGTTCGGGCCACTACCTCCCCCCGAGGCCGTCGTGTTGGCCAACGATGCCGTGTCACCGATCTGGCGTGCGCACGGTCGAAACGTGCCCGGGTGGGCAGGAATGTACCGCGACCTCACCATCCAGATCTGCCCGCCATCGCTCGACGTGGCCGAGGTGCCCGTAGGCGCGTCGATGTGCCTCCGCCCCGCAATCCTGCCGATCGCGCCGACTGTCGCCGCGGACCCGCCGTTGGTGTACGTGACCTTCGGGACCTTGTTCAACACGAACCTCGACCTGTTCCGACTCGCGATCGCCGCACTCGCCGAGGAGCCGCTCGACGTGGTCGTGACGGTCGGACGTGACCAAGACCCGGCGGCGTTCCTCCCGCGCCCTGCCAACGTGCGTGTTGAACGCTTCATCCCACAGACGGAACTTCTGCCGCTGTGCAGCGCGATTGTCCACCACGGAGGTGCCGGTACGACCTTCGGCGCGCTCGCACATGGTGTACCCCAGGTGATCCTGCCGCAGGGTGCCGACAACTTCGAGCACGCCAGCATGTGCGAGGCCGCGGGCGTCGCAGTATCGATCCATCCTGACAGGCTCACCGGCGACACCCTTGTCGCGGCAGTTCGCAGCGTGCTCTCTGAGGCGAGTTATGCAACCGCGAGCACCCGTTGTGCCGAGGAGATCTCCGCAATGCCCGACGCGTCACAGGTCGTGGCGTCGATGCGCGACTGGGTGTTGCGGCGCTGACTGGCGAGAACGGCGGGCGTCCAGCGCTTCAGTGGTGGAAGAGTGACGGATCTGCGTCGCGGCGGAGCGGGCGCACGCGAGCGGTCCGTCGTACACTGAGGGAATGGAGCAGTTGCCGTTGATCGAGGACGAACGCGGTGTCGACATCTCCCAGATCCGTCGACAGTTGCGCTTGTCCGTGCCGGATCGGGTGCGGACCATGGTCGACGCTGCCAACGTGATGCTCTCGATCCAGCGGACAGCGAAGGCGTCGCAGCGGCGACAGGCTCGCTGATGTTTGATCCCGTTCGGATCTGCACGATCTTGAACGAGGAGGGGGTCGAGTACGTCGTTGTCGGTGGGTTCGCCGCCGTCGCGCATGGTTCGTCGCTGCCGACTCGGGACATCGATATCGTACCGTCTCGTGAACCGTCGAATCTTGACCGACTCGGCCTAGCGCTCAGACGAATGAACGCGTTGATCCGTACATCCGACGAGCCAGTGGCGGCCCCGATGGACGGTGCGTTCCTAGCGAACATGCCGTTCATGTTGAACCTCGTGACCGACTTCGGAGAGATGGATCTGACTTTCTCACCGTCGGGTGGGCTGGACGGGTTCGACGGGTGGCACGCGAATTCGATCGTCGTCGATATCGCCGAGGGCCTGCCGGTTCACATCGCTGCCCTCGATGACATCATTGCGTCGAAGCAGGCGGCGAACCGGCCGAAGGATCAGCGCGCGTTACCGTATCTCGAGTCCTTGCGCGAGCAGCTCGGGGAGCTCTGAACCAGTGGCTCCGAACGTTTTCAGAAGCCAACCGTGGGCTTCCACCGTTCGGGCATGCTACGCAACTGCGAGTGTTGATCGATCCAGACCTGCTGGAACACGAAGAGATATGGGCCGCAGCAGGCACCTGGCACGACGTGTTTGCGCTCGCGCCGGCCGACTTACAACGCGTCAGCGGCGGCATGGTGGTTGACTTCAAGCGGGGATGCCTGCATGCCTGCTATCATGCCTACATGTCGCAAATGACCTGGCGAGCCGATGAGGAACTGATCGAACGGGTGAAGAGCGTTGCCGGAGCCGAAGGCCGATCGATGAATGAGTACGTCACGTTCGTGCTCGACGTTGCCACCAACCCTGAGTTGGCTGGGTCGGA
>JANOTN010000055.1:0-3453 GCA_031416375.1 Ilumatobacteraceae bacterium
GGCGGTCGGCACGATTGTCAACATGCTCGAAACCGGATGGAAAGTGATCGAGGCCAATCAGCCATCGGCCGACATCCATCGGGGTCGCGCCAACGCGGTTCCCCAGGTCGATGATTGGCGAGGGTTGACCGGAACACAGGGCCCGAACTTCTACACGTGGCGATTGAAGTACACCAATGGGTTCGACATGGACGTCGTTGACGTTCAGTTCAAGCTCAACTGGGAGTATGCCGCCCGATACAAAAGTGGAGGTGCCTACATTCCCAATCTGTGGCTCGAGGTCCCCCACTGCAGCGTGTTATGGGGCTACGACCTTTCGCTCGATATGGTGGCGCAGAGCCCCACAAACCAAGGAACTGAGCAGGCTCCGATCGCTCGTATCCCGGTGTCGGTGACAGGTTCGATCTCGACCCCATTTTGGAACGAGAATTTGGAGTGGAGTTTCATCCTCTTCGGCGACGGTTCGTCTCAGAACTGACGCCGAGCGGCAGGCCCGGCTCCGGTTGGGCTCTCGACCACCGGAGCCGCCTGCGCGCACTCGGGTTACATAAAGTTAACCCTGTTCGAGGCGAAACACCTCGCCTCCGTGTTGAAGGACATAGATCTCGTTGTCGGGGCCGGTTCGCACAGCCGTGACATTGCCGAGATCGTCGAGCAGGAGCAGGTTTCGTTGACCTACAAGGTCGAGTGCCCACAGCCGCCCTGCGCAGTAGTCGGAGTACACGTACGCTGGTTCGAGTTCACGGATCACCGTGCCGTGATAGGGGACGCCACCCGATACGGAACAGCCATCCGGACCGTGTTCGTAGGTCAGCAGAGGCATCGTGAGATTGCCAGGGTCGACGACGTCCTCGTTGAATCGGTCGGTTCCCTCGTATGCGCTCCATCCGAAGTTGGCACCGCGTCCCGCAGTCGCGCCGTCCACCGATTGGACGAGGTTGATTTCCTCATACAGGTTCTGACCGACATCGGCGATCCACAGATCACCGTTGGTTGGGTCGAAGGCAATCCTCCACGGATTCCTCAGCCCCCACGCCCAGACTTCCGGTGCACCATTGACACCGTCGGCGAACGGGTTGTCCGGCGGAATCGTGTACTCCTGGTTGGCGGATGGTGCAGGGTCGATCCGAAGCAGCTTGCCAAGCAGGTCGAAGGTGTCGCTTGCTCGTCGATGCGGGTCGTTGGCCGACCCGCCGTCACCGAGAGTGACGTACAACATTTCGTCGGGACCGAACTCCAGATCGCCGCCGTTGTGATTGGCGTACGGCTGCTCGACATTGAGGAGCATTCGTCCTGCGGCTACGTCGATCGTGCCATCGACCGCAACCGGGTACTCGGCCACGACCGTGTCACCGGCGGCGTCGATGTAGTTGAGATAGGCGAGCGTGGCGTCGGGTGAGAAGGCGAGACCGAGCAGTCCTTGTTCGCCGCCAAGCGTGATCCGGTCCGACACGTCGGCGACGACTGTTGATGTGTCGTTGATCAACTTGACGACACGGCCGGATTGTTCGACGATGTACAGCGCTTCGTCACCGGGCCGAATCGCAAGATCGACCGGTTCGTTGAACGTACCCACGTTGATTGCCTGCACAATCGGGTTGCCGACGGCTGGTGCGACCGGGGCTGTCGTGTTTGGGCCGGTCGTGGCGCTCGTCGATCCGGTCGTCGTGACGTTCGTCGAAGTACTCGTCGCCGGAGCCAAACTGGTGGTGGTGACGAAGACCGCCGAGTTCGCTTCACCGACGGTTTCGACGTGGGCGCCGCTTCTGGACTCGTCGATACATGCAGTCGCCAACAACCCGATTGCGACGATCGCGACGCTGGTGACTCTGCTCACTTCATCTTCCGGATGAGGCCTTCTTGCACCACGTTGATTGCCAGGTGGCCATCTGACGTGAAGATCGAGCCGCTGGCGAGACCGCGGGCGGATGAACTGGAGAGCGCTCGCTGGTCGTACAACAGCCAATCGTCAGCTCGGAACGGACGGTGGAACCACATCGCGTGATCGAGGCTGGCCATCATCAGGTTGTGTGTCAGCGACGACATCGCGAATGGTCGCAGCGGCGTGTCGAGCAGCGTGTAGTCGCTGGCGTAGGTGACGATACAAGCGTGCAACACCGGGTCGTCGGGGAGTTTGCCGTTGGTCCGCAACCACACCCGTTGGCCCTCTGACTTGACTCCCGGTTCGAGCGCAGGGTCGGGGGGGCAGTAACGAATGTCGATCGGTCGCGGCCGGTCGTACCAATCGCCGATCCGGTCGCGATAGTTGGCGTAGCGCGCTCGAAAGTCGGGGAGACTCTCAGGGTCCGGCACGTTGATCGGGGCGGCGATGTGGTGGTCGAGCCCCGGCTCCTGGTCGTGGAAGCTCGCTTGCAGGTTGAAGATCGCTTTGCCGTGCTGGATCGCCACGACTCGCCGGGTCGAGAAACTCTTGCCGTCACGAATTCGATCGACCTCATAGAGAATCGGGACCTTCATGTCGCCAGGCCGCAGGAAATAGGCGTGCAGCGAATGCACGCGACGTTCCGGCTCGTCGATGGTGCGCGAGGCGGCGACGAGCGCCTGACCGGCGACTTGTCCGCCGAACACCCGCTGGCGCTCCTCGACAGGCGAGACGCCCCGGAATAGGTTGACCTCGATCGCTTCCAGGTCAAGTAGCTCGATCAATTCCTGGAGCGCGTCGGCCATACCGTTCATCCTGCCACGCGGTCGATGATCCGATCTGCCCGCACCTGTAGTCTGCTGGCGCGAACATGCGCTGGCAGCACGTGATCGCGCCAGCAGAACGATCCGGGTTTGTATGCCGGCGCGAACGGGTCGTGAGAGCACATGATCGCGCCAGCCAACGCGTGCTTCTACGCTGCAGCGATGGATCCGATTGTCGTCAGAGACGCGGTGCCGGATGACCTCCCGGTGATTGTTGATCTGCTGAACGCGTGGATTGTGTCGCGCACCTATGAGTACCGCGAGGTTCCACACACCGTCGAGGCGCGTGGACCGTGGATGCATGAGCAGCGCCGGCGAGGCTTTCCCATACTTGTCGCCGAGAACGGTGGCGGCACCGTGATTGGGTTTGCGACCTACGACGACTTTCGCGACTCGGTCGGTCGGCCGGGATATCGCTTCACGGTCGAGCACACGATCCAGATTTCCGAGTCGGCGTGGGGTCAGGGCATTGGGCGGGCGCTGATGCAGCGACTGTTGGAACGCGCCTCGTCGGCAGGTGCCCACGTGATGGTCGGCGCGATTGATTCGTCGAACACGGACTCACTCGCCTTTCACTCCAGGCTGGGCTTTGTCGAGACAGCTCGAATGCCCGAAGTTGGTTGGAAACACGGCCGCTGGTGCGATCTTGTCTTCATGCAACGAACGGTCGATGCTCCGTAGCCTGCACGTTGTGTTGATCGATCCGGTCATTCGTGAACGTGCTTTGGCGACCAGGGGCTTCATGCC
>JANOTN010000056.1:0-3331 GCA_031416375.1 Ilumatobacteraceae bacterium
CGCAGCACCGCGTCCCGAGTCAGGAGCGGGATGTTATGAACCATCAGCATGCCACGAGGCGCCCGTCGACATGATATCGCCCTTGATCCGCACCTTCCCCGTGAGGGCGCCGATCAGATCCGACGAGTCGGTAGCGAACGGGATCAGCTTCGCCACGGGTTTGCCACGCTTCGTGATGACGATGCCCTCAGGGTCGACCTGATCGAGCAGCGCGAGGCAGGTTTCCTTGAACTTGGCGGCCGGCACGTGCTTCATGGCCACATTTTATGACCAGTCAGTATTATGTCCAGTGGCGCCCCTAGCCCTAGTTCGGGACGGTGGACAGGATGTTTCGCACCAGGGCGAAATCGACCGGCTTGACCAAGTGATGATTGAAGCCGGCCGCCAAGGCAGTTTGACGGTCGGTCTCCTGACCATACCCGGTGATGGCGATCAGCACCGCATCGGCGAGAGCGGCCTGATGGCGCATCCGCCGGGCGACCTCATAGCCGTTCAGTCCAGGCAGGCCGATGTCGAGGATCACGACGTCCGGCCGGTAATCGACCGCCGCGTCCAGTGCGGTCGGGCCGTCATGAGCGGTCCGAACCTCGTGCCCGGAGGCGTTCAACAGCAGGGCCATGCTGTTGGCGGTGTCGACGTTGTCATCCACGATCAGCACCCGACGGCGATGGCCAGGCGGCTCGATGGTATCGGTGGCCGACGAGGGCGGCAGCACTGCCGTCGCCACGATCGGCAGACGGACGACAAATTCGCTGCCTTGCCCGACCACGCTGTGTGCCTCGACGGTCCCGCCGTGCAGTTCGACCAACCGCTGAACCAGGGACAGTCCGATGCCCAAGCCGCCCTGCGACCGGTCCAGTGACCGGTCCGCTTGAGCGAACAGGTCGAAGATGCGGGGCAGCAGTTCCGGGGCGATGCCGACGCCCGTATCGCGAACCCGCAGAATTATCTGCTCACCCTCTTGTTGGACGCTCAGCCAGATCCGACCGCCTTCGTCGGTGTACTTGGCGGCGTTGACCAGCAGGTTCACCAGCACCTGCTCGATTCGGGCGGCGTCCGCGTGCAACCAGAGGGGGTGCGACGGCAGCGTCACCGTCAGTTGATGCCGGCGTTGATCCATCAGCACTTGGGTCGTCTCAACCGCCCGTTCGACGATGCCGCCGACAACGATCCGCTCCTGACGAAGCAGGATCCTGCCGGTCGTGATGCGCGAGACTTCGAGCAGGTCATCGACCAGATGTTTCAGTTGCGCCACCTGGCGCTCGATGATCAGGCGGGCTTGCAATTGAAGGGGGTCTTCATGCTTCTGGAGACCAAGCAGATGCACCGCGTTGGCAATCGGGGAGAGCGGGCTCCGCAGCTCATGACTGAGCATGGCCAGGAACTCATCTTTGCGGCGATGCAGGTCGGCCAACGCCTCGGCCTGCTCCCGGGTCTTCTCGTGGGATCGCGTGCGTTCGGTGACGTCGCTGAACACCACCGCGACCTTGCGGCGGCCGGCCTCGCCGATCGGGAAGGCGTAGCAGTCGAACCAGCGGCCCATGGCTTTCGCTTCGCTGAGAAAGCGAACCGGCTCGCCCGTCGTGGCAACTCTGCCGTACGTGTCAAACCAATGCTCCTCCAGATCCGGGACCATTTCGCGGATCCGCTTGCCGACGACGCCGTGCAAGCCGCTCTGTTTATCGAACGCCGGATTGGCTTCCAGGTAACGAAAATCGATCGGCTGCTGGTGCGCGTCGAAGATCACCTCGATCACGCAATAGCCCTGGTCCATCGAATCAAACAAGGTGCGATAGCGTTCTTCTGACTGGCGCAAGGCCTCGGTTGCCTGCTTGCGCTCGGTGATATCGCTCGCGGCGCCAAACCATTCGACGATTTCACCCGCCGCATCCAGCAGCGGGACCGCGTGCGAAGACGTCCAACCGACACTACCGTCCACCCGTAAGACCTGATGCTCGAGCTCGAAAGGCGACTTGGTCCGGATCGCCTGATTGATCGCCGCCATCACCCGCGGCTGATCGTCGGTGGGAACGTGCTGCTCGAGCCAACTGCCGTTGACCTGGTCCGTCTCGTCGATGAAGTCCTGGCCACGGAGCTGGCGCCGCTCACTCCAGTCTGGATTCAGGCGATACACCACATCCGAACTCGCCGTCACGAATGCCCGGAGGCGCTCCTCGCTCAAGCGCAGCGCGTCGGCGGCTCGGAGGTTCTGCAGTCGGATCCAGATGCGGGTCGCCAGCTCGCGAATCAACTCGATTTCGTCGTCGCGCCAATCGTAGGGTTCGGAATGATAGAGGCACAGCGCAAAGCGCCATTGCCCGTCACGGATCAGCGGGGCGCAGACGAACGAGGCAATCTCGAGCGCCGCAAATTTCTCGGGGCTGGTGCTCGGATCGGTGGCGACATCGCGGACCACGATGATTTCACCGGCCCGCGCGACCCGAATGAATTCGTCCTCGACGAAGTCGGCCAGACGATGAACACCAACCAGGCTCGGCACATCCGGACGATGCCATTCATGGCTGACCACCACCTGCTCCGCCGATTCGTTGATGTCGACAAAGGCGCAGAGCGACAGCTGCAGATACGCCGCCAAACGTGCGCCGACGCTCTCCATCATTTCGGCAACGTTGGTTCTGCGCACCAGATCCAAGCTGACCGAGGCCAGAAACTCGAGATGCATCGCCGTCCGTCGGTGCCCGGTCACGTCGCGCGAGACGACCAGGAGACGCTGGGGCTGTCCGTTGGCATCGAGAATGGGCGAAATCGCCACTTCCCACCATTTGGGTTCGTTGCGCAGCGTTCGGAAGAAACCGACAAACGTCCCCACCCCACCCGCCGCCGCCTTCTCGACCGCCGCCTGCGCCGCCTGGCGGTCGCCACCCTCCCAGAATTCGATCCATGACTTGTGCAAGTACGGCTGAACGTCGTCGATGCCCAGCAATTCCTGCCCGCACCGAAAGGACAGCAGATTTCCCGTGAGGTCGAGCACCTTGATGCAGTCGGAACTACTCTCGACAATGCTGCGATTGAACGCTTCACTCTCGCGCAAGGCGTCGTCAACACCTTGGGACTCGGCTGCTTGAAACGCCGCTGACGCAAACCGCCCCAGGCTTTCCAGTTGCCGCAGGTCCTCGGCGTCGAACCGATGGCTGTTGGGATCCCCTTCGTGGGTGATTGCCCAGATCGTCCCGACGGCCTTCCCCTTCACCGAGAACGGAACCAGCAGGCACTCGTCGATCAGATGCTTAGCTGCCAGCAGGTTAGGGTATCGATGTTTGGGGTGCGAGAACAATAGCGGGGTGTTGGGGTGTAGAACATCTCCGCACGG
>JANOTN010000057.1:0-30816 GCA_031416375.1 Ilumatobacteraceae bacterium
CGCCGACCGTGCCCGGGCCAGGAGCCGGGTGGGCAGGTAGGGCACGCCGCATCCCTCGCAGGCCACCACCGTGTCCTCGACGAGGGTGGTCGACGCCACCAGCAATTCGTGGGCCGGGACACCGGGGCGGAGGGTGAGCACCTGCTCGGGGCACGCCGCCACACACAGCCCGCACGCCACGCACTCGAGGGCGCGCAGGTCGAGCCGCCCTTCGGTGGGGCTGTAGGCGAGCGCCGTCGTGGGGCACGTCCGTGCGCAGGCGCCGCAGAGCGTGCACCCGCCGGCATCGACCTCAACGAGGGCGAACCCCGGCACCGGAGTGGCCGCTCCGACACCCGCGGCAGCTCGAGGCGGGTCGAGGCTGGCGAGCAGCTCGGCGAGCACCGACCGTCGAGGCCCTTCGGGAATGACGGGTGGGCCCGCGGGAGCGGCGCACCGACCCGAGCGCTGCGACACGAAGGCCCGCAGGGCCGAATCGGCGCCGACCGTCGAGCCATCGTCGACCAGGAGGAGCCAGTCCGCATCACCGGTGAGCACCCGCGCCGTCTCGACCGCAGCGGCCAGCACACCCATGGCCCCGTGGTGGCACGAGGGACAGGCCACCAGCGCTACACCGGCAGCACCGGCAGCGCGAGCCTGCAGCAGATGGGTCTCGTTCAGGATGAGCAGCGACGGCAGCTCGACAGTACGTACGCCGAGCGCCGAGACGAGCTCGGCCGAGCGGTCACAGGTGAGCACGAGCACCGTCCCGGGAGCAGCCGAAACCACCCCGCTCAGGCGGGCTCGCAACTCGTCGTCAGGCAGGAACGACCGCTCCAGCGACGAAGTCGGGCAGACCCCCGTGCAAGCGCCACAGCGCATGCACGCACCATGGTCGATCTCGACCATGGTCCCCGACGGTCGGTCCGAGATCGAGATCGCCCCGTACGGGCAGGCGTCGACACACAGGTGGCACCCTCTCGTTCCGTCGGTGCCGGCCGCGCACCGGTGGGCGGTCCAGACGGGGGGATCGGGCAACGCATCGGCGCGGACGGCTGGTTCGTCCATCAGCATCACGGACTTCGATCGTACGCGTTCGGCCACGCTGTCAGCCTGCAGGAGTGGGACCACCACAGATAGGGCCGAACGTCACGTTCTCTGACACGAGAATCCCCTCCGTGTTCGCGTGTTGGGGTGCGGGGCGGTAGCCCCGTTCGGGCGGAGCCCGATGGTGGTCGTTGATGTTCGGGCGGCCGGTGTGAGGTTGACTTGGTGTCCGAGTCGCTCGAGCTGACGCACGAGACGGCGAGTTTGGGCTGCTTGATCGGTGCGTTGCTCGAAGTAGTCGCCACCGAGCTCTTCGTAGTCGACGTTGTTGGAGAGCATCCACCAGATCCCGACAAGCATCGTGTGCGCGACTGCGAAGATCGCTTTGCTCTCGTTGCGTTTCCCGAACCGACGCGAGAACCGCTTGAATTGGGCAGCCAGATAGGTGTCTCGGGTCTTGGCCGCTGACCATGCCGCTTCACACAACGCGGTGCGCAGCGCAGCGTTGCCTTTGCGTGCCTTGCCGGAACGTTGTTTGCCGGCGGACTCGTGATGACCCGGGCACAAACCGGCCCACGACGCCAGATGGCCAGCAGTCGGGAACCGGGACATGTCGACACCGATCTCAGCGATCACGACCTCGGCGGTGCGTTGACCGATCCCAGGCATCGTGCACATCCGGTGCACCTGTTCAACGAAAGGGACAAGTTCGCGCTCCACCTCCCGATCGAGCCGATCGATCCCGGCGGAAAGGTGATCGATGTGCGAGAAGTGCATCGACACCATCAACGCGTTGTGATCATCGAAACGGCCCTCCAACGCCAACTGCAACTCCGGGATCTTGGGCCGCATCCGAGTCAACGCCATCTCGGCCATCACCTCCACGTCACGCTCACCGGCGATCAACGCCTCGCGAGCGCGGTCCTCGACCGCTTCTTGAGGTAGCGGGTCAGATCGCGCAGCCGGGCGATCACTGGTGGCGGTACGAACGACCCGCGCAGCAGACCGCACTCCAACAGCTGCGCCAACCAGACCGCATCAGCGACATCGGTCTTACGGCCCGGCAAGTTCTTGACATGATGCGGGTTGACCAACATCAACTCGACACCATCGAGTTCTTCCAGCACCGCCCACACGGGACGCCAATACACCCCCGTCGCTTCGATCGCGACCTGAGTCACCTGCTCGCTTGCGAGCCAATCACGCAAGTCCCGCAACGTCGCCGTGAACGTCTTGAACTCGCGTACCTCATGACCACGTTTGGATCCGTTGCCAGGGCGGCGGACACAGGCCATCACCGTGCCCTTGTGCACGTCGAGCGCTGCACAACGCTCCACCACGAGCACCGGTGGACGGCCCCCACGTCACGGGCCCGATGAGAATTCTGACCGTGCAGGCGATCCCTGGGATCACCGAGGCTGCGAACCGTTTGTTGACGCGATCCTCCCCCCGAGTTGGTATGAACGCTACGGGTTCCCCCAGGAGTGTGTGATCGTTGAGGATGGAAGCGAGGAGTGCGTCGCCGAGGAGTACGTCGGCGACTAAACCCGACGGCGGTCCGACCGTTACGCTTGCGCCGTGACGCAGATCTTTCATGACCGACTAACTCGCGTGCGTGCGGCGATGACCGAGCAGGGCGTCGACACCCTGATGCTTTCTGTCGGACATGACCTGCCGTATCTCACCGGGTACTTGGCGATGCCATTGGAACGACTCACGATGCTGGTGGTTCCAGCAAATGGCGATGCGACACTCGTGATCCCGCGACTGGAAGCTCCGCGGGTAGTTGAGCAGCCAGGTGTGTTTGACCTGCTGGCTTGGAACGAGACCGATGATCCGACAGCAATTGTCGCCAAGCTGGCAACCGGCGCGAGACGCGTCGCCGTTGGGGATCAGATGTGGGCGCGGTTCCTCGTTGAACTGTTACCGCAGCTTCCCGGGGCCGAGTACACGCGGGCGGTCGACGTGGTTGGCCCACTCCGAATGGTGAAAGACGAGTCCGAAATCGATGCGCTCGCATCGGCAGGCGCGGCGGTCGATCGGATCGCCACCGAACTCCAGGCGGGCCGAATTGCGCTGGTCGGGCGCACCGAGGCCGAGGTTTCGAAAGACCTCTCGGCGCGGATCATCGCCGAAGGCCACCAGAAGGTCAACTTCGCCATCGTCGCTGCTGGCTCGAACGCCGCCAGCCCCCATCACCACGCAGGTTCCCGCGTGATCGAGGAGAACGAAATCGTGCTGTGCGACTTTGGCGGCACGATGAACGGCTATTGCTCCGACATCACGCGTTGCGTGTTGACGGGTGACGGCAGCGCCGAGATTGCCGAGGCGTACGCCGTGTTGTTCGAGGCCCAGCGGGTTGCAGTCGGTGCTGGCACGGTAGGCACGTCATGCGAGGAGGTTGACCGTTCGGCTCGTCGGATCATTGAGGCGGCTGGGTACGGGGAGTACTTCGTGCATCGCACCGGCCACGGGATCGGTCTCGAAGAGCATGAGGATCCGTACATCGTGGAGGGCAATAGCCGCCGACTCGAATCGGGCCACGCATTCAGCGTCGAACCCGGGATCTATGTGCCCGGCAAGTGGGGAATGCGGCTCGAAGACATCGTCGTCGCCACCGATGACGGACCGGTCCCGATCAACGCCGCCGACCACCGCCTCGTCAGCGTGTGAGTTCTGACGGTTCGACCTGCAACGAGAATGATGTCAATTCAATGCTGACATCCGCACCGATGTACCGGGCCAGCACCCCGGCGTCGAGCGCGCAGTAGATCAGCGTTCCCCCGACGACGGTGACATCGGTGCACGATGCCGGGTGTCCGGCAATCGTTTCCCCCTGACCGGTCGCTGCCCTGAGGTTTCGGCTGGCGTCGAGTTTGAGTCTGTCGGCGAAACTGCCGCCCCAGAATCGGTGGGTGATGTTGAGATTGCTGACGCGGGCATCATCAATGAATCCGACACATGTGCCATCGATGTTGTCACATGTTTGGCTGGCACCCGCATCGGTGAGGAAGTCGACGTCACCGATCGTGATCCGTCGCTTGGTGCCCTGTTGACGAACGGTTGCATTCGTTGCGACGCCCGTAGTCGTCGGCGTGATTGTGTACGCCGCCGTGAACGTCACCCCGTCGGCGAGTGCCAGTCGGTCAAGCACGGCGTTGATCACCGGATCGTTGTTGACAGCACCGCCTGGCGGCTCTGAGATCAGCGTCGGCCGCTCGCCGGACATGCACCCGGTGAGCAGTACGGCGCTCGCTAGTAACACCATCAAACGGATTCGGTGTGTGTGGCGGGCTCGGTGTGTCTGCATGGCGGTCTCAGGCTACGCAGTTACGATGCGCCGCCGTGATCAAACTTGATGCGGCAACCGTGCTCCTGCAGTGGGCCGTGGGTGGCATGGCGTTCTGCTGGTTCACCACCCGGCGGCGTCAGGTCGGGCTCGGCTATGGCTGGCTGCTACGGGGGATCTACTTGTTGCTGGCGATCGGTGCGGCGATTACGGGATTTCGGTACGGTGACGTACCGGTTCGTGAGGCGTCATCGATCGCCGTCGCCGCAACCTGCCTGTTTGCGCTGGCTGTGTCGATAGTTCATCGCCGAGCCGGCGTCAGCGGTTACGAGTCTGAACACAACCGACGTAGCGAGCGTGTCGCCGAGATGACCGGGATCGAACGCGGCCAGCCCGATCGCTCAGCCGGTTTGACCGACCGAGAGTTTCCACCGATTGTCGATCTCTTTCCTGTTGTCGTCGGCATCGTCGGACTGGTCGCGGCCGGAATCGACGCTGCTCCCGAAACGGGTTTCGACACGTTCGTATCCCTACTCCGGATTCTGGCCGGGGCTGCGTTTCTTGGTGCGGTTACCGATGCGATGTTGCTTGGTCACTGGTACTTGGTACAGCCTGGATTGCCGCGGCGGCTACTCAACGAACTCGTGTCAGCGCTCGGATGGACATGGCCGATCGAGGTCGTGGCGATGCTGCTACCGACCGGCATGTTGAGTGTGTGGTCGGGTACCGTCGATGATGGGTGGGACGGGGTGCTCGGTTGGTTCTGGGGTGCGTGCGCGGTGACCACGATTGTGCTCGTGTTCGTCACTCGTGCGGCTCTGAAGGAACGCCAGTATTCGGCGGTGATGGCCGCAACCGGGTTGTTGTACCTGGCGATTCTGACCGCATTCGGGACTGACCTGGTAGCCCGCGCCGTCCTCGACGTGTGACATCGTTGCGCCTTTCGGGCATGATATGTGAATGGCGCGCCCCGTCTGGACCGGCACGATCAGCTTCGGCCTCGTAGCGATTCCCGTCAAGCTGTATCACGCTGTCCGACGACAAAGCGTCTCGTTCAATCAGCTTGACGATCGTACGTTGGCGCGGATCAAGTACAAGAAGGTGTCGGCGCTTGACGGCGAGGAGGTTCCCGAGGAGCACATCGTCAAGGGCTACGAGGTTTCCAAGGATCGCTACATCGTCGTCGACCCTGACGAACTCGAACCGTTTATTCCGTCGGCTACCAAGACGGTCGAGCTGGAAGAGTTTGTCGATCTTGCAGAGATCGACCCGGTCTACTTCGACTCCGCCTATTACGTGGCACCCGGTACAAACCCGAAGCCGTATGTGCTGCTTGCCAAAGCGATGGAGGAGAGCGGCAAGGTGGCGATCGGGCGCTTCGTGATGCGCAACAAGCAGTTCACCGCTGCGATCCGCGCTGAGGGCGGCACGCTGATCATGTCGACGCTCTCGTATGCCGACGAGGTCGTCAATCCGGCCGAGATCGAGGAGCTGCAGGGCCTCGATGCGATCGAGGTATCGGCCAAGGAAGTCAAAATGGCCGAGTCGCTGGTTGAGTCGCTGAGCGCCACGTTCGAGCCGGAGAAGTACCGTGACGAATACCGTGAGCAGGTGCTTGAACTGATTCAGATCAAAGCTTCCGGACAGGAACTGCAGGTCCCCGACGCACCAGCGGAGAAGCCAAAAGTTGTCGACTTGATGGCGGCGTTGGAAGCCAGTGTTGCTGCCGCCAAGAAAGCCCGCGGACGTCACCCCACCGGCAATGTGGAAGACACCTCGGCGGCGCAGAACCCAGCTCGGAAGCGGAAATCTGCGTGAGCGCCGGCGTCGAGATCGACGTCGCGGGTCGCCATCTGACACTGAGCAATCTCGACAAAGTGTTGTATCCCTGCGGGTTCACGAAGTCGCAGGTGATCGACTACATGGCGCGGATCGCGCCGATCGCAATCCCACACCTGGCAGGGCGTTGCCTGACGTTTCGGCGATATCCGAACGGAACCGACACCGCCGGTTTCTTCGAGAAGCGTTGCCCAGGCCATCGCCCCGAGTGGGTACAGGTTGCGCTCGGCCCCGGTGATCGCCAGGGTGGCATTGAATACTGCCGAATCGAGGAGATAGCGGCGATGGTGTGGGCCGCCAACATGGCGGCCATCGAGATCCACGCCCCGATGGCACGCAGTGTCGATCTCGCTGTTCCTGGCGCGCTCGTGTTCGATTTCGACCCGGGCGCTCCGGCGACAATTGTCGAGTGCTGCCAAATTGCGGTAGCCGCGCGGGACGTGCTGGAGTCGGTCGATCTGCAGGCATGGTGCAAGACTTCCGGATCGAAAGGGCTCCAGATGTACGTGCCGTTGAACACGAGCGAGGCGACACACGAGGGTGCTGCTGACTTCGCGCTGGCGGTAGGCCAGGTACTCGAACGCCAACTGCCCGGTCGAGTGACGACCGTGATGGCCAAGGCTGAACGGCCCGGCAAGATCTTCGTTGACTGGAGTCAGAACGCGTTTCACAAAACGACGATCGCCCCGTACTCGCTTCGGGCGAGGCCGGAACCCACCGTGTCGACACCGGTCACTTGGGGCGAGGTCGAGTCGTGCGCAGACGGCGGCATGGTGCTGCGGTTTACCAGCGATGAGGTGTTGGCTCGCGTCGAACAAGACGGCGATTTGTTTGCCGAGGTCTTGACCCTCGAGCAAGTTCTGCCGATTCCCGGCCGCTGATCGCGGTCATTTTGCCTGCGATTTCACCGACGGTGAATGCACAGTGTGTTTGTTTGCGCGCTGAGGGTGCAATTCTCCCCCAAATGCGCCATGATGGCGAGCGTGACACCGCGACGTTGGGACGTGGTTCGGTGTGCTGCGCTCGTCACGGCGTTGGCCACCGCAACGGCAGCCTGCGGACCGGCGCGCCTCGCCGCACCTCCAGAACCCGAGTTCACTACCGGCCAACGCGCTGCACCGACCGTGCTCCCAGAAATCACGATCGATCCCGGCGAGCAGATCGAACTCGACCTGTCCGCGATCGAAGCCGACGTGGATCCCGTGTCGGTCGACCAGATGACGATTGTCGACGACGCTGGCAATGTCGCCCCGAATCAGTCGGGCTGGGCAACATTCGATAGCGCGCTGCAGCACCAACTGATTCCGGCCGATGCCAGCGCATCGGTGGCAGTGATGATCGACGGCCGCGTCGTCCACGAGGCAGCCTTCGGCGAACGTGTTGTCGGGACTGGTGTCCCGGTCGAAACCACAGACCGATTCCGGATCGCCAGCATCTCCAAAACCGTGACGGCGATCGTCGCCCTGCGACTCGTCGACGAAGGCGTACTTACACTCGACGATCCAGTCGGCGACCTGCTGGTACAGCATCTCGGGCTCGCTCAGTTCGACGCTGACGTGAGTCGGATCACGCTGCGTCACCTGCTCAGTCACACCGCTGGATTCCCTGATCACAGCGGAACGTTCTTCAACAACGGTGCAACATCGTGTGTCGACGCTGCGATGCAAGGCCTCGCCAGTTCGGTGTCGGGCCCAAGTGGCTACAACTACAGCAACATGAGCTACTGCGTGCTCGGCGTGCTGATCGAGGCCGTGACCGGCAGGACCTACGAGCGGGTGGCCTTCGAGCAACTGCTGACACCGCTCGGGATCAGCGGGATGCGGATGCCTTCGACCTACGACCTCGGCCCCGATGAGGTGTCACACCACCCGACTCCGGACCGCAACTTCATGGAGACGCTCGGCGGTGCCGGTGGCTGGAATGCCACGCCCGCCGATCTCGTCACGATCATCAACTCGATCGACCCCAAGACGACAGGTTGGAAAGCGTTGTCGCCAGAACTGATGGAAGCGATGCGTTTCCGGGTGCCGACAGGCCGGCCGCCGGCGGGATATGGGCTTGGGCTGATCAACTTCGCCGGGGACGCATTCGGACATACCGGCACGATCGAGAACACGCACGCGATGGTGATGGTGCAACCTGACGGTGTCACCTGGGCCGTCACCGTCTCCGGCGAGTACCCAAGCAATACCGCTGCGTTGCAAAACATCGTCCGACGCGCCCTGGCCGAAGCGTTCTCAGTCGCGTAACTCTCAGTCGCGTAACTCTCAGTCGCGTAACTCTCAGTCGCGTAACTCTCGGTCGTCGGTGATCTGGGAAGATCGGCTGATGGAAAATCGGAACCTGGGGCAGGTGGGTCGCGACGTTGGCGACGTAATCGCGGAGTTGCGGGCGAAGCGAGTCAACGATGCTCGTTGGCAGGACGGCCGAACGTTTGGAATGGTCTACGACGGTGGGCCGAGCGTCCACAACGTCGCAGAACAAGCGGCGATGCTGTATCTCCACGAGAACGCACTGAATACAAACGCGTTCCCGTCGTTGGCATCGATCCAGAACGAGGTCGTCGGATGGACGGCGCACCTACTCCACGGTCCCGACACAGCGGCCGGTTTTCTGACAAGCGGCGGAACTGAATCGATCCAGTGCGCGGTGCTGGCCGCCCGACAACGGGGCAGGGTCGAGCGGGGCATCAGCAACGGCGAGATCGTCGTTGCCGAGAGCGCTCACGCTGCGTTCCATAAGTCGGCGCACATGTTCGATATGCCGATCATCACAACCCGCGTGCGGCCTGACTGGACTGCCGACGTTGACGCCATGGCCGACGCGGTCACTGATCGGACGGTGTTGATCGTCGGGTCGGCTCCACAGTACCCGCAGGGTGTCGTCGATCCGATTCCGGAAATTGCCGCGCTTGCGGCGACAGTCGACGCCAACTGTCATGTCGACGCCTGCATGGGTGGATTCGTGTTGCCCTTCGTTGAGATGCTCGGAGGCGATGTGCCGCCGTGGGACTTCCGGGTTGACGGAGTGCATTCGATCTCGGCCGACATTCACAAACTCGGCTATGCCCCCAAGGGGGTGTCTGTGGTGCTCCACCGCAACAAACAGTTGCGGGCGTATCAGACCTGGACCTTCGACGCCTGGCTCGGCGGCTTCTATGGTTCACCGAACTTGCAGGGAACCCGCTCTGGATTGCCGATGGCGGCCGCTTGGGCCGTTATGCAACACCTCGGTATCGACGGTTACGTCGAACTAACCCGCCAGACGCTTGACAACGCTGACCGAATGCGGAGAGCGATCAGGGCGATTGACGGTTTGCGGGTGCTCGGGGACAGTGGATACCACCTGATCGCGATGGCCTCCAATCCCGAATCGGCAAACCCGATCGACGTATTCGCGCTCGGCGAAGCGTTGCTCAAACGCGGTTGGGTACACGACCGCCAGGGCCCGCCCGATTCGCTCCACTCAACGGTCAGTAACGGCAACACCGGAGCAATCGACGACTACGTGCGTGATCTCAGCGAGTGCGTTGATGAGATCCGTGGCGTGTCCGTCGATGACCGCTCCACCAGCTACTCAACGGTTGAGTAGCCGGTGCGCAGTGCAGCTTCGGGAGGTATCGGTTGGTTTCACGATTCATCCTCGTCGACATCGGCTTCGGCACCGACGACTGCAAAGTTCTCGTCGAGTTGCACGTCGACCTGACTGCCGTCGTTCAACGTGACTTCGACCTCGTAGAGGCTGTCCTCGTCACCGACCTCGGTCTCCGTGACGCGCCCCCCGCCAGTGTGGGCAAGAGCCGCCGCCGATGCCTGTTCGAGGGCCGCTCCAGTGATCGGGAGTTCGTTGTCGTCGCCGCCCTGGCCGGCAAGTGCCGCCGTTCCGACAGCGAGCGCTGCGGCCGTGGTGATCGTTCCGATGATGATCAATTTGGTTCGTGTCATGACACGACGTTACGAGATCCTTGCTGAACGCAGCCTGACTTCGATCTGGGTGACGTCACCAAGGGAGGTAGCGAGTCGACGTCGTGATCTCGTCGAGGAATTGCATGTCGAGGTCGTAACCAAGGCCGGGGGCGCTGGGTACTCGTACGTGGCCGTCATCGACCGTGATCGGGTCAAGCACGATGTCGCGTTTGTAGAAGCGGGTCGATGCACTGATATCGCCAGGCAGCGTGAAGCCGGGAAGCGCCGCCAGCGCCGCGTTAGCTGCTCGCCCAATTCCAGTTTCGACCATCCCGCCGCACCACACCGGGATTCCTCGGTCGAGACATAGGTCGTGAATCCGGCGGGCTTCGAGATAGCCGCCAACGCGACCAGGTTTGATGTTGATGATCTCGGCCGCCCCCAACTCGATCGCGTCAGCGGCCGTCTGCAACGAGACGATCGACTCGTCGAGACACACGGGGGTCGACGAGGCTCGCGCCAACTGGGCGTGCCCGAGGAGGTCTTCCTCGGGCAGCGGTTGTTCGATCAGCAAGAGGTCGAACTGATCGAGCCGACACAGGTGCTCGATGTCGGTACGCCCATACGCCGTGTTGGCGTCGACCTGGAGCTGCATGTCTGGCCCGATCAGGTGGCGGACGAGGCGCACCGGTTCGATGTCCCAGCCTGGCTCGATCTTGAGTTTGATTCGGGCGTAGCCGTCGTCGAGATAGCCCTGGACTTGGGTCAGCAGCACGTCGAGCGAGTCGAAAATCCCGACGCTGACGCCGCTCGGAATCAGATCGCGATCCCCGCCAAAGTAGCTGTGCAGGTTGGTGTTGGCGGCCCGCAGTTCAGCGTCAAGAACGGCCATCTCGATCACCGCTTTCGACATCGGGTGACCCTTGAACGGATGCAGAATCCCTGCAATATCCGCGGCGGAGCAATCGCCGACCGCTTTGACCGCTGGCCAGAAGTGCTCTTCGATCACGATCTCGGACGCATTCACAAACTCTGGGCAATACAGCGGATCGATTCCCGCCACGCATTCACCCCAGCCGTCGCCGACATCTGTCGACACACGTAACAGAAGAATGTCACGATGTAGCTCGGTTCCGAAGCTCGTGCGGAACGGCGTTACGAGATCGAGGGCGATCCGACGTAGTTCGAGCCCTTGCAGTCGCATCTGCGGGTCAGCTCGGGATCTGCAGGATGTAGGCACCGGCTCGCGTGAAACCAGTCACGCTGGCACCGGCGGCCAGCCGATCGCCCAGATCGCGTCGAACCTGCTGCCGCCAGCGAAGCGCAGCGGTCGGATCGGTACGACGAAGGACCACGATGTCGTCAGGTGTGGCGACTTCGATCTGCGAACCGCCCGGTTTGGGCGTCACCGGAGCGTCGTCCATCGTGTTCCAGGCCGCAACCAGTCGATCAGACTCATCATTGACGTTGATCGAGTCGGACATCGGCCCATAAAAGTTGACCAGGTACTCGGCGATGTTGACTCGCAGGACTTCGATGTTGAACCAGGCGTTGCGTCGAACTAGCGGGTCAAACGTCCACGTGATCCACGGGAGCCCACGCTCGACAGCCCACGCACGCTGGTGGTTCTTCATGATTCGTCCAACTCCGCTGTGCTGAACACCAGGGAGGATTCCGGTGATGTGACTATGCAACGCATGCTCACCGTGATGCCTGGCGAGAAAGCCGAATGACGCTCCGACGAGTTTTTCGGAGTCGTATGCGCCGGACACGTACCCGCCGGCGTGGGAGATGGCGCATAACAACTCGACCTCGGCGACCGGCGTGATTGTGCCCCAAACCTGTTGAAAGATGCGGATCATCGCAGTCATGTCGTCAGCTGTGCTGAGCGTGCGGATCTCAAGATTCGTGTCACCCATCGATGTCAACCGTAGTGGGCGCGACCGAGTACGGCGTATGTCAGGTTGACGTATCGTTCAACCCGTTGGGTTACTGGTGCAATGAGCGATAAGCATGAAGCTCTTATGGCGCGCATTCTTGTTACCGAAGCCATCGCGGATGGCGGTCTCGACCGCCTTCGTGAGGCAGGCCACACCGTCGATGTTCAGGGCGATCTGTCGCCTGCAGAACTGTTGGAAGCGATTGTCGGGGCGCATGCCCTGATCATTCGCTCCTCCACGCAGGTGACAGCCGATGTGCTGGCTGCTGGAACTGATTTGATTGTGGTCGGTCGGGCTGGGATTGGCCTCGACAACGTTGACGTTCCAGCCGCCACGGCGCGGGGCGTGATGGTCGTCAACGCCCCCCAGTCGAACATCATCTCGGCGGCTGAGCACACGATGGCGTTGCTCCTCGCCCAAGCGCGCAACGTGCCGCAGGCCCACTCGGCACTGGTGCAAGGTCGATGGGAGCGGAGCAAGTGGGAGGGTGTCGAACTCGCTGAAAAGACACTCGGTGTGGTCGGTCTCGGCCGGATCGGCAAGTTGGTGGCAGATCGTGCCAAGGCGTTCCAGATGCGGCTCGTGGCGTACGACCCCTTCGTTTCCGCCGAACGGGCCAAGCAGATCGGTGTCGAGTTGATGCCACTCGATCAGGTCATCGCCGAGGCTGACTTCCTGACGATCCACCTTCCGAAGACGAAAGATACGGCGGGACTGATCAACCGCGACCTGCTGCTCAAGGCAAAACCGACGCTTCGGGTGATCAACGTCGCTCGCGGCGGAATCGTGGTCGAGTCGGATCTCGCCGAATGCATTCGCGATGGTGTGATTGCTGGTGCCGCGCTCGACGTGTTCGATTTGGAACCGACGACTGAGTCACCGTTGTTCGACTTGCCGTCGGTCGTCGTGACGCCGCATCTCGGTGCTTCCACGCGTGAGGCGCAAGACAAGGCCGGTGACGCGATCGCTGACATGGTGCAGTTGGCGCTGGCCGGTGACTTCGTGCCGTGGGCCGTCAATGTTGACGCTGCCGAGGCGAACGAAGTGATCCGCCCATTCCTCCCGCTCGCCGAGCGACTCGGGCGTCTGTACGGGTCGTTGCATCGCAGCTCGCCCGACTCGTTCGAACTGCACTGTCAGGGCGACATCGCCGCCTACGACACGCGCATTATCGGTCTCGCCGTGCTGAAGGGCTTTTTCGGCAGGATCAGCGAAGATCCGGTCAGCTACGTCAATGCGCCGAGCATGTTGAAGGCGGCTGGTCTCACGATGCGCGAGATCAACTCGTCCGATACCGATGAGTACGTGAACCTAATCACGTTGCGCTGTGCCGATCACAGCATCAGCGGCACACTGGCCGGTCGACGGAGTGAGCAGCGGATCGTCGAGGTCGATGGGCACAGCTTTGACGTACCGCCCTCCGAGCACATGTTGGTGATCACAAACGACGACCGTCCGGGTGTGATCGGCACGGTCGGTGTCACGCTGGGAGATGCCGGGATCAATATCGCCGATATGGACGTCGGCCGCGTCGAAGCGGCGGCGACAGCGGTGATGTTGATTGCAACGACTGACGAAGTTCCGTCGCCGGTGCTCGCCTCGCTTCGGTCGGCCCCCGGCATTCTGAGCGTCGCCGTCCTGAACGGTTAGCGGACAGCAGCCCGATCCTCATGTTACAGATGGTGTCAGGCACCATATGTAACAGCAAGCGGGAAACGGCCAGCACCGTGGGCGTGGTTACTAACAGCCTGCCGGGAGAGTAGCCAATCGTGCCTCGATTGCGGCTTCACGGGCTGCCCCGGCGAAGTCGTCACCGCTGCTGGCGTACAGGATCGCCCGCGACGAGCTGATCATCAGCCCTCGCCCGCTGGAAGTGGCACCGGCCGCCACGGCTGCGCGGGCGTCCCCGCCCTGCGCGCCAATCCCCGGCACGAGAATCGGGAGGTCACCGACAACGTCTCTGACCACCCGCAGTTCTTCGGGGTAGGTCGCGCCAACGACTACACCGCAGTCACCGTGTTGCGACCACTCGTTGGCGATCATCTGGGCGACCCGCACATACAGCGGCCGCCCACCACAATCCAGCGACTGCAAGTCGTCGCCGCCTGGGTTACTCGTGCGGCAGAGGGCGATGACTCCGCCGCCATGGGCGAAGTAGGGCTCGACTGAGTCGCCGCCGAGATACGGGTTGACCGTGACGACGTGCGCCGCGTACCGGTCGAATGCTTCGCGGGCGTAGTGCTCGGCTGTCGAGCCGATGTCGCCGCGCTTGGCGTCGAGGATCAGCAAGACGTCGGGGTAAGTCTCTCGGATGTACGCGCAGATTCGTTCGAGCGCCAGTTCTTCGCGTTGGGACGAGAAGTAGGCGATCTGAGGCTTGAAAGCGCACACCAGATCAGCCGTCGCGTCGACGATTTCTTTGCAGAATCGGTAGGTGGCGTCAGGCGAGCTGTCGAGCGGCTTCGGGAACTTCGCTGGATCAGGGTCGAGCCCAACACACAGCAGCGAGTTGGCCGCCTCCCACGATCGATTCAGCTGCTCATGAAATCCCACGTGCGTGCGGCGACTCAGTCTTCGAGTTCGATTGCCGCCGTGGGGCAGAGATCGGCGGCTTCGCGCACTTTGTCGTGGAGTTCCTCGCCGGGTTCATCTTGCAGGACGTAGAGGAAGCCGTCGGTGCGGACCTCGAAGACTTCCGGGCAGATCTGCATGCAGCCGCCAGTGGAGGCGCACATGTCGTAATCGATCGTGACTTTCATAGGCGAATTCCCTTCGGGTCAGACCTGGTCAGGACTTGGCTGCACGGTACCCGTCGGCGATTGCATCTTCCTCGTTGGCGTAGCACCGATCTGCGACGGTCCGGGCGTAAAACCGCCCGCCTGGCTGGTGGTAGATCCGTGAGTGCTCGTTGGCCTTGATCGGATATCCATCCGGGCAGGCACTGTCGATGGGGGCGAACCAACGCTCAGTTGGCAAGCTGGCGAATGCGGCGGGAGCCGTGTCGGCAACCGTTTCTCGGTTCGGAGGATTTGGATTCGATTCGAACGGAGGCCATGACGGTGCGTCGGACACCGACGCCGATGCCTTCTTCTGTCGCCAGGTTGACCAGCCGGCAAACGCTGCACCACCGACCAATGCCAACCAAAACCCACGCTTCAACATCGAGAACATACGGGTGGACCCTAATCGAGTACTCGCCCTACGTCAGCCGTGGTGGCGTTCGAAGGCGGACAGGACCGCTCGCAGGCTAGCGGTCGTGATGTTGGGGTCTTGGCCCAGGCCCCATTTGATTTCGCCGTCGGCTCGAACGGTTTCTACGTAGGCGGCTGCCTCGGCATTGGCGCCGCGGCCGACGGCGTGCTCGGCGTAATCGACGACGTCGAACTCTTCGTTCCAGTGGGCAGTAATCGCGTTCACGAACGCTTCGACCGGTCCGTCGCCCTCACCCATGATCGTCACGGCTTGACCGTCGACGACGAGCTGCGCCGACACTTTGCTACGGCCCTCTTTGGTGTGCACCTCGTTGCTACGCAGTTCGAATCGTGGCTCGATCGGGATGTATTCGCGCTGGAACGCATCCCACATGATCGACGGGCTGATCTCGGTACCGGAGTCCTCGGTGATGTGCTGAATCGTCTTGGAGAATTCGATCTGGAGCCGACGCGGTAGGTCGAAGCCGTGCTCCTCCTTCATCACGTAGGCGACGCCACCCTTGCCGGACTGCGAGTTGACGCGGATCACGGCCTCGTACGAACGGCCGACGTGCTTCGGGTCGATCGGCAGGTATGGCACACCCCACTGGTCGTAGTTGTTGGCCAGTTTGTCGAGACCCTTCTTGATCGCGTCCTGGTGCGAACCAGAAAACGCCGTATAGACGAGGTCCCCGACGTACGGGTGACGTGGGTGCACCGGCAGCCTGTTGCAGTACTCGGCGGTGCGGCGCAGGCCGTCGATATCGGTGATGTCGAGTTCGGGGTCGACTCCGTTGGCGAACAGGTTCATCGCCAGATTCACGACGTCGACGTTGCCTGTCCGTTCCCCGTTCCCGAACAGGGTTCCCTCGACGCGATCAGCGCCTGCCATCACACCGAACTCGGCGGCGGCGACTGCACAGCCCCGGTCGTTGTGCGGGTGCAGGCTGACGATCACCGACGAGCGGTTCCTGATCGTGCGGCAGAACCACTCGATTACATCGCCGTACACGTTGGGGGAGTAGCACTCCACTGTGGCGGGCAGGTTGAGGATGATCGGTTTGTCCGGGGTCGGCTCGATCACGTCCATAACCGCCTCGCAGACCTCGATCGCATAGTCGGGTTCGGTCAGCGTAAAGCTTTCTGGCGAGTACTCGTAACGGATGATCGTGGTGCCCATCGCCCTCTCAAGCTTGCGACACAGGCGCGCCCCATTGACAGCGATGTCCTTGATCCCGTCCTTGTCGAGGCCGAACACGACCTCGCGCTGCAGCGGGTTGGTCGAGTTGTAGAAGTGGACGATCGCCCGTGGTGCGCCCTGCAGGCACTCGTACGTGCGCTCGATCAGTTCTTGGCGGCACTGCACGAGCACCTGAATCGTGACGTCGTCGGGAATCAGATCTTTCTCGATCAACTCGCGCACGAAGTCGAAGTCAGGCTGACTGGCTGAGGGGAAGCCGACCTCGATTTCCTTGAAGCCGATCTTGACCAGTTCCTCGAACATCCGCAGTTTGCGAGTTGGGTCCATTGGGTCGATCAGGGCCTGGTTGCCGTCCCGCAGGTCGACCGAGCACCACAGCGGTGCCTTGCTGATCACAACGTTCGGCCAGGTCCGGTCGGTCAGCACAACCGGGACAACCGGCTTGTACTTCTCGAATGGCATTTGTTTGGGGGTGATGTTTGCTGGTGGCATTTCAGTTTCTCCAAAGGTTCAGATGACAGAGTCGGGGTTGAGCGAACTGGCCGGAAAAACAAAACTGCCCCCGGCCGGGGCGGCGGGGGCGGGCGAACGCGGCTGTGTAAGCGGTCGCCCTACGTAAGGAGAAGCAGCTTTCCGGTCGTCACGGTGCTTACGGTAGCGCATCGAACCCGGGAACTCAACGAATTTGTGGACAAGACAGGGCATTCCGGGGAGTCGGCGGGTGCAGAGGTAGCCTGGCGGACATCATGACCCCAACAGACGCACGGCCTGGCGGCCGGGGAGCGCCTCGCCGTCGACGTACCGAGCGCAAACCAATCGATCAGACCTCAGGCCCAGCACGTACGGGCAACCTCACCACCACGACAACCTTTGCTGCGATCGAACCACCAACCGGGTTCTTCGCGCTTGGCGTGCCGGCCAGAATCGACGATGGTCTGGCGGCGAATGGGTTTGCTAAACCGTTCGCGATCCAGACCGAGGCCGTGCCGCTTGCGATGCAAGGCCGCGATGTGTGTGGCCGCGCTCAGACCGGTTCCGGCAAGACGCTGGCGTTTGGGGTACCGATGTTGGCGCGAATCACCGACAAGGCTGTGTCTCGCAAGCCACTCGGTTTGGTGCTAGTGCCGACGCGTGAACTGGCGGTGCAAGTTGCCGAGGTGCTGGAACCGATCGCTGCTCATGCCGGTATGAGGGTGCTCGCCGTGTACGGCGGTGCCAGCCGGCACACCCAGATCGAGGAACTCGACAAGGGCGTTGAGCTGGTCGTCGCCACGCCGCTTCGATTGATCGACCTGTTGAAGTCGAACGAGGTCGATCTTGGCTCGTGTCAGATCGTGTGTCTCGATGAGGCCGACCGGATGGCCGATGACGGCTTTACGCCACAGGTCGAGTGGATCCTGCGTCATTGCACGGGCCGGAATCAGACGATGCTGTTCTCGGCAACGCTCGACGGCGATGTCGGCCATCTGATCAAGCACTACCTCAAAGATCCGATCGAGGTGGCGATCGACGAGGCGACCGACACGGTCGGCACGATGCATCACCTTTTCCTCGCCGTGCATCACATGGACAAGGACAAGGTCGTCAAAGCGATTGGTGCTGGGATCCCGAAGTTGCTCGTGTTTTGTCAGACCAAGCGTTCGTGTGACCGGGTCACGCAGAACCTCGAAGACCTTGGAGTGCAGGCGTCTGCGATCCACGGTGACCTGCCACAGAAGTCGCGTGAACGGGCACTGCAGCGGTTTGCCGAAGGCAAGTTGGCGGTGCTTGTGGCGACTGACGTCGCTGCGCGCGGCATCGATATCGATGACATCGGCGCTGTGATTCACTACGAACCGGCTAAGGACGGTAAGGACTACCTACACCGGTCAGGCCGGACGGCGCGGGCCGGCCGTGACGGTTGGGCGATCACGTTCGCCGAGTACAACCAGCACACGCAGGTGCGAATCCTGCAGCGCCTGCTGCGACTCCCCACGATCCCTGCGATCGAGGTGTTCAGCAACAACCCGAACCTGCTCGATCTCCCCCTCTTCCACGCCGACATCACGACCTGAGGTCGGCGTTCTTTTGCGCTGCGGTTACCTGAGGTAGGCGGGGCGGTTTGCTTCGAAGGCGTCGATTTCGGCGGCGTGGGTGAGCGTGATGCCGACGTCGTCGAGGCCGTTGAGGAAGCGGTGCTGTGTGGCGGTGTCGATCGGGAACGCGGCAATCATCCCGGCTGACGGGACCTCAACCGTTAATCGCTCGACATCGACAACGATCTCCGTTGTGGGGTCGGCTTCGATCGCCGCCCAGATTGCCTCGACGGTCGACTCCGGGAGAATCACCGCGACGAGGCCGTTCTTGGCGCAGTTGTTGCGAAAGATATCGGAAAAGCTTGGAGCGATCACAGCGTCGAACCCGCCCTGCTGGATTGCCCACACGGCGTGTTCGCGGCTCGAGCCGACTCCGAATGCCGGGCCTGCGACGAGGATCGACGCCCCCTGATACTTTTCCTGATTGAGCACGAAATCGCGATCGTCGCGCCATGTTGAAAAGAGACCCTTCTCGAACCCGGTTCGCTCGACGCGCTTGAGCCAATCGGCGGGGATGATCTGGTCAGTATCAACGTCGCTGCGCTTCAACGGAACCCCGGTACCAGCAACAATGCGAACCGACTTCATGGACGTGCTCCTTCGTGAGGGACCGCTTGAACCAAAGCGACGAGCCTGTTACAGATGGTGTCTGACACCAGTTGTAACAACATCACAAATCCTGTGGGGTGGCGAAGGTGCCTTTGATTGCGGTGGCGGCGGCTACGGCGGGGGAGACGAGGTGGGTGCGGCCGCCGCGGCCCTGGCGGCCTTCGAAGTTGCGGTTGCTGGTACTGGCCGATCGTTCGCCTTGCGCAAGCTTGTCGGGGTTCATGGCGAGACACATTGAGCAGCCTGGTTCACGCCAGTCGGCGCCCGCCGCCCGGAAAATTTCTGGAAGCCCCTCGGCCTCGGCCTGCGCTTTTACCCGGTGCGAGCCGGGCACGACCATCACTCGCTTCACGGTGATGGTTCGCCCTTCCATCACCGCCGCCGCTGCCCGTAGATCTTCGATCCGACTGTTGGTGCACGAGCCGATGAAAACGGTGTCGACCGGCACGTCACGGATCGGGGTGCCAGCCGTGAGCCCCATGTACTCCAGCGCCCGGGCGACTGTTTCGCGAGTGGTGGCGTCGGCGTAGTCGTCTGGCGAGGGAACCACATCATCGATCGAACCTACCTGGCCGGGATTGGTGCCCCAAGTGACCTGCGGTCGCAACGATGACACGTCGAAGTGGACTTGTTTGTCCCATGCAGCGCCTTCATCGGTGCCGAGGCTGCGCCAATCGGCGACGGCGGCATCCCAGTCGGATCCGGTCGGTGCCTGATCGCGTCCCTTGAGGTAGGTGTATGTCGTCTCGTCAGGGGCGATCAGTCCGGCTCGGGCACCGGCTTCGATCGTCATGTTGCAGACCGTCATCCGGCCTTCCATCGAGAGGTTGCGGATCGCTTCACCGCGGAACTCGATCACGTGACCGATCCCTCCGCCAGTGCCGATCGCTCCGATGATCGCCAGGATGATGTCCTTTGCTGTGACGTCGGCGGGCGGTGTGCCCTCGACGTTGACCGCCATCCACTTCGGACGTGACTGGGGGAGTGTTTGCGTGGCGAGCACGTGCTCGACCTCGCTCGTGCCGATCCCGAATGCCAGCGCTCCGAAGGCACCGTGAGTTGCCGTGTGGCTGTCGCCGCAGACGATCGTCATGCCAGGCATGGTGCGACCCTGCTCGGGTCCGATCACGTGGACGATTCCCTGGTTTGGGTCGCCCATCGGGAAGTTGGTGATCCCGAATTCGCTGGTGTTGGCACGCAACGTGTCGATCTGCTTTGCCGAGATCTCGTCAGCGATCGGAAGGTGGATGTTCTCGGTCGGAACGTTGTGGTCTTCCGTGGCGATCGTCAACTCTGGTCGGCGAACCTGACGGCCGGACAGGCGCAGACCGTCGAATGCCTGCGGGCTGGTGACCTCGTGCACGAGGTGCAGGTCGATGTAGAGCAGGTCAGCCTCGCCCGGCTGGGAGTGCACGAGGTGGCGGTACCAGATTTTCTCTGGCAGGGTCATCGGCCCAGCAGGCGTTGTCATTGCGGTTGTCCCACTTTCTGAGATACCATTCTTACGGTATGGATATCGTAACGCGAGTCGGCGTGCTCGACAAGGCGGCACATATCTTGCGTGCCGTGGCAGAACGGCCACTCGGATTGAACTCGCTCCAGTCCGCAACCGGACTGCCTAGGGCGACCGCCCATCGGCTGGCGGTGGCACTCGAAGCGCACGGCCTGCTTCGTCGGGATGAAGAGGGCCGATTTGATCTTGGACCCGAGTTGGCGGCCCTCGGGCGGGCCGCGTCCGGCCGGTTCCCGTTGGGGTCAGTGGCGTTGCCGATTCTCGAATCGCTCCGTAATACCACCGGTGAAAGCGTGCAGTTGTTCGTGCGTGAGGGGGCGCACCGTCGTTGTGTGCTCTCCCTGCAATCACCCCACGCCCTACGCTGGATCGTGCCGGAAGGCGTGCTGTTCCCGCTTGAACTCGGCTCGGCCGGCCGTGTCCTGATTGGTCAGACCGGAACCTTGGGCTGGATTCAGAGTGTTGAAGAGCGCGAGCCCGGCGTCGCCTCGGTCAGCGCTCCCGTCGTTGCCGCCGATGGGTCGGTGATCGCAGCGGTGTGTGTGTCAGGCCCGATCGACCGGCTAACACGACACCCAGGCAAACAGTACGGCGCAGCCGTCATCGAAGCCGCCAACCGAACCAGTCAGCTGTCTGCCCGCAACCGTCGGTGAACTTATCTGGCGTGGCTTGTTGTCGTGATCGCTGGAAGCACCGGTCGCATCGCCCGCATCGCCCGCATCGCCCGCACGGTCAGATGTTCGGCCCGATGGTTTGCGCCGACGGTTCGTTTACTGTGTCGAATATGACTGCGAGCGAGGCCGATGTCGAGCTGTTGCCACGTGATTGGCGGGATCAGGTTCTGCGATTGGCGGACGAGCGCGATGCGGTGATTCTGGCGCACAACTATCAGCTCCCCGAGATTCAAGACATTGCCCATCACACCGGCGACTCGCTCGGCCTGTCCCGTGTGGCGGCAGAGGCGGAGCAGTCGACGATCATCTTTTGTGGTGTTCACTTCATGGCAGAGACAGCGAAGATTCTCAGCCCTGAGAAGACCGTATTGATTCCAGATGAGCGGGCCGGCTGCAGTCTCGCCGAGACGATCACGGCCGAGCAGTTGAGGGCATGGAAGGCCGAGTACGACGACCCTGTGGTGGTGAGCTACGTCAACACGACAGCTGCGGTTAAGGCTGAGACCGATATCTGCTGCACGTCGTCGAATGCCGTCGAGGTGGTGGCCAGTATTCCCGAAGGTCGACACGTGCTGTTCTGCCCAGACCAGTTCCTCGGAGCACACGTGCAACGCACCTTGCAGCGCGAAAACATGCACATTTGGCTCGGCGAATGCCACGTCCACGCCGGGATCAACGGCGCTGAACTCAAGGCCCAGGTGGAGGCCGACCCCGATGCTGAGTTGTTCATCCACCCTGAGTGCGGGTGCGCAACGAGCGCGCTGTATCTCGCCGCTTCGGGTGTCGTGCCGATCGAGCGGACGAAGATTTTGTCAACGAGCGGGATGGTTGCAGCGGCGCGAGCAACCACCGCCAAACGGGTGCTCGTGGCGACTGAGACGGGCATGATCCATCAGCTGGAACAGGTCAACCGCACGACCGAGTTCGCCCCGGTCAACCGGGCGGCAGTATGTAAATACATGAAGATGATCACGCCGGCGAAACTGTTGCGGTCCCTTCGTGACGGAACCGATCAGGTCGACGTTCCGACCGACATTGCCGAGAAGGCTCGACGCAGCGTCGAGCGCATGATCTCGATCGGTACGCCGTCGCCGACGGCTGAATGACTCGGGCGCAATTGACGATGAGTGGATTCAGACTGCCGTCGGTTCTGGCAGCACCAGCAGTGTCATGGGAACGTGACGTCGATGTCGTCGTGCTTGGTTCAGGTGCGGCGGGGCTGGCGGCAGCACTTGCGATGCGCCCGGAGCGATCGGTGTTGGTGGTCACCAAGGATGTGCTCGCAGCCGGGTCGACGGCGTGGGCGCAGGGCGGGCTCGCAGCCGTGCTCGACCCGAAGGATTCGATCGAGAATCATCTGCGAGACACACTCGAAGCCGGGGCAGGGCTATGCGACGAGGCAGCCGTGCGCACGCTGGTCGCCGAGGCACCGAGCGCGATTCGCAAGCTGATCGCACTCGGAGCGATGTTCGATCCGGATGAGTCGGGAGATATGGCGCTCACGATGGAGGGCGGTCATTCGCATCGTCGTATCGTGCATTCGGGTGGTGATCAATCGGGTGCCGAGGTGCAGCGAACACTTGATACGGCGGCCCTCACTGCTGGCGTCGACGTGCTCGAACACGCCTTCGCGCTTGACCTCGTGACTGCCAGAAATCACGAAGGACGACGTCAAGCTGCCGGAGTTCGCCTGGCAATACTCGACCGACATGGTTCCGTCGATTCGGTTGGTGTGATCCGCGCCAGGGCCGTTGTCTTGGCTACGGGGGGATATGGGCAGGTGTTCGCATCGACGTCGAATCCACCGGCGGTCACCGGTAACGGTCTTGCCCTGGCGTTACGTGCCGGGCTCTCGGGGCGCGATATCGAGTTCGTTCAGTTTCATCCGTCCGTATTGTGGATCGGCCCAGGTGCGACGGGGCAGCAAGCGCTGGTGTCGGAAGCGGTGCGCGGCGAAGGGGCGATTCTGTATGACGGGCTGGGCCGTCGCGTGATGAAGGGCGTTCATCCCCTTGAAGACCTTGCGCCTCGCGATGTCGTTGCATCTGCAATCAGTCGTCGGATGGCCGAGGCCCCTGGCGGAGTTGGGGATCACGTGTTCCTCGATGCCACGCACATGGGTGACAGGTTCTACGAGCGATTCCCCTCGATCACGGCGGCGTGTAAACAGGCCGGAATCGACCCGGCACGTGAGCGAATCCCGGTCGCCCCTGCTGCTCACTACGTGTGCGGCGGAGTGCCTGCCAACCTCGATGGTGTCACCGAGATGGCAGGCCTGTTCGCAATCGGCGAGGTCGCCTGCACGGGCGTACACGGTGCCAATCGGTTGGCGTCGAACAGCCTGACTGAGGGTGTCGTCGCCGGAACTCGGTTGGGGGGCGCGCTGAAGCAGGCGCTTCCCAGCGCGGTAGAGCGGGGTTCTGAGATCGGGCGCAGCTTCGATGCCCCGCTCCGCAATCCTGCGCAACGGATCGCGATCCGTTCGGTGATGTCGAGCCAGGTCGGCGTGCTGAGAACCCCCGAGGGCCTTGAGGGCGCGATTCAGCAACTACAAGCGCTCGCTTCGACGTCATCGACAGGTGTTGCCGGCTCGAGAGCGGCGTGGGAAGCAACCAACTTGTTGACGGTTGGGGCGGCTGTGACGACTGCGGCGCTGACTCGTACAGAGAGCCGTGGTTGCCATCGCCGCACCGACTACTCAGAGCCGCGACACGCCTGGCTGACCCACCTCGACGTTCGGCTCACGATTGACGGCGGCATCGCCGTAACCGGCGTCCCGCACATCTGACACTCGGGCGGGCTACTCCCAGCGTCGAGGTATGTCGGCTCGCACCATGACCATGTCGGGGCTTGGCCCGATTGATGCCCGGAGTACGTATTGCTGGCTTCCGGCCCACAGTTCTGCGAGGGCGAACCCGTTGCCGGCGTCGCGCACTCCGGAGCCGAGGCATTCGAGCGACACGATCTCGAGCCCAGCCTGATCGGCCTCCGCTGACCAGAGGTTGACGAGGCCCTGCCGTAGCGTCGGATCATCGATCAGGTCGCAGCCATGCAGACGCAACTCGACGTTGGTGATCATCACGGGCGCGAGCTGAGTGAGGTCGATCACGGTGTCGCCGGTGATGTCACCGTCGAGCATCACAACGGCGGCCTCGTGTGAGCCGGCGAATCCGCCGACGAATCCGTAGCGCACCATTGGCAGGCCGTCGTCGCCGGTGGTTTCCCACCGCACTCGATCGCCGGCCTGGAACATCAGACGCTGCTCCGCGTTTCGGCAAGCACAGCATCGGAGAACTCGGGCCACAATCTCAGCGCGGCGTCTCGCCAATCGGCGAATGGTCGGTCGGTGAGAGCGACCATGCCGACATCGGCGGATGGATCGACCCACATCATCGAGCCGCAGCCACCGAAGTGTCCGAACGTTGCGGGTGAGTTGGCGCGGCCGGTCCAGTGCGGCGATTTCTCACCACGTATCTCTACCCCAAGGCCCCACGGGCACGGATCAAAGCGCCCCACGCTCGGAACGATACCTGCGAGTGTTGGATATTGGGGTCGAGCGATCTCGGCCACCGTCTCCGACGCCAACAGGACCGGACGGAGCATCTCGGCCACGAACCGGGCGACGTCATCGAGCGTGCTCGTCAACCCATATGCTGGGGAGTCCCGCAGTTCAGTCCGTTCCATGCCAAGCGGGGCAAGGACTGCTTCATGCAGGTAGGTGTCAAACGGCATGTCGGCGGCACCGGCCAACTCCTCGGCAGCCCGTTCGATACCGGTGTTGGAGTAAATCCTGCGACGCTCGATCGTGGTGATCGGTTGATCGCCGTCGAAGCCGAACCCTCCGGCGTGGGCGAGTAAATGTCGAAGCGTGCAGCCGGTCGGCGCAGACACGTGCTGCAGCGGGGTATCGAGTTCGACAACGCCTTCTTCGACACCGATCATGATCGCCCAAGCGCTGACCGGCTTGGTCAGCGATGCCAGCCGATATAGCCGCTCGGTGTCGCCAATCGACTGGTCTCCGTGTGGTCCGATGATCGCTGCGGCGACGTGTTCCACCGGCCACGACGTGACCAGGTGGAGGGCCTGCATCACTCGGCCCGTCAGCCGTTCGAATCGGCGCGGATCAGTTCAGCGGTGCGGAACGCCAGCTCAAGTGCTTGGCGTCCGTTGAGCCGCGGGTCGCAAACGGTCTCGTAGCGATGGTCGAGATCGGCGTCTTGCAGGTCGTCGGCACCTCCGATGCATTCGGTCACATCGGATCCGGTCAGCTCAACGTGAATCCCGCCGGGCCAGGTTCCCTCGATCCGGTGCGCCTGGACGAAGCCTTCGATTTCTCGGATCACGGCGTCGAAGCTGCGCGTCTTGCGGCCGTTTGGATTGGTGTACGTGTTTCCGTGCATTGGGTCGCAGGCCCACACAACCGGGTGCCCGCTCTCTTTGACCGATCGCAGCAACGGTCGCAAACCATAGACAATCCGATCAGCACCCATTCGTGAAATCAGTGTCAGGCGACCGGGAATTCGGGCGGGGTTGAGTGCCTCGCAGAGGGCAATCACATCCTCGCCCGTCATCGATGGCCCGACCTTGACGCCAATCGGGTTGCCGACACCGCGCAGAAATTCGATGTGGGCTCCGTCGAGTTGGCGGGTGCGCTCGCCGATCCACAGCATGTGAGCCGAGCAGTCGTACCAACTGCCCGTCGTCGAGTCGCGGCGTGTGAGCGCTTCTTCGTATGCCAGCAGCAGTGCCTCGTGGCTCGTCCACACGTCGACTTCTCGGAGGTTCGAGTTTGACTCGGTGTCCATCCCGGTCGCTCGCATGAAACGCAGCGCCCGGTCGATCTCGGTGGCGAGTTGTTCGTAGCGCTGGCCGGCCGGGCTCGACGCCACGAACTCCTGTGTCCAGGCGTGGACCCGGTCGAGTGCAGCGTAGCCACCCTTGGTGAACGCCCGCACCAGGTTCAAAGTCGATGCTGACTGGTGGTAGGCCTGCACGAGTCGTTCAGGTTGCGGGATGCGTGCGGCGGCTGTCGCTCCATCTCCGTTGACGATGTGTCCACGGAATGACAGAATCTCCTCGCCATCGATCGTTTCGAAGTCGGACGACCGCGGCTTGGCAAACTGGCCGGCGAGACGGCCGACCTTGATCACCGGGACACCCATCGAGTAGGTCAGCACTACCGCCATCTGCAGGATCACACGCAGCTTCTCACGGATGTTGTCGGCGGTGAACTCCTCGAAGCTTTCGGCGCAATCGCCTGCTTGGAGGAGGAACGCATTACCTGCTGCGACCTGGGCCAACCCGGCCTGCAACTTGCGTGCCTCACCGGCAAACACGAGTGGGGGATAGGCGCCGATCTGTTTCAGGGCACGATCAAGGTCAGCCTCGTCCGGCCAGGCCGGCTGCTGTTTAATCGGGAACGAATGCCACGAGTCGGGAGACCAAGCCTTCGCCATACGAACAAAGCCTAGCGTTGCCGAAAAAGCGAATGGCGACCGGTTTCCCGGTCGCCACTCCCAGACTTGTCGCTACCAATCAGACAGCGAGGATTCGCTCGGCGTCGTCGCGTAGGCCGGCAACGGCCCGGCTGACGAGCCGACGTGCGGCTTCGGCGGTGACGCCGAGGCTTTCGCCAACCTCACGGAAGCTCTTGCGCTCGCCGTCGAGCAAGCCGAAACGAGCCTCGACTGCGTAGCGGGCACGACCGTCGAGCGTGCCGAGCAGTTCGTCGAGTAGTTCGCTGTCGACGAGTGTCATTACGTGATCTTCGGGGGTGCCGTCGCCGTTGGCCATCAGGTCACCGAGCGTCGCGTCGCCGTCGTCGCCGACGGTCTTGTCGAGGCTTACCGGCGTGGTCAGACGGTGCAGTTCGGCGTTGGTCTGATCCAACGTCTCGCCGTCGCCCGAAGCTTGGCGCAGCGCAGCGCGGAGGCTGGCTGAACGATCGCCGGGGATCCGGATGAGGCTGGCCTTCTGGTCGAGCGCACGACCGATTGCCTGGCGGATCCAGAACGTGGCGTACGTCGAGAACTTGAAGCCGCGGCGCCAGTCGAACTTGTCGACGGCGTGCTCAAGACCGAGGTTGCCCTCCTGAATCAAGTCGAGGAGATCCATGCCCTGCGGTAACGGGTAGCGGCGAGCGATCGACACGACCAATCGCAGGTTGGCGCGGATGAAGCGATCCTTTGCCTCGGCGGCGGATGCAACCTTGCCCTTGAGTTCGGCGCTGCGCTTGCCGTTCTCGAGCTGCTCAGCCGCTTCGCGGCCCTGCTCGATGATGCGCGACAACTCGCGCTCGTCTTCTGCGGTGAGCAGTGGGACCTTGCCAATGTCGTTGAGGTAGAGACCGATGGAGTCGTTCATGGTGATTCGTACAACCGTTCGTGGTGAGATTACATTTCGGGCCCAAATGTGTCGTTTGGCACACGGGCGAGAGTTTTCGTGGGGGTTTCTGGGGCTGCGCCCGTACGCTCAGAGAACATCGGGCTTGAGCTATTTGTTCCCGAGTCAAGGGTTGATCAAACAACCTGATTTTGAACCGGCTGTTTATTGTAACAAACCTGTCAAGGCGCGGCCGTGTTCTACGCGGGCCGGATCGGTATACGCCGACCTAGAATCGGAAGTCGTGCCAGCTTCGCCGACAAAACCCCAGCGTGTTGGGGTGATGGGCGGCACGTTCGATCCGCCGCACGTCGGCCATCTTGTAACCGCCGTGAACGTCGGGCATGCACTCGACCTTGATTTGGTGATCATGATGGTCGCCAACGTGCCGTGGCAGAAGGTCGGAACCCGGGCGATCACGCCCGCCGATGACCGATTGGCGATGGTCACAGCAGCGGTCGAGGGTGTTCCCCGGCTGATCGCTGGCGACGATGAGATTCGTGCCGGAGGGCACTCGTATACGGCTGACACGTTGGCCAGAATGCACTCCGACTATCCCGAGGCCGACTTGTTCACGATCGTCGGGGACGATGCGGCGGCTGGGATTGAGACGTGGGAACGAGTTGAGGAAGTGGTAGGTCTTTCGCATCTGGTCGTCGTTGATCGGCCGGGCGTGCCAGTTCGACTCAGCCAGTCGATCGAGTGGATTCGAGTCGAGGTTCCCCGACTAGACGTTTCAAGCACCGATCTTCGAGAGCGATGCGGCGATGGTCGCCCGCTCGATTATCTCGTGCCGGATTCGGTGCTCGCGGTGATTCGGCAACGTGGCCTGTACGGAGCGGGTGCGACGTGACGGCGATCAAGACTCGCCGGTCGCGTAACACCTGGCTCGCCCTGGTTGCGACGTGTATCGCTCTGGCCTGCGCGGCCGCTCTCAGCATCGCTGGTATTCGGACGTTGGCCGATTCGAAGGCGGGTCGCCAGGTCGAGGGGCAAGCGGCCAACGTGACATCGCAGCGGTTGCCATCGACATCGACAGCTTTGGTGGGAACGGTCGACGATGATGGCCGGTTGACGTCTGTTGTGGTGCTGGTGTTGAATGTCAACGGGCTCGGCGGGAGCATCGTCTCCTTGAGCCCGTCGGCTGACACAACCTCGGGTAATGCCGACGAACTCCGTCCATTGAATGCCGTGCTTGCCGTCGAAGGTCCTGAGGCGTTTCGGTTCGCGGTTGAAGGGGTGACGGGTCTCTCGTTCGATGTGATCGAACTCGTCGACCAAGAACGATTTGTACAGCTGGTCACGCCACTCGGCGACATGCCGGTGATACTGCCTACTCCGCTTCACGACGAATCCTCGGCAGAGCAATGGCCGAAGGGTGAGGTAGTGATGAGTGCGCCGGCGGCGGCGCGAGCAGTCACCGCAGTCGACTCAACGATTGCCGACTGGTATCTCGATCCGGGTCGGTCCGCCGTTTGGGAGGCGATCGCTGATCGAGTAGGTGCAGGAATCGGGTCGGCTCCATCGGACGCTGGTGGTGCCGCGCCTGGCACGCCACGAGCCCTTGATGATTTTGTCAACAGGTTGTTCGCATCCAATCTCGACTACCGATCAATGACAATCCGAGTGCTCGACGAAGACCAGATCGCCGATCAACTACCAGCTGAACTGAGTGTCGCGTTTGGTGCCGGGGCAGTCGATTCGGTTGTCGTTCACGATCGGTCGGAGATGCTGATGGTGGTGGCAGCCATCGCTCCTGGGCGAGTCGGTGCGCCGTCGAGCGCTCCGACGTTTCGTGTCGTGACGGCGTTTCAAGATGCGGATCTCACCTCACTCGGGATCAACAACGCCGACGTGACGAAGCGGGTCATCGACGGCCTGCTCTTTATCCAAGTCAACGTCGTCTCGGTGTCGAGCCAGGTCAACGGCACGGTTCCAATGATCACGCTGATTGAGGTTGCCGACCCGACGGTGATCTCGGCAATTGAGGAGAGCTATCCAGCGTTGTTTGGGGAAATTGAGGTGCGTGAGGCAGACGTCGTGATCGAAGGCGTCGACATCATCGTGACGATTGGGCGGTCGTTCCTCAAGACCCTTCGTAGTGAATCACCAAATACCGTGGCAGGCTCTCTGGACGATGATGCGACTGCAACTAGCGACGCGACCAGGAACGACGGCTGACGATGATTGATCAAGAAGCGTGCGATCTTGCGTGCATCGCAGCCCGGATCGCTGAAGCCAAGCAGGGCAGCGAGATTCTGGTCTTGCATGTCGGCGAAGTTCTCAAGGTCACCGAATACTTTGTCGTGGTTGGTGCGTCGAACCGTCGACTCGTCCGAGCGCTCGTCGATGACATTGAAGCTCAGGTGAAGGAGCAGACCGGTCGATCTCCGCTCCGGATGGAAGGCGTCAAGGAGCAGCAGTGGGTGCTGATCGACTACGGCGACGTGGTCGTGCATGTGTTCCTGTCTGAGATCCGTGATTTTTACGAGATCGAGCGGCTGTACACCGATGTCCCGAAGATCGATTGGGTCGAATCAGTCAACGCATGAGTGGCTTCGGCTGTTGTGATCGGTAGCCGTTCGTCGGTATCGTTGCGGCCCGTCGGGGCTATAGCTCAGTTGGCAGAGCGCTTCCATGGCATGGAAGAGGTCAAGGGTTCGATTCCCTTTAGCTCCACCCCGAAACCCCAGGTCAGCGGGTACCTGGGGTTTCTTCCTGGGTGGATCGTGCTCTGCCGAGCTTGAAGCGGGTGCCCTCGGCCGGAGCCCCCACAGTTCATTCCTCTACGCCCGCCAACCACAGGTTCTCACGTTCGGCTCAGGTGGGAGTCTGATCGAGCGTGAGGAAGCGGCGCTCGATCATGGCCAAGGCCGAAAAGACCGGTGGTACAACCTGGCCGATTCGCACGGTCCCCACCGCGCCGAGTATCCGATAGGCCTCAGGCAGCGTGAACCCGTATTCATCGTGGAGGCGCGCTGCGAGATCGTCGTACGCGGCGCGTACGAGGTCCTCGAGATGACCAGGGCCAGGAGCGACGCTGCCGAGCCGCTCAGAGTTGTTGATCTGCGGAAGCCGCTGATATGTGACGGCGTCGGCTCCGAGGTTGGTGATACGGATAGTGACGTCGGCTTGCGTTTCGATCGCCGAACGGTGGATCTCGGCGTCACCTT
>JANOTN010000058.1:0-5842 GCA_031416375.1 Ilumatobacteraceae bacterium
AGCGCACCGTAACGATTGGTCGCCTCGCCTACGGCTCGTCTCCTAACCGCTTGTCTTCAAGTGGCGGTGCGCTGATTTTAGGCAGACAGTTGGCCGGGTTTGCTGCGGCGGAACGAACCTTCGATGTGGTGGGGGAGTGCGTACTCGTCAACCTCGAACTGCGTCACGACGCCGCTTCGGGTGAGCTCCCACCCCCGCCTCGTCAGCCTGGTGTATTTCACTTGGACGGGAATCGTCGCCAAGGTCTCGACGTCGATTTCGATCACGGTCAGTTCGACAGAGTCTCCGACCAGCAACGGGTGACGGCGGATCGGCAACGTGTGACTGAAGGGCGTGCAGGGGAGCGACAGGTCTAGTGCGCCGTCGAGTTCGGTTCGGTGGGCACCGTTGACCTCGCCCCAGCGCCCGTGCCCGTCGGTCCCCAGCCAGAGGTCGGGCTGATCCACGTCGCGGAACAGCATGAACTGGCGGATCTGCCACAGCGGGGAGAGCCGGATGACGTACTCGACCTGTTCGCGACCGACTCGGCCCGATGCCGTCCAGGCTTCGTTCTCCCAGCACAGCGACAGATGCTCGGTGTGAGCACCGTCCCACGTTGACCACCGCGCGTCGAAGCCGTCGGCTGGGAAGGCGAGATAGTCGCTCACCCGACCAGTCTGCCGTTACCGTGCCCGGTGTGACACCGCTCGAAGACGCCCAGTCGTTCGTGATCGGCGCGTGCCCGCCCTTGACCCCGGTCGCCGTGCCGTTCGAGCAGGCTGAAGGGCTCGTGTTGGCTGCCGATGTGGTGTCTGTCGAACAGGTTCCACCGTTCGACAACGCCGCTGTTGATGGTTACGCCGTGGTCGCCTCCGACACTGCACATGGCCCGGTGGAACTTCCGGTGGTTGACGAGGTAGCTGCCGGCGCGGCGACCGACCGCGTGCTCCAGTCGGGGGAGGCGATCCGGATTATGACCGGGGCCCCGATGCCTGTCGGGGCAGATGCAGTCGTGATGGTGGAGGACACCGAACGGGTTGGCGCTGATCGAGTGTTGATCAAATCGCGTGTCGCGCCTGGCGTTGCCGTCCGTCGTGCCGGAGACGATGTGCAAATTGGCGACCTGGTCTTCCCGTCCGGAACCGAGGTTGGCGGGGCAGTGGTCGGGGTGCTAGCGAGCATCAACGCACAGACGGTCAGCGTCTATCGGCGGGCGCGAGTCGCCGTGCTCTCAACTGGTGACGAACTGATCGAGGGTGGCGGACCGCTCAAGCCGGGTCAGATCCGTGAAAGTAACCGGCGGATGCTGTCGGCGATGCTGCGCGAGACGGGCTGCGAAGTGATTGACCTGGGGACTGTGCGAGACGATCAGGCCGACCTCGAACGCGTGTTACGAGGTGCCGCCGGCGGTTGCGATGCGATTGTCACCAGTGGTGGTGTCAGCATGGGCGATTACGACATCGTCAAGGCGGTGCTCGGCCGAATTGCCGAAATGCACTGGATGCAGATTGCGATCAAACCAGCCAAGCCATTCGCCTTCGGCACCCTTGAGGGCACTCCGATCTTCGGGCTGCCCGGCAATCCAGTGAGTTCGATTGTCAGCTTTGAGATGCTCGCCCGGCCCGCCCTTCGGCGGATGATGGGGCACCGTCGGCTGGCACGTCCCAGCCACGTTGCGATCACCGATGACGGCTTCGCCCGGCGCCCAGACGGCAAGATCCATCTCAATCGAGTTCACGCCACCTTCGAAGATGATGGCCGTTGTCATGTTCGTTCGGTTGGCGCGCAGGGAAGTCACCAGCTCGCTGCGACGGCCCTCGCCAACGCCGTCGCCGTAGTCCCCGAGGGTGATGGAATTCCCGCCGGTGCCGACGTCGCGATCGTGATGCTGGTCGGCTGACCCGTAGAGTCAACGAGATGGCGTCGCACACGGGAGCGCGTGATTTGGTCGATCCGTTTGGGCGCGTCGTGCGTGACCTGCGGATCTCGGTCACCGATCGCTGCAATTTCCGTTGTACGTACTGCATGCCAGCCGAGGGAATGACCTGGCTACCGCGGGCGGAGGTGCTCACGTTCGAGGAGATCGAGCGGCTGGCGCGTCTTTGTGTCGAACGGTTCGGGTTCGGCGGGATCCGGTTGACCGGTGGTGAGCCGACGATCAGGGCCCACATCACCACGCTCGTGTCGAAGCTGGCTGCGCTCGGCGTCGACCTGGCGATGACGACCAACGGCGCAACGCTGCGCCTCATTGCCCACGACCTTCGCGAGGCCGGACTGCAGCGGATCAACATCAGTCTCGACACGCTCGATCGCGCCAAGTTCGAACGAATGACCCGCCGCGACGAACTCGACAACGTGCTCGCCGGTATCAGCGCCGCCAAGGACGCTGGGTTCGCTCCGGTCAAGATCAACGCCGTGATCGAGCGTGGGACCAACGATGACGAGATCATCGATCTCGCCCGGTTCGGTCGTGACGAGGGCGTCGAAGTGCGGTTCATCGAGTTCATGCCGCTCGACGCCAGCGGCCACTGGCTGACCGACAAGGTCGTCGGTCAAGATGAGATTGTCGCCATCTTGTCGGCCGAGTTCCCGATTGAACAGGTCCCCGCTCGCGGTGCCGCGCCCGCCGATCGTTGGCGCTATCTCGATGGCGGAGGGTTGGGTGGTGGTGCCACGGTTGGGATCATCCCGACGGTCACCAAGCCGTTTTGTGGCGACTGTGATCGTGTTCGTCTCACCGCCGACGGTCAGTTTCGAACCTGTCTGTTCGCGACCGACGAGTTCGATTTGCGAGATGCGCTGCGTGATGGTGAATCCGACGATCAGATCGCCGCTCGAATCCAAAGGGCTGTCGGTACCAAGTGGGCGGGTCATCAGATCAATCAGGTCAACTTCATCCGTCCCGTCCGCAGCATGAGCCAAATCGGCGGCTAGTGCAACGACGATGGCCAACCTTCATGAATGATTCCGAGCATGAGTGATCTTGAGTTCAGCCACCTCGACCCGCTCGGGCATGCCCGGATGGTCGACGTCACACCGAAGGAACCCACCCACCGGAGAGCGGTGGCTCGCGCCAAGGTCTTCATGAAGCCAGAGACGACTGCGGCGATTGCGAACCGTGAGGTCAAGAAGGGCGATGTGCTGGCGGTTGCACGAGTGGCTGGAATCCAGGCAGCCAAGCGGACTTCCGACATGATCCCGCTCTGCCACCCGTTGCTGATCGGTGCTGTTTCGCTCAGCTTCGAAATCGGTGACGACCACGTCGCCGTTGAGGCGACGGTTGAAACCGTCGATAGGACGGGTGTCGAAATGGAAGCGTTGCATGCCTGTTCGGTCGCTGCGCTGACGATCTACGACATGTGCAAGTCTGCCGACAGGGGCATGACGATCGGCGATTTGGCATTGTGGGAGAAGACCGGCGGACGCTCCGGTACGTACCGTCGGGTGAACGAGTCATGAACGCAGAGTGACGAATCGCTCGTACAATGTTGCCGACTGTGTTACAATCGTCGTAGAACCGTAATGAAGCGTTGTTCTCGTGACAGTTTGTCACGGGATTCGACATCGAGCGCTGGCCTCACCGCCAGCCACGTATCCGCCAACCAAAGGATTCAAAACATGGGCGAACTCGTACTGCTGGTCGTAGCAGCCGCTTGGGCCGCTGTGCTCATTCCGCCGTTGCTGCGTTCCCGCATCGAGAATCGTCCGAATTCATCGGTGACTGATTTTCGTCGGCAGCTCAACAAGCTGCAGGGTTCCGTTCCGAGTCGGGCGTCCGGCTCGATGCGCGGCATGGCCCGCCCGCTGGTGCAATCTCCGTTGTATCGTCCAGCCGCTGGCGGTCGTCCCGGAATGCAGAACGCTCAGCTCCGACGTGGTGGTACTCGGACGCACGGCGGTCGCACAGCAACCGCGGCACCAGTTGCCCGAGAGGTCGCCCCTCGTCGTCGTACGCATGGCGATTCGACCGGCGGTATCAATCGCTCGCCGCAACACCGTCAGGCTCACCTCGCACGTCACAATGTTTCGGCGTCTGATCAAGTTCGTCGTCGTCGGTCGAACGTAATGTTCATGCTCGTCCTGGCAACCGCCTGCACCTTGTTCCTGGCGGCGACAACCAAGTCCACGGCGATGCTGTACGTGTTCGCTATGAGCTTTCTTGCGCTGTGCGCCTACGCCTACATGCTCGCTCAGGCTCGCCAGCGTGAGACAACCACCTGGCCAAACGACTGGATGCACCGCTAAAACCGGTATCGCATCCCGAAGCGTCACCGGTACACTTTCGGTCGCTACGGGGCTGTAGCTCAGTTGGTAGAGCGCCACAATCGCACTGTGGAGGCCAGGGGTTCGATTCCCCTCAGCTCCACTTCTCCGTCTTTCTGCAACGCGCGCTCTCGTCGAGGTACGGCGGAATGAGGCGCTGAAGAAAGTCGAGCATCGGCCGCTGTTGACCACACGTTTCACGACCGCCACCACGGTGGGAGAGTTGGCTGAATGGTGGCTAGAAACGATCGCCCGCCATCAGGTCAAGGTCTCGACCCTCGACAGCTACCGCAAGTTCGTCGGCTACCTCGCTGACGACATCGGCGCAATGCCAGTCGTCGGCGTCGGTGCCGAGAGGCTCACGGTGTGGCAGTCGAACCTGCTCGACCGCTACGCACCGTTCACGGTGTTGAACTGCCGCAAGGTGTGCCGTCAGGCGTTCACCGAGGCGGTCAAGGTCGGGCTGATTCCTGCGAACCCGTTCGACCTCGTCAAGCCGCCCCCCGTTCGTCGAGTGAGTGAGGGCCGGGCCTTGTCACCCGATGATGCACGCCGACTCATCACAGCTGCCGAGGGTCTGCGCTGGGGAGCCGCGTTGACGTTGCTCTTCTGTCAGGGCTGGAGGGTCAGCGAGGTGCTGGGGCTGGCATGGGAGGACGTCGATCTCGACGCGGCGACGGCTCAGGTGCGGCGCGGCGCGTCGTACACGCCGTCAGTCGGGGTGGTGCTCGGCACGACCAAGACGTCGGGAGCCGAGGGTGTGCATCACCTTGCACCGACCTCAGTCCGTCATCTTCGATCCCGACTCGCTGAGCAGCAGGCCGAGCGAGCAGAGGATTGGCCAATCCACACGTACGGTGGCTCGGTCATTCACCCTGTGTTCACCAAGTCCGACGGCCAGCTCGTCACTCGGCAGGCGATCACCAAGGTTGTCGAGCGGCCGTCCGCGCGTGGCATTGCCGGCGAACGCGTTGTTCGCGCCCGGCCCGCAGATGACGATGTCGCGCGAGGAGTTCGCTACAGAGTTTGGGCTTGGCATCCTCGGACTCTCCGGGCCCAACGCCCCGGCACCATCGGCACTGGGCGACGACCAAAACGCCTCGATCGTGGCGGCGGTATCGATCCAAGCGCAGAACGAATGGTCGAACGCCGTGGACGAGTGCGTCCTTGAGGCAGATAGGTCCACTTCGCTGCTCGGTATCACCACACGAGGCTGGCAGGTGATCGAGGACTTTGATGTCCGAGTGAAGGCCGATCCCCGCATGACCGGCGCAGCGAAAGAATGGTCAGCTTGCATGACCGAACGTGGGCAGTTGTTCGTCACACCGTGGGCAATGCGCCAGCAATTCCAGGATGTGTCGGAGGAACTGTGCATGGTCGGCTCAGACCGACACCGCCAGTACAACGATGCACTAGTTCGCGAACTCGCCGCGGCAGCGGCAAATCTGGAGTGCGAGCCAGCGCTTCTCGAAGTCGAAGATCAGGTCATCGCCGAAGAACGGGCCGGACTGCTTGATGCGCTGAACAGCGCAGAACAGGGCTGAAGGAAATGCTCGCTCCGCAGTTCGAGCGGTTCATGTCAGAGCCGATGAGTTCTCCA
>JANOTN010000059.1:0-7062 GCA_031416375.1 Ilumatobacteraceae bacterium
ACCAACTTGTCGCTGATCCTCGCCATGGCGGGTGCGTCGTCATCTCAATCGGCGGTGCGACTTGCCGGCTTCGCCAGCCTGATCGCCGGAGCGTTCTCGATGGCAGCCGGCGAGTGGGTCAGCGTGCGCAGCCAGGTGGAGCTGTACCAGGGAATTCTCGGCGAACTGCGCACTCTCGTGCGTCGCAATCCGCGCCTCGTGCTCGAGCAGCTCACGCAGCGGCTTGAGCAGGACGGGTTCGGCACCGAAACCGCACAGCAGGCGGCGACCGAGCTACCACTCGACGAACGCCGCTTCTTCGACTTCGCCGCTCGGACGCTGTTCGGCCTCAACGCTCATGAGCTGGGGTCGCCACGGGTTGCAGCACTTGCTTCGTTGGCGTTGTTCTCGATTGGAGCACTCGTACCGCTGGCACCATGGTTCTTCGTAGCAGGGACGACGGCAATCGTTTCCTCGATCGTCTTGACCGTCGCCGCCAGCGTCGCGGTAGGCGGTTGGATCAGTGCTTCGAGCGGCAGCAGCGTCGTCAAGGGCGGAATGCGACAGTTGTCGATCGTCGTCGCCGCAGCAGCCGTGACATACCTCATCGGTAAGGCTTTCGGGACGGTCATAGCGTGAACCGCGCACGCCGAGACCCCGTTTCAAAGTGACACAAGCGTCAGAACTGGAGTAACGTCGCCGCATGCTGCCTGATCAGGTGATTGACCTGGAGAACCTTGATCTCTGGACAGGGCCGCGCTCGGTGATTCATGACTCGTTCAGCGAGTTGCGCGCCAATCAGCCCCGCGCCTACATGCAGGAAATCTCACCCGAAGGCAAACGCTTCGGCGGGTACACGGCGCTGACGAGCTACGACGACGTGGTCGCCGTGTCGAAGCGACCACTCGACTTCTGTTCTGGCAAAGGCATCAACATCGTCTCGATGCCTGACGAGTTCACGGAACACTTCGGGTCGATCATCTCGATGGATAATCCGCGGCATGCCAAGATCCGTCGCATCGTCGCACAGCGTTTCGCACCACGGGCGCTCGACGAGTTGAAGGCCGATGTCGAGAAGCTGGCCGCCGAAATCGTCAGCGACATCGCCGATAAGGGCGAATGCGATTTCGTTACCGAGGTCGCCGCACTGCTCCCGCTCCGGATCATCGTCGACATGCTCGGAATTCCGCGTAGCGAAGAGAAGCTGATCTTCGACGTCACCAACCGACTGCTCGGCAGCACCGACCCCGAATACGTACCAGACCAATCTCGCTCCGGTCTTCGCAACAACCTCGCTTCTGTCGGTCTACAACTGGTCGAGTTGGTGCAAGACCTGGCCCAGCACCGATTGAAGAATCCACAGGACGACTTGATCACCCGGCTCGTGATGCCCGACGCCGAGGGCGAGAAACTCTCACCGCCGGAACTCGGTGCATTCTTCAACCTGCTCGTCGGCGCCGGAAACGAGACGACCCGTAACGCGATCTCACACGGCCTGCTGGCACTTTCACGGTTCCCCGACCAGCGCCAGAAATGGCAGGCCAACTTCGACACTCACGCCGCCACGGCGGTCGAAGAGATCGTCCGCTGGGCGTCACCGGTATTGCATATGCGCCGAACAGTCACCGCCGATGGCGTGAGGCTCGGCGACCAGGAGTTCTCCGAAGGTGACAAAGTCGTGATGTGGTATCTGTCGGCAAATCGTGACGAGTCAGTGTTCGACGACCCGTTCACGTTTGACATCGCCCGCGACCCGAACCCTCACATCGCCTACGGTGGACCGGGTCCACACTTCTGCCTGGGCGCCCACCTCGCTCGGCGCGAGATCACCGTCGCCTTCCGCGAGCTATTCCGCCAACTCCCCGATATCCAAGTCACCGGCGAACCCGAATACCTACGCGCCAACTTCATCCACGGCATCAAGCACCTGCCGTGCTCGTACACACCAAAGGGTTAGAACTTCATGAGATTCACAGGCAAGACGGCGATCGTTACTGGCGCGGGGCAGGGAATTGGTGAGGCGTACGCGACGGCGCTTGCCGCTGACGGGGCCAACGTGGTCGTTGCTGATCTCAACATGGAAGGTGCCGAACGAGTCGCCGCCGCCATCGTGGCTACCGGCGGTTCGGCGCTGGCCGTCAAGGTCGACGTCTCCGATCCGGCCAGCGCGCAGGCAATGGCAGATGCCACGGTCGCCCACTTCGGTGGCATCGACGCGCTCGTCAACAACGCCGCGATCTATGGCGACATGGCACTCCAACCGCTCATGAAAGTCGACCCTGACTACTACCACCGCTTTATGGAGGTCAACGTCAACGGCGCCCTGTGGTGCACGCGGGCGTGTATGCCGGCGCTCTCCGATGGTGGTGGAGCGATTGTCAACCAGTCATCGGTGGCGGCCTGGCTACCGAGCGGCTTTTATTCGATCTCGAAAGCGGCGGTCAACGCCCTGACCGTCAGCTTGGCGACCGAATTGGCCCGCAAGGGCATCCGTGTCAACGCCATCGCCCCCGGTTTCATCGACACGGCGGCGACCCGCAAGGTGACCCCCGAGAAGATGCTCGAAGCAATGACCGGTCAAACCGCGATGCGTCGATTGGGTACGCCCGCCGACCTCGTCGGTCTCGTGCTGTTCATGCTCTCCGACGAGGCGAGCTACATGACCGGACAGATCGTCGCCGTCGACGGTGGCCTGATCACCCGCCTCTGAGGTCGCAGCACGACCGTTACGCGGTCGGCGGGGAGAACTCGGCGGGGATCACGAGGTCGGCTGGGGATAGCTCACTGATCGAGGCCTTGCCGAGACCCAACATGGTCGAATCGATGCCGTTACGCAAGATGTCGAGCACGTTCTCGACTCCAGCTTGGCCGTTGGCGGCGAGCCCCCACAGGTAAGCGCGGCCAATCATCACGGCCTTCGCCCCGAGTGCCAACGCCTTCACGACGTCGCTGCCGCGGCGAATGCCGCCGTCCATCACGATCTCGATTTGATCGCCTACCGCTGCTGCAACTTCTGGCAACACGCGGATCGGTGCCGGCGTGCCGTCGAGATTGTTGCCACCGTGGTTCGACACAGAGATCGCCGTAGCACCGGCATCGACTGCCCGCCGCGCCTCGTCGGCGCGGCCGATGCCCTTCACCATGAATGGACCGTCCCACTGCGAACGCAGCCAGGCAACGTCGTCCCATGACGGAGGGGGCGTCTGCATCCACACGCCGTAGGCCTCGAAGAAGCCGGGAGGCTTGCCACCACCGGTCACGAAGTTGGGCACGGTGAGATCGGGAAGCGCCCCGGAGCGTGCGAAGTCGAACAACCACCGCGGCCGCATCGCCGTTTCGAAAGCGTGAGCGCGGACCGTCTTGAAATCGATTGACGCCGGAATCGCCGGGCTGCCCCAATCGCGACCATGTGAGAACGACCAGTCGAGCGTGAGGATGATTCCGGCTGCGCCGGCGTTGCGAGCGCGCTCCATGCGGGCAACCATCGAGTCGCGATCGCCAGCCCAATAGATCTGGAAGAACGTCTGCGGGTTGATGGCGATCACGTCTTCGATCGGCTTGCTGGCGAACGAACTGAGCCCCATCGCCACGCCACGTGCTGCGGCAGCGCGGGCAACAGCCAGTTCGCCGTCGGGGTGAACGGCCTGCACGCCAGTCGGTGAAATCAGCACCGGCATCGAGATCTGCTGCCCCATGATCGAGGTCGTCAGATCTCGGGAGGGCGACTGTCCGGCAGTGACAGGGCGTATCCCGAGCTCGTCGAATGCCGACATGTTGTCGTTCATCGAGAGTCCGCGCTCGGTCCCTGCGATCAACGCTCCATACACCGACTTCGGGAGCCGCTTCTTGGCGCGCGCCTGCGCCACCGCGACCGTCTCAAACCAAGCATTTCCCACGTCAACAGCTCCTCATGCGCCGGCGCTCGCCGGCCCGCCGTAAGGGTAAGGCCCCACAATCAGATCGTGACGATCGTGACCCGGTTTGTGCCAGCCACCGCCTGCATATCGTCAGGGTCACTCGTAACGATCACAACTCGGTCTGCGGTCGCCGACTCGACCACGGAACCGATGTGCGCATCAGCGACCGACACATTCGTGCGTTGACGAATAGCGGCGGCGACGTTTGCAAATCGCCAGTCGAGCGGTGCATCCGTGATGCGGAGTCGGTTCGGGAACGCCCACACCGACGACGTTCGATCCCAACCGGCTTCGACGCGAATCGAAGTCGGAACAACCGCTGTGACCTGGAGCGCTTGATGCTTGCGGCCTGCGACGATCTGGAGATGACTGACGACTCGGCGGTGTTTGGAATGCGCCGGATCGCGCAGCGCTGTCACCGCCTCGTTGTCCAACACGATCATCTGGCTCATGCCGAAATCAACGCTCGTGCCTCCGCCCAGAGCAGCACATCACCGGCATCGGCGTTTGGATGACGCTCGAGGATCTCGGCGGCAGCGCGGCGCAGGCGATCGTGATCGATTGCGAGCGGGTGCCCGTCGAGCTCGGCAGCCGCGATCGCCAGGTCTGCAAGCGACGGGCGCGAGTCAGGAAACTCCCGATAGTGCTGATCAAGAGCGGCCTGCATCACAATCGCCTCCAGTCTCAGTCGCAAGGCCGCCGCCGTCAATGCAGTTGTCGATGCCGCAGCACCCAACTCTTGAACGGCAACCGCCGCCGCATTTCTGAGTCCAAGCGGAATCCGCATTGAGGTGTTCGTCGTCTCGGCCTCGTCCATATCCAACAGGAAGTTGATGCGATCGATCGCAGTTCCCAGTGTCATGCTGAGATCGTACCACACATACGTGGTACACGTCACCTACAAGGCGACGGAGTAGCCGCCATTGACGGGGTAGGTCTGAGCGGTAATCCATTCGGCGGCCGGGCTGGCGAGGTAGAGGGCCAGGCCAGCCACATCCTCAGGGCTGCCCGGGCGACGCACGATGTACGGCTTCAGCAGCGCTGCCTTATCGGCCTCCGAGGCGGTCGACCAGCGTGCTTCCGACAACGGGGTTCGCATCGTGCCGAGTGAGATATTGTTGGCGGTGATCCCGTACCGACCAACCTCGCGGGCAACACTTCGCGTGAGCGATGCGGCACCGCCCTTGGCTGCAGCGTAGGCACCCATACTCGGCTCACCCACGCGCCCGGCGTCGGAGATGATCGTGATCACTCGACCCCATCGGCGTTCGATCATGGCCGGAAGTGCGGCCCGCACGCAGTGCATCACACCGAACAGATTGACCATGATGAACGGAGCCCAGTCGGCCGGGTCGGTCTCGGCGAACGGGGCCATCTTGGTCCAGCCATCGCCGCCCGCGTTGCCCGCGTTGTTGACCAAGATGTCGACGCCACCGATCACCTCGATCGCCGCCGTGACGGATCCAAAGTCGGTCACATCGAACGGTGCGGCGAGCGCCAACCCGCCCCCCGCAATCAGTTCGTCTGCCATCGCCTGAGCGCGCTCGGGGACTAAGTCGTTGACGGCGACCTCGGCTCCGGCGTCAGCGAAGTAGCGGGCAATCCCCGCGCCAATCCCTTGCCCACCGCCGGTGATCAGCGCCCGTTTCCCCGTGAGATCAAATGCCACTCCCACGTCTACGCCTGATCGCGATTCGTCATGACGGCCATGTTGACACAACCGTCAACTTCACGCGTAGCGTTGTCGACATGCGTCGGTTGTTTGATGATGATCACGAATCGTTTCGAGAGTCGTTTGCAGCGTTTGTCGCCAAGGAAGTCAGTCCGAACTTTCTCGACTGGGAACGCGACGGCATCGTTCCCCGAGAACTCTTCGCCAGGGCCGGCCAGTTCGGATTCACCGGGATGGCGGTTCCCGAGCAGTACGGCGGTGGTGGCAGTCACGACTTCCGCTTCAACCAGATCATCAGCGAGGAAATCGCCGCCGCGGGCGTCGCTGGGGCTGGGCTCGGGCTGACGTTGCACAACGACATCACTACGCCGTACTTCATCGCGTACTGTACCGAGCAACAAGCCCAACGCTGGCTGCCGGGGATCGCCGCCGGAGAACTGATCTGCGCGATTGCGATGACCGAGCCGGGAACGGGTTCCGACCTTGCAGGCATCGCTACCACGGCGGTACGTGACGGTGACGAGTACGTGCTCAACGGATCGAAAACCTTCATCACCAACGGGATCAACTCCGATCTGGTGATCGTCGCCGCCAAAACGGATCCGACTCAGCGCCACACTGGAATGTCGCTGCTGGTCGTCGAGCGCGGGATGCCAGGCTTCGAACGCGGTCGCAATCTCGAAAAGATCGGCCTGCACAGCCAGGACACGGCGGAACTGTTCTTCACTGACGTCAGGGTTCCCGCCGCCAATTTGCTCGGTGACGAAGGCCAAGCGTTCCAGTACCTATCGGCCAACCTTGCCCAGGAGCGTCTCTCGATCGCCGTGTATGGCGTGTCCGCCGCCAGGGCAGCGCTCACCTGGACGATCGACTATGTGCAGGAACGCGTCGCCTTTGGGAAGTCGATCAGCACGTTCCAGAACACCAAGTTCGTACTTGCCGAAGTAGCTACTGCGGTCGATGTTGCTCAGGCATACATCGACCAGTGCGTGCTTGAACTCAACGCCGGCACGCTGACGCCGGCACAGGCAGCCCAGGCCAAGTACTGGTGCACCGACCTCCAGAAACGAGCTGTCGATGAATGCCTACAAATGTTCGGTGGATACGGCTACATGACCGAATACCCGATCGCGCGTGCCTATGCCGACGCTCGTGTCACGTCCATTTACGGCGGCACGAACGAGATCATGAAGACGATCATCGCCAAGTCGTTGGGAATCTGACCGTCATTCCGTGACGGTGATCGCTTGTTCCGGGCAGGTGGCGGCGGCGCGTTTGGCGGCTTCGATGATCTCTGGCGTGAATTCGGTAACGGCCACGTAGGCGTGGCCATCTTCGTCACGGAGGTGAAATACGTCAGGGGCAGCCATGTTGCACAACGTGTGGCCCTGGCAGCGGTCAGGGTCGACTTCAACGTTCACGGTGCTCCTCCGCTCCGGCTGACGGCATCGGCCGCAGCTTCCTCGTCAAGCCGGGTCTGCCAGATCTGCATCA
>JANOTN010000060.1:0-3027 GCA_031416375.1 Ilumatobacteraceae bacterium
GCTCGGCGCAACGGCCGGCGCGAGCCATCTGATCCGTCGTCGCCAGCGCCGAGGCCCGCGCCTGCATCTCGCGGTACCAAGGCGGTGGCTGCCAGCCATGCGCCGACAAGACCGCATCGATCGCCTCCTTGGCTGGAGCACGGTTCTCACCGAATACCGACGCCAAGACGACCCCCGACGAGCGCGTCGCACGCCTGAGTTCGCGCAAGCCCGCAACCGGATCGGCGAGATGGTTCAGCACGAAACCTGCCACGGTGGCATCGACGCCACCGTTGCGAAACGGAAGCGCCATGACATCGGCGACTGCAGCGGCACCTACCGCGCATGTTCTCGAGTCGCTACGGAGCATGCTGTCTTCGAGGTCGCACGAAATGACTCGCGCTCCCGCGGCGACCAGCACGGCGCCGATTGCACCGGTGCCCGCGCCGACGTCGAGCGCCGTGCAGTCGCCCATCGCAATCGGTGAACGGTCCACGAGGTGCTTCGCCAGCGGCCCGTAGACCAGCATCGCATCGGCGGCCCAACGCCTAGCGGCACCGACGTAAGCATGGCGGACGGGGTCCGTCAGCACAGCCATGATGCGCCGGCGAGCGCGGCCGTTTCCCACCACGCCAACTCGGCAGGGTCTCCAACGGCTTTCTCCCACGCGAACACGGCCGCCATACCCACAAGCGAAAGACCGAGCTGACGTTCCCACCATCCGGTGGTGTCAACTCCGTGGTGCTCAAGCCTGCCGCGGTAGTAGGTGATGGTCGCATCCTTCGACTGCGGCATGCGAGCCCGGTTCAGGGCGAGGTACCACGTGAGGTCCCAGCAGGGGGCGGCTTCGCCGGGGTAGGCCCAGTCGAGCAGCACGGTTCGACCGTCTTGGCGTCGGCCGACGTTGCCGAGTTTCCAATCGCCGGCGACGAACGTGAGCGGCGTCGTGCCCAGGGCGTCGGCCAACTGCTGCGGATCGTCGTGAATCTCACGGACGAGCTCGTCGAGCCGTGGCGCCAGCGTCGGCAACCGATCCCAACCTTGGTCAGCGACGAAGATCGGACCGGGAATGTCGTCGACGAGCAATTCCGGAGCAATCGTCGCGGGTGCAAAGAACACGAACCGCCTCGCCATGTCCTGGATTCCGATGTCGTCGTGCCAGCCCATGAAACGGGCATGGAAGGCGGCCATGTGATCGATCAACCCGAGGTGATAGTCCGTCGGCAACATGCTGTCGCCAGGAGCAACCATGTCGGCACCGCGGTCGGTCATCAGCTGGGCGAGGCGCGCCGTCGAGCCGTTGCCCTCGAGCGACATGCCAACCATCGCGTGGTCAATCACGTCCGGCACTCGTTGATACAGACCTGCCTGCCAGACCTTGAACTCCCAGTTGGTGGTATTGCCGGTGCAACGCATGATCCAGTCGGTGTCGGCCGAGAGCAGCTTGAGGAAGTGAGGCTCGCCGTTGATGGTGAGGCGCTCGAACGTGGCACCCGATCGCGCGTCCTCGGGCCGCAGCGGGGTGCGATCGGTGGCACCTGCGATCAACTCGTCGAGCGATCGGGCGATCCACGGCGTTGTCGTATCAGTGCCCACGCGCAGCCTCCATTTCGGCCAGAAGTTCGGCCGGCCAACGACCTCCGCAGAAGACAGTATCCGAGGCGATCATGTCTCCGGAAAGGGTGAGCACGTGCAGTTGGTGGCCCGCGTGCGGCACTCCCTGCTCGGTCCAGCTGATGTCGATCTCGACGGCGTCGCCTCCTGGGAACGGGCGGCGGATGCTGTGTTCGATCCGTGTCGGCGAGGCGTACCACTTGGCGAGCTCCGCTTGGATTTCCCGAGCGCCCACGGTCTCGTACCGCCACATCGGAACCGTTGCGTCCAGCACCGCGTCGGCCGTGAACAGTCCGTCGGGCATTCCGGCCCCGCCGGCGATCCCATCAAGCAGGCGCCGCACCGGATCGTGTGTTGCGTTGCCATTCGGAGTGCTTGTTGAAGTGTTTGTCGAAGTCATAGGGGCATGGTGCGCAAGACGCGTTGCAACGAGTTTGCAATCGCCGTTGCAACATCATCGCAAGGGCGGACCTGCACTGTTCACGTCGTCGGCGTTTCGGTTCCAAAGCTGCGAGCCGCAACAAGACGCACAACAAGATTCTCCAACAGAAGGAGAGAACCATGACACAACAAACGATCGATTCAGACGTGCTGCAGGCACTGGTCGGGCAGGCCGTCGGCGATTTCGGATCGGTGCTGAACGCCGCCCTCGTCGTCGGCGGCGACCGACTCGGCCTCTACCGGGCACTTGCCGAAAGCGGGTCATCGACGTCGGTCGAGCTGGCCGAACGCACAGGCACTGTCGAGCGCAACGTCCGCGAGTGGCTGTCGGCTCAGGCTGCCGCAGGGTTCGTCACCTATGACGGAGCGGCCGACGACGGCGACCGCTGGTCGCTGACACCCGAACAAGCGGAGGCATTCACGAACGAATCCAGCCCTGCCTTCCTGTGCGGTGGTTTTCAGGTGGTGACGGCCGCTGCCAAGGCCGACGAAAAGATCACTGACGCATTTCGCCACGGCGGCGGATTGGGATGGCACGAACATCATCACGACCTGTTCCACGGCACCGAGCGGTTCTTCCGGCCCGGCTACGCGGCGTCTCTGACGAGCGGGTGGCTGCCCTCGTTGACCGGTGTGGTCGCCAAGTTGGAGGCTGGCGGAAAGGTGGCCGACATTGGCTGTGGTCACGGCGCTTCAACTGTGCTGATGGCCGCCGCCTAATCCCGCTTCGCAGTTCATCGGTTTCGACTACCACGCACCTTCGATCGATGCCGCCCGGACCGCCGCGGCTGCGGCCGGCCTGTCGGAACGGCTGACATTCGAGATCGCCCCGGCGGGAGCCTTCCCAGGCAACGGCTACGACCTCGTCTGTTTCTTCGATTGCCTGCACGACATGGGCGACCCCGTCGGTGCGCTCCAACACACGCGCCAAGCGATCAGCGATGACGGCGTCGTGATGCTGGTCGAACCACAAGCCGGAGACACCGTCGCCGC
>JANOTN010000061.1:0-7103 GCA_031416375.1 Ilumatobacteraceae bacterium
GCCGAGTCCGACAACCAGCCAATCGAACGGGTTGCCCTTGCCGGCTCGCCGGTCGAACAGGCCCATGAAATCGTCGTACGAATGTCAGTAACGGAGCGTCACTCTGCGGCGGCGTCATCGCCGGCGGAGGCATCGTCGGCCACTTCAACAGCCTCGTCGGTTACTTCGGCCGGCTCCTCGTGCATGACGATGACGGTGGCGACCGGGAGCGACGGATCGCCGGTCGGGACGACACCCGCCGGGAAGGTCAGATCGCCGAGCGTGATGATCGATTCGATGGTCATTTCGGAGATGTCGATCACGATTTCGTCGGGGATCAGTCGCGGTGTGGTTCGGACTTCGATCGAGTCGACGGCCAGGTCGACCATGCCGTTGGCCTGGAGAACAGCCTTGGCTTCGCCTTCCAGACGAACCGGGACAGACACGGTGATGTCTTCGTTCAGGTTGATCGACAGAAAGTCGATGTGCTGGACGGTGCGACGCACTGGGTGACGCTGCAACGCCTTCACGATTGCGGGGTAGACCTTGCCATCGACCGTGAGGTCGAGCACAGTGTTCATACCGGCGGAGCCTGACAGCGCCAGACGCAGGTCACGACGAACGACCGTAACGCTGACCGGGGTCATTCCCTGGCCGTATACAACAGCGGGGATCAGATCCTCGGTGCGCAGACGGCGCGAGTTGGGGCTGCCAGTGGCGCGGCCGGTGTTGGCGGTAAGAACAGTTGCAGACATGTGAGATCAGCCTCGATGGTGAGTTACGAGCAGCCAGCCATGCTAGCGGGATTAGGCCAGGTTTTCGCCGCCGAAGATTTCGCTGACGCTGGTGTCGTCGAATACGGCTGACAGGGCTTCGGCAATAATTTCGGCCACCGAAAGCACTTCGATCTGAGGAATCTGCTTCTCCGGGGGGAGCGGCAACGTGTTGGTCAGCACGATCCGAGACAGCCGCGAGTTCTTGAGTCGATCAATCGCCGGGCCAGACAGCACACCGTGGGTTGCCATTGCCCACACTTCGGTGGCACCGCGATCAAGCAGGATGTCGGCGGCGGAAATGATCGTTCCGCCTGTGTCGATCATGTCGTCGGTGAGCACGCACAGTCGGCCCTTGACTTCGCCGATCACCTCCTTGGCCTCGACCACGTTGGCCTGGCCTTTTGGTCGACGCTTGTAGATGAAGGCGATGTCGGCATCGCAATCGTGGAGGTGCTGCGCCATCCGCTCGGCGACCTTGATCCGGCCGGAGTCGGGCGAGACGATGACTGGTGAGTCGGGGGCGTGCTTGCGGATGTAGTCCTCGAGCACTGGAGTGGCGGTGAGGTGATCGACGGGGCCCTCGAAGAAGCCTTGGATCTGGCCCGAGTGGAGGTCGATCGAAATCATCCGCTTGGCACCGGCGGCTTTGAACATGTCGGCGACGAGTCGGGCTGTGATCGGCTCGCGGCCTTCGGCCTTCCGGTCCTGGCGGGCATATCCGTAGAACGGGCACACAGCCGTGATCCGTTTCGCCGACGCCCGGTATGCGGCGTCGATCATGATCAACTGCTCCATGATCGAGTCGTTGACCGAACGGCCGTCGACACCGAAGTGGCTTTGCATGATGAACACATCGCTGCCGCGGACGCTTTCGGCGAAACGGGGCCGGATCTCACCGTTGGCGAATTCGACGATGTTGGGATCACCAAGCGCTTGCCCGAGGTACGAAGCGACCTCCTCGGCGAGGGCCATATGCGTACGCCCCGAATAGATGGCGAGCTTTTTGGTGGTGACCTTCTCCATGAATTATTGCCCCTCCCAGGCAGACCGCTTGGCTGACGCAGTCAGTCAGTGGCAGTTCCAGTGTAGAACGCTCCGGTCGCTGACCCTGAGATGACTGAGGATCCGGCGGTGAGATGCGCAAACGGGCCGACATCGGCACCGTCGCCGATTTCAGCATCGGCGCCGACCGTGTGGCGGACCTTGCAGTCGTTTCCGACGGCGCAGTTTTCGAGCTGGGTGTGCGGCCCGAGGTCGGTGCGGTCACCGACGACGGTGTCGCCCTGCAGCATCGTGCCTGGGTAGATCGTGACATCGCGTCCGAGTTTGACCGTGACGTCGATGAACGTTTGGCGCGGGTCGAGCATCGTGACCCCGTTGAGTAACCAGTGGCGATTGGTTCGGTTGCGGAACTCGCGCTCGGCTAAAGCCAACTGCCAGCGGTCGTTGACGCCTTGCGTTTCAGCAACGGGTGCCTGCACACACCCGACTCGATGACCCATCGATGCGAGGCCTTCGATTACGTCGGTGAGGTAGAACTCGCCTTGCGAATTGTTGGTTTTGAGATTCCGCAGCGCTGGGCCGAGCAGGTCTCGGCGAAAGGCGTAGATGCTGGTGCAGACCTCACGAATGTCGAGTTCGTCGGGTGATCCGTCGCGTTGTTCGATGATTCGCAGTACTCGACCGTCGGATGCCCTGATCACTCGTCCGTAGCCCGTCGGGTCATCCATCGCGCTCGTCAACATGGTTGCGGCATTCGAGTTGGCGACGTGCGTGGCGACCAATTCGTCGAGCGTGTCAGCCGTGAGCAGGGGTGCATCGCCAGGCAGCACGACGACGATCGCATCGTCGTCATAGTCGTCGCCCATTAACGCTGTCATCCCCGTCGCCGCAGCGTCACCGGTTCCACGCTGTTGAATCTGTTCGACGAAAGCGACATTGGCCCACGCTGGAGCGAGTTCCTGAACCTTCTTGATCACCATCTCAGCGCCGTGCCCGACGACGACAGCGGTGCGGGCAGGCTGCAGTTTCTCGAGCGCATGGATCACGTGGAGCACCATCGGTCGCCCGCAGATCCGGTGCAGCGGTTTCGGCCGATCAGATCGCATACGGGTCCCAACGCCCGCCGCCAGCACAATTGCTGACACGGTCATCGGTCGGCTCTTAACTGTTGGCAGGCGGCGAGGGAGGCACCAGCAACGAGCCGCACAGCGGCGCGAGAAGGAAGCGAAGCGGACGACGAAACTGCGATCAAGTACGTCATGGTTCCGGGGAGAGGGCTCGAACCCCTATAAGCGGCTCCAAAAACCGCTGTCCTACCATTGAACGACCCCGGAAAGGGTGACCGGTCGCGGCCGGTTGTATACGTGTTGCAGTGGCGTTGATCCTGCATTGATTTCGGCGCCCAAGTTAGCGCCGCGGTCGTCAGTCGCGGACGTTTGTTGTTGTTTGCGGCCGAGTTGCGCTCCTGCCGGCGAAATCGCCGGTAGCGTTGCCCGCCTTATGGGTTCGCTAGTCAAGAAGCGTCGCAAGCGCATGCGGAAGAAGAAGCACAAGAAAATGCTCCGCCGTACGCGCCATCAGCGTCGCAAGTAGTTCAGTCAAAACGTCCGGCTGCCGGCGACCCGTTCCGACTCTCGTCGATTGATTTGTGATCAATCTGCGGGAACAGGCACGGTTCGAGCGGCGACGATCTCGGCGCCCTCGTTGCCTAGTGCAGCGAGGGCGTTGTTGTGCTCGCCGTGAACAAACCAGGTCGAACCGCTCCCGGCGAGTATCGGTGTGTGGCCGCACGCGTCCCCGATCAGATCACGCCAGCGAGCCAACTCGGGAACGACGAGGATCGCCGCTGGTTCGAGGTCATTGACGCCCGCCGCGGTCGGCCCGCCGAGGTCGTCCCATGCTGCATAGGCGGCGGGCGTGCTGACCGTTAGTGGGGGAATCACGAGCGTGAGCGACCGTTCGACGAAGGGCAAGGGCGTCACAATCTCCCCGATTCCTTGTACGCGGGCTCGGCCACCAATCATGCAGAATGGAATGTCGGCGCCGAGGGTGCTGGCTATCTCAAGGTCGTTGAATCCTGCCCAGCGAAGCACGGCGGCGGCATCACTCGAGCCGCCCCCGAGCCCACCGCCATGCGGAATCTGCTTGTCGATGGAGATGTGGGCGTGGCGGCCCGTCAGCCGAAGTGCCCGAGCGACAAGGTTCGAATCGTCGAGTGGCGTTCCGGCCGAATACGGACCGGTTGCCTTCAGACCCGACCGATTGGGGTCAATCGTCAGCGTGTCGGACAGCGACAGGCTCACCATCTCGGCGTCGATCAGGTGGTACCCGTCAGTGCGAACACCGGTGATTCGCAGGCTCAAGGTCAGCTTGGCCGCCGCCATGACGCGATCAATCACAGCCGGTCGCTCATCACGGCGTCGGTCAGCCTGCACCATTGATCGATGCCGAGTTCTTCCGGCCGCGCCTCAGGCGACACGCCGGCGACCGCGAACTGCTCGGCCGTGACGACGTCGGCTAACGAGCGCCGCAACATCTTGCGACGATGGCCAAAGCCGGTCTTGACGAGTTCGAACAGCTTGGCCCGGTCGGTGTCAGGTGGCGGGCGACGCGTGATCCGGACCAGTGCCGATTCGACGTTCGGCTTCGGCACGAATACCGATGCAGGCACAATCCCGACAACCCGTGCAGCACCCCAATAGGCGATCTTGACGCTTACCGCGCCGTACTGCCTCGAACCCGCCGGAGCGGCAAACCGTTCGGCGACCTCGCGTTGCACCATCACGAGCATCGACGTGATCGCCGGTACCTCGTCCAGAAGGTCGCAGACGAGCGGCGTAGCGACGTTGTACGGCAGGTTGGCGACCAATGTCCAGTTGTCGTCGCCGTTGAGTAGCGCATGCCAATCGGTCGTCATCGCGTCGGCCTCAACTACCTCAACGTTGTCGAGATCGGCAACCACGTCTCGCAGCATCGACACGATGCCGCGGTCGACCTCGACGGCAATCACCCGCGCCCCAGTTTCCGCCAGCGCGATCGTAAGCGACCCCAGCCCTGCACCGATCTCAACCACGCAACTGCCGGGCCCAACCTGGGCGAGGGCTGCAATCTTGCGGACCGTGTTCGGGTCGGCCACAAAGTTCTGCCCTAACTCTCGACGTGGGGCGAGACCGCCGTCACCGAGCAGTTCGTGGATGCGGGCGCGAGAGTGCGTCACCAGGTGATCGAAACCGGGACGGGGGCGTCGGTCAGATCCGCGATTAGGAGGAAGGCGTCGTTGTGCAACACGACGTCATCATCGGGTTCGGCACCACCAACCGACGCGATGCACCGCACGCTCCGACTGTTGTCGAGATTGGTCACGGTGATCTTGGCGTCGAACGGAACACCTTTTGCCTGGCATCGAGTGACGTCAGGTAGGTCACGCCGGAACGACGCGGTGCCGTTGATCGCAAGCGGTAGGCGAGGGATCGCGATGGTGGCGGGGTCGCCGCCGTTGATCGCCTCGTCGCCTTCGAGGTAGGCGACCGGTGTCGAACCCATCACGTCAGTCACCGCGGGTGCGACCGCGAGTTCGTCTCCGGCTGCTGGAGCGAATGTTCCGACCAGTGTGCCGACCACAGTGCCGACCACAGTGCCGACCACAGGCCCCGAGGGCACAGCCACCGTGTCTTCGTTCTTGAAAAGGAACACGGCAGGCACAGCAATCACGGTGATCGCGGCTGCCAGTGCAACTCGGCGGCGCTGGGTGTAGTCGTGGTTCATGATGAGTCGGGAATCCTGCGTCGCCCTCGTGGTGACGCTCCCAGGCTATGAAGCGATGCGCGGGAACGCCAACGTGGCATTCGTTTGTGATGCGTCGGCGATCGTTGATAGTCCGACATTTCGCAGGTCGGCGATGAACTGGGCGACGGCAGGAACCCAGGCAGGCTGGTTAGTTTTACCTCGGTGGGGGATCGGTGCGAGGTAGGGCGCGTCGGTTTCGATCAGGAGCCGATCGATCGGGACGAGTTTGGCGGCGGACTGTACATCGACGGCTGTTTTGAACGTCACGATCCCCGAAAAGCTCACGAACGCTCCAATCTCGAGGCAGCGGCTGGCTTCGTCCGGGCCACCAGTGAAACAGTGGAAGATCGTCTGTGACGGCGCGCCCTCAGCTGTGAGCACGTCAAACGTGTCATCCCACGCGTCGCGGGTGTGGATCACGAGTGGGAGTCGATGCTGATGGGCGAGTTGGATCTGCGCCGCAAAAGCCTGTTTCTGGAGATCGCGTGGGGAATGCTCGTAGAAGTAATCGAGACCGGTCTCGCCGATCGCAACCAGCTTGGGCTGCTCGCTCAGATTGCTGATCAGGTCAACGATCGTGCCGACGCCATTGATCGCATCGTGAGGGTGTAGGCCGACCGTCGCCCATACGCCTTCGTGATCATTGGCGACCGCTATCGCCGCTAGCGACGTTTGGCGGTCACAGCCGACGGTGACCATCGTGTCGACGCCCGCATCATGAGCGGCCTGGATCGCTGCCGTCGTGCCTCCCGGCATCCGCGGATCATGAACGTGGCAATGCGAATCGGTAAAGCGATCGGTCATAGCGTGATGCGGGGGAATAGGGAGTCGCCCTTGATGACTGGGAGACCGCCCGGATACCCGCCCCAGACGGCCGCGCCCGGGAGCCGTTGGTCGGCGATGTTCGACGTCAGGCCGATTCGTCCCCAGATCGTCTGGGCGGTCTGCGGAATCGCCGGGAACGCCAGGACGGAAACGATTCGCAAGGCTTCGAGTGCGTCTCCCATCACCGCCTCGACTTCGGCCCCGGGCTCCTGCTTCCATGGTTCGTTGGCTTCGAGATAGGCGTTGGTGGCGCGGATCAGCGACCAGGTCGATTCGAGTGCTTTCGATGGGGCGACGTTGTCCCACCCGGCTTTGGCACCGTCATACGCGGTGGCCGCCGCTTCGGCGAGTGGACTGTCGAGGCGTGGTGCCGGGCCGACACCGTCACACTTCTTGGCGACCACGGTGGCGACGCGGGCGGCGAGATTGCCAAGGTTGTTGGCCAGGTCGGCGTTGTAGCGTCCGACCAGCCCCTCGTACGAGAAGTCGCCGTCGGACCCGTAGGCAGTTTCGGCGAGTACGTAGTAGCGGAACCCATCGACACCGACGCTGTCGATCAGGTGGAGCGGATTGACGACGTTTCCCGTCGATTTGGCCATCTTTTCGCCATCAACCAGCAGCCACCCGCCCACAGCCCAACCCTTCGGCGGTTCGACGCCGGCACTCATCAGCATCGCCGGCCAGTAGACGCAGTGGTGACGGATGATGTCTTTGCCGATCAGGTGGTAGTCGACC
>JANOTN010000062.1:0-10726 GCA_031416375.1 Ilumatobacteraceae bacterium
CGACGTGAGCATTCGGTCGCGCAGGAAACCGGCATTGTTGACGACAGCGTGAAGGTCACCGAACTGTTCGACGGTGTCACGAACCAGTGCCTCCATCGCATCCCAATCCGACACCGAGGCACCATTCGTCACCGCAGTGCCACCGATCGACGTGATCTCGTCGACCACATCATCAGCGGGTGAGCGACCAGACTCATCGGCGTCGCCACGCAGACTCACGCCGAGGTCATTGATCACCACGGTCGCACCATGACGCGCCAGCTCTAAGGCATGCGCCCGCCCCAGTCCGCGTCCGCCACCAGTCACAATTACTACACGTCCATCCAGCAATCCCATGCGCGCCAGGCTAGTTGGCGCGTCTGACACAACCGTCAAGTCGAGCGGTTGACGCGCCTGTCATCAAACAGGATCAGAAGCAACACGTCGTAGGTCAGCTTGCAGGTACCGGCTGCAATCAGCGGCCAACCAAACGATGTTTGATCGAGCATCCAGCCTGCGACGAATGGTGTCGAGGCGGAAGCGAGGCTACGCGGCACGTTGGTGACACTCGCCGCGGCGGCCCGTTCGGGTGGCGTGACGACCGTCATCACGTAGGCGTTTCGAACGGGAACGTCCATGCTCGACAGCAGGCTGCGACCAAGCAGACAGAGAACCGCCAGGGTTCCATTCGGCATCAACGCCGCCCCAATCAACAGGATCTGCGCCGGCATGTGCGTGAACGCCATCGTCTTGATCGGACCGAGTCGCTTCTCGATTCGCACGGCGATGAAACCTGACGCGGCTGCCAGAACGCCCATCGCGCCGAGCGTGAGGCCAGCATCGGCGACAGTGAAGTCATGTCGACGAAAAAGCCAGAGCGCGAGGAGTGATTGCACGACGAAACCGCCGCCGAGGGCGTCGAGACTGAACAACGCCGCTAGTCGGTACACCATCCGCTTGGATGGTCCGAGTGGTTGCGGCCGGCTCGCGGCAGGCTCCAGTTCGGCCGACAGCGTCGAATACACGAACGAGACGATCACGCCTGCAACCGAGTAGGCCACGAACACGGACGTGGCCGAGATCCCGAGCTTTTCCGGCAGACCGGCGGCGGCCGACCCGATTGCCGCCAGCAGCGCGCCCCCGAACGTGTACCGGGCGAACAACGCCGAACGTCCGGCGTCGGTCGTCGTCATCGGAAGTAACGATTGTTCGAGTGGTTGAAACACACTGACGTCACCGCTGCTCGGGTTGATCGTGCCGACGATGCCGACCGCCAACAAGATCCAGAACGTGTCCGCGGCGGCATACACCAAGCCGGTGAGGATCATCACGACGGTTCCGGCAAGCAGCAGCGAACGTCTCCGGAATCGCGATCCGGCGAGCCCAGTCGCCAACGTCAACCCGGCCGAGCCGACCAACATCCCGGTCACGATCAAACCCGTACGAGCGGCGCTGTAACCAAGTTCGATCGTCAAGAATGCCGACAGCGAAACAGCCACCAACCCGTCGGCAAACCCTCGAACCCCGCGAGCAGCAATCAACCGCCGCCCATCCGCAGTGATCGGCTCGGCCATCGGGCAAGTATGACCGCTTGCCGACGTGTCATGCGTCACGTACACTGAACGCATGACGACGCAACTGGCGATCAGAGTGACAGACGAGCAGCTGCGAGCGCTCGACGAGCTCGCCGCGGCGGCGGGCATTTCCCGGTCGGAGGCGGCGCGAAGGGCGATCGATCGAGCAGCCATCGACACTCCGTCCGTTCAATTGCGCAACGAACTAGACCGCGTGGGCGCACTACTCGGTGTTCCAACTGGTGCTCAATGGGCGACGGCGGCGGACGTCGTGCGGCCCTCAGATCCGGGCCTCGCCGAAGACCTCGCTGATGCGCTGGGTGATGACTTGCTCGAGCCATTGTGAGCGGGCTGGCGGTATTCGACACGTCGATCTTTGTGGGTCAGGAATCGCGCGGATTGCTGGTGACCTCCGATTGGGTGCCGATTGTCGCGTTCCCCACGATCGCGGAGTTGCAGCTCGGCGTGATGCTCGCCGAGGCTCGGGGCGATGATACGACGCGTGTTATGCGGCAGATCACGCTTGACAGCGCTCGCAAGGCGCGGTTGGTCGGCGTGACAACCGCACCCGACGACCTCATCACCGTCGCTTGGTGCACACTTCGAGTCGCCCTCAAGCGAGCAATCCCGGCAAACGACTCGTGGATCGCCGCAACAGCGCTGGCCCTTGGCCTGCCGGTTCTGACGCAGGACGACGATTACGACGCAGCCTCCGATCTGATCGAAGTCGTCAGGCTGTAACGCCGACTCCGTGGCTAGCGGCCTTTCCAGACTGGGGGGCGCTTTTCTGCGAACGATGTGGCGCCTTCCCGGGCGTCTTCGCTGGCGAATACAGGGGCGACGACTTCCCGCACGTGAGCGGCGGAGTCTTCGCCGATCTCTTCGAGCATCAGGCGTTTGGTGGCCCGCACCGCGAGTGGACCGTTGGCGTTGATCAACGCAGCGAGTTGCAGGGCCGTCTCCAATACATCGGCGGCCGGCACCACGCGGTTGATCAGGCCGAGCTCGAACGCCCGCTGGGCGGTGATCGGCTCGCCGGTCAGCCCCATCTCCAGGGCAACCTGCAATGGGATACGGCGTGGTAGGCGGGTACCTCCACCGGCGGCGACTAGCCCACGCTTGACTTCAGGGATCCCGAACTTGGCGTGATCGGCAGCGACGACAAGATCGCATTTCATCATCACTTCGAAACCGCCGGCGAGCGCCATTCCGTTGACCGCCGCGATGACGGGCTTCGGGCAGCCCGACAGCAAGGCCAACCCTGGTCCGAGCGTGCTGAGATCCTCACCGGCTGCGAATGCCTTGAGGTCCATTCCGGCGCAGAAGATCCTCTCGCCGGCACCGGTGATGATCACCGACCGGATCGCATCATTCGTGGCGGCATCGCCGAGGGCGTCGATCAAGCCTTGACCGACGGCGCCGTTCAGTGAGTTGCCGGCCTCCGGCCGGTTCAGCGTGAGCACCAGGGCTCCGTTGCGGTTCTCGACGAGAACACTCATGTTTGTTGGACCCTTTCACTTGGTGAGCGGATCGCGGGGGAGGCCCAGGATTCGCTCGGCGATGATGTTGCGGACAATCTCTGACGTGCCCCCGGCGATCGTGAGGCAACGGTCGAACAGATACTGGAACTGAATCCGTGATTCGGCGTCGCCGAGTGCCGCCTCGCCGGCGATCCGGAAGCCGAGCGAACTCATCCGCTGGGCGTGCTCGGCTGACAGCAGCTTGCTGACGGCACCTTCCGGGCCTGGCCCACTGCCGATCACGGCGCGCATTACCTGTCGCAGGTTGAGTGCCGACATGGCGTGTCCTTCGGCGATCGTCTGCCCCAGTTCGATCGCAACGGCGCGATCGCCCGGCGCATATCGGGCGGCAAGCTCGACCAGTTCGGTGTCGCTGATCACATCGCGGTTGCTGCGGTTGCCACCAATCGACACCCGTTCGTTGCCGAGCGTCGCACGCGCGACGGTCCAGCCCTGGTTGATTACGCCGACCACGTCGTCGTCGGGGACGAACACGTCATCGAAGAACACCTCGTTGAACAGTGACTCGCCAGTGATCTCCCGCAACGGACGAACCTCGACACCCTTGGCCTTGATGTCGATCGCCAACGTCGAGACACCGGCATGTTTCTGCGCGTCCGGGTCGGTGCGAACCGTGGCAAGCCCCATGTTGCTGTTTTGGGCACCACTCGTCCAGACCTTCTGTCCGTTCACCAGCCAGCCGCCGTCAACGCGAGTCGCCTTGGTCTGAATCGCCGCTGCGTCTGACCCGGCGTTCGGCTCGCTGAACAGCTGACACCAGTAAAAGTCTCCGTCGAGGCTGGGGCGGATCCAGCGTGCGATCTGCTCGTCGGTGCCGTGTTGCAGCAGAGTCAGCAGCACCCATGTTCCGATCCCCAACTGAGGCCGCTCAACGTCTGGCATCTCCTCGTCGATCACCAACTGTTCGATTGCGCCCGCCGCACGCCCGAACGGCTTCGGCCAATGCGGCATGCAGTATCCCGACTCGATCAGGGCGGCAAGCTTGGCCTCGTCGGGCAATCCGTCGTAGGTCACCTTGAACGCACGCGCATCGGAGCGGTACCGCTCTGCCTCCTCTGGAAGTTCGATGCTCTCGTTGGCGGTCGAACCGCTGGCGATCATCGCCGTCACATCGGTGGCGGCGTCGAAGTCGAACAACGTCGCTAACGCCCAGGCCCGCCGGAGGTAGATGTGGGCGTCATGTTCCCAGGTGAAACCGATCCCGCCGAGCAGCTGGATGTTCTTCTCGGCGCAACGCCGAGCAGCGGGAAGCGCCTGCGTCGCGGCGACGGCACCGGCGAGTGCGCCCTGGGGACCGTGGCCGCCGGCGCGGGCGGCGTCCCACGCAACGGCGGCAGCAAGCTCGACATCGACGAGCATGTTGGCGAGGTGGTGTTTGACGGCTTGGAACGATCCGATTGTGCGTCCGAACTGCTCGCGGACTTTGGCGTACTCGGTGGCCATCTCAAGCGTTGCCGAGGCGACACCAGCTGCCTCGGCGGCGGCCAGGCTGCGGGCGATCGCGATCGCCGTGTCCGCACCGCCACGGATCACGTTGGCTGCTTCGACGGTGGCACCGTCGAAGGTCAGTCTCGCAACCCGGCGAGCCTTGTCAATGCTGTCGACCGACTTGGCGACCAGCTGTGGCGCGGCGAGTACAGCAAGGTCATCGCCGCAACGCACGACCACGACTTGGGCATGCGATCCGCCGAGCACGAGGCCCGACGTTCCGGACAGCGCACCGTCAGCCGCAAGCGACGCCGAGCCACCGAGCGCGACCGCACCCAGCGTCGAACCGTCGGCGAGACCGGGCAGGTAGGCGGCGCGCTGAGCGTCCGATCCAAGTGCGTTGATCACAGCCGAGCAGGTAACGGTTGGCAGAAACGGTCCTGGCGCAGCGGCGCGACCGATCGCTTCGAGCACGATCACCAGTTCGGCGAATCCGAACCCTGATCCTCCGACACCTTCCGGCAGGTGCAACCCGAGCCACCCCATCGAGACCAGTTCGTCCCAGAACGTGGGCAGCGGTTCCACGTCGGAATCGAGCAGGCCACGTGACGCAGCCAATCCTCCTCGGTCAGTCAGGAACCCGGCCGCAACATCGGCAAGTTGGCGGTGGTCTTCAGATAAAGCGATCGGCATCGGTGCTCCTAGAAGCGTCAGTCGCCGATGAAGTTTGGGGGGCGTCGTTCGACGAACGACACCACACCCTCACGACGGTCGGCGGTGGTGGAGATCAAAGCGGTGGCGTTGCGTTCGTCCTCGAACGACGTCGCCATATCGGATGAAAGCGAACGCCGGTACAGCCTCTTTGTGAGGCCGAGCGTGCGGGTCGGCCCGACGGCGAGCCGGTCGGCGAGTTCCATTGCGGAGGTCATCACTTGGTCGGCATCGACGCAACGGTTGATCAAGCCCCAGGCATCGAGGTCGGCGGAGATCAGCGTGTCACTGAGCATGGCGATTTCGTTGAGTCGATGGAACGGAATGATCCGTGCCAGAAAGTAGGGGTCTCCGGCGTGCGGCACCATGCCGCGGCGAGTAAACACGTGTGTCCAGCGCGCCTCGCGGTCGGCCACGACGAGGTCGGCCAGCAGGGCCAGCATCCAACCCGCCCCTGCCACGGTCCCGTTGACCGCGCTGACGACCGGTTTCTCGACTTCCCACAGGGCTTGAAACAGGCGGCGGAAATCCTCGGTGGCGTAGCGATAGTCGAGCGTGCTCGGTTTGGGGGCGTTGGGGTCGCTGACTACGTCGGCACCAGTGCAGAAGTGGCCCTCGACCCCGGTGATCACGATTGCTCGCAGATCGCGGTCGGTGTTGGCGTCCTGTAGAAATCGGGTCAGCGCTACGGCGGTGTCACGATCGATGGCGTTGCGACGATCCGGGCGATTCAGACGCAGCACGGTGACTCCACCGCGCCGTTCGATCGCCAACCCAGTTGCGTCGGCAATCTGCTCTGATGGATCAGCCACGTATCTGACGCTAGTGTCAACAATGATCTGCGGCCAACACGGACGCCGCACCACACGCCTCATTGACTTCAGAAAGCGAACCCACCATGCCAGGTCTTCTCGACGGAAAGATTACCCTCGTCACCGGTGCTGGGCACGGAATCGGCCGGGGTCACGCGCTCGAACTCGCCAAGCATGGTGCCACGGTAATCGTCAACGATCTCGGGTCGAACGTCAGCGGTGAAGGTGCCGGGCGCGACGCCGACGTCGTCGTCGACGTGATCAAGTCGCGCGGCGGCAAGGCCTCGGCGAACTACGGCAACGTCAGCGACGAAACCCAGGCGACGGCGATGGTGCAACAGGCGATCGACGAATACGGTCGACTCGACATCCTGGTCAACAACGCGGGGATCGTGCGCGACCGGGCGATCTGGAACATGTCGGCCGACGATTTCGACCTGGTCATGAACGTGCATGTCCGTGGTACCTGGCTGACCTGTCGCGCCGCTGCCCAGCATTGGCGTGATCAGGCCAAGGCAGGTGCCGGCTCGGTGTACGGAAGGATCATCAACACCACCTCTGGTGCCGGTTTGCTCGGCAATTTCGGTCAGACGAACTACGCCACAGCGAAGGCCGCAATCGTCGGGATGACGCTCACGCTCAACCTTGAACTCACCAAGATCGGGGTCACGTCCAACGTGATCGGACCTGGCGGGATCACCCGTATCTCGGCGACCATGTCGGGGGCGGCGATCCGGGAGCCAGACGAGATTCCCGATGACGAGTTCGACCCGAAGGACCCGTCGTTGTGCTGCCCGGTTGTCGCCTGGTTGGCAAGCCCCGAGGCAGGCCATGTCAGCGGGCAAGTGATCCGTGCGATGGGTGAGAAGATCCATCTGATGGGTGGCTGGACCGAAGACGTTTCGATCTCGAACGGCGGCAAACGATGGGACGCCACCAAGCTCGGCGAGATCTTCGCCACCGACGTGTTCAAGACCCGCGCCCCCGGCCTCCGCATGGGCGGCTGACATGCTGGACATACGACTATGACCATCCTGAGTCCCGAGGAAGAGCAGATCGTCGAGCTCGTCGCCAGGTGGGTTGACGAGGAAGTTCGACCGGTCGTCAACGAACTCGAGCACGCCAATACGTACCCGGAAGATCTCATCGAACAAATGAAGCAGATGGGTGTCTACGGGTTGGCGATCCCCGCCCCGTACGGCGATTTCGCCGTGACGAGTCGTTGCTATGCCCGTGTCACCGAGGAGATCGCCCGCGGATGGATGTCGCTGTCAGGCGCGTTTGGCGGGCATTCCGTTGTGTCGAAGTTGATCCTGCGATTCGGTACGCAGGAGCAGAAGGACAAGTACCTTCCACGCCTCGCCACGGGAGAACTGCGGGCGACGATGGCGCTCACGGAACCCGACGGCGGATCCGATCTGCAGGCGCTGCGGACCGTCGCTAAACCGGTCGCCGATGGTTACGTGATCAACGGGTCCAAGACCTGGATCACCAACGCCCGCACGTCGGGCCTGATCGCACTGCTCTGCAAGACCGACCCGACCGCCAACCCGCCACACAGGGGCATCTCGATCCTGCTCGTCGAGAAGGTTCCCGGGTTCACCGTTTCGCGTGATCTTCCCAAGCTCGGGTACAAGGGCGTCGAGAGTTGCGAGCTGCACTTCGACGATTGCCATGTGCCCTCAGACGCCCTGCTGGGCGGTGTCGAGGGCGTCGGTTTTTCGCAGATGATGGGCGGACTCGAAGTCGGTCGGATCCAAGTTGCCGGTCGTGCGATCGGTGTCGCCCGGGCAGCCTTCGACGATGCGCTGCGCTACGCCCAGGATCGTAGGACGTTTGGAAAGCCGATCTGGGAACACCAATCGGTCGGCAATCTGCTGGCCGACATGGCGACTCAGATCACCGCAGCCCAGCAGCTCAACTACCACGCCGCCGACTGCATCGACTCCGGCCGCCGCGCAGATATGGAAGCAGGCATGGCCAAGCTGTTCGCCTCGGAAATGGCCGCCAAAGTGACACTCGACGCGATTCGGATTCATGGCGGCCACGGCTACTCGACCGAGTTCGAAGTCGAGCGCTACTACCGCGACGCCCCGCTGATGATCGTCGGCGAAGGCACCAACGAAGTCCTGAGAAACGTGATCGTCAAACAAGCAATCGGCCGCAACGGCCTGGTGTAGAGGAATCCCTCCCGTTCCGCTTTATGTCAGATCATGCCTCTGACCTGGTACGATGCGGCGCGCATGGGTTCGAACCCCACGTCGACCAGCCCGGCGCTTGATCCCGTGACCAGGTATGACGCGCAGACGCACTCGTCGTTTCTGGTGCTGTTACTCCCACGGATGCGATCGTGTTCGAGGCCCGAGACCACGTTCGCCACATCACGACGGCGATCATCTCGGCCCGCCGTAGGGCGCGCAGTTGCGGCGTCCGGGTGAACGAACCGTCTCCGGGCGGTCGTATTTTCCGTGGTGGGTCGCGTCCTCGCATCGAACGAGACGAACCGATCGACCCGCTGGCCACGAAATAGCTCCGCTCGCTGATCAAGCGGCTGAGGGTTCGGGCCCGCCAGGACGACATCATTGTGCAGGGTCTCGTTGGTGCCGCGATCGGTCGCGAACTGATTCGTCGCGAACGTCTGGAAGCGCGACGCCAGGGTTGGCTGACGTAGCGCGCTGGACAAATTGGGCGCGTTCTTAACCCGGTCGTGTTCGACCGCACCGAGACGGTCAACGGCCTCAGGCTCGTCGCAAGCCGCTTGCGATCACCTGACGGGCTCAGGCTGCATGTAATCCGAAGGCGAGGAGCTCTCGACTGGATGAAACTCAACGAGCGCTCATGGCGCTTCGGACGAAACAAACATTTCCTAAATGGAACATTGGGGTGTACTCTGTCCCCATGGACTTCGCTCGCCCTGTGGAAGCTGTCGTCGGCGGCGCACAGGGGCGACTTCTTGCCGTGCTGGTCAAGATCACCGCTCCGCTCACCTTGCGGCGGCTTGCGAGCCTTGCTGGTGTGAGCCCCGCCCAGGCCTCACGTGTCATGCCGCGACTGGTCGAACTCGGGATCGTCGACCGTCATGAAGTGCCGCCTGCATCGCAGTTCGTGCTCGCCCGCGACAACGTCGCTGCCCAACTACTTCTCGACCTTGCCGATGCACGATCGATGGCCCTCCGGCAGATCGGCGAAGCTGCGTCGGCGATCTCACCCGAGGCCGTCAGCGTCATCGCTTTCGGATCCTTCGCGCGAGGGGAAGCCGGTGCCGAGAGCGATATCGATCTCGCAGTTGTTCGTGCCGACGACGTTGACGACGATGACGAACGGTGGGCGGACTCGATCGACGTGTGGCGCCGCCAGGTCCGAGCCATCACCGGCAACGACGTCGAGATCGTCGAAGCAACCATTTCCGAGGCAGCTCGCAAGCTGCGCGGACGGTCCGAACTCTGGCGAAACATCGATCGTGAAGGCACCGTCGTCTACGGCCAGGCGCTCGACGAACTCACCGAGCGGGTCGATGCCTAAACCAGTCCGAACGCGCCCGGTCTCGACCGCTCAGGTCCGCGCCTACGCCGGCAAAGCGCAGGAGTACGCAGACGCGGCCGTGGCCGAGATCACAGCCGGCCGCTACATCGCCGCCACCAGCCTCGCGATCCATGCCGCAATCAACGCAGCCGATGCAGTGTGCGGGGCACGCCTCGGCGAGCGCGCCGCCGGCGAAGCTCACCAGCAGGTGCTCGATCTCCTACAAACCGCAGGCTCCGACGGAGTCGCCGTGGAGAAAGAACTGCGTCGACTGCTTCCCCTGAAGACGAAGGCCGAGTACGAGCCCGACGACGTCGCGATCGGTGTGGCGACGAAGGCTGTCGAGCGCGCTCTGCGCTGCGTCGAGATCGCGCAGACCGTCGCCAGCGGTACTCGATGACAGCCGCGCACGCCCACGTCTGCCCACCGGCGCTCTTTGGCCGGGGCCGCTACGTCACATTGACCGGTCAGCCCCAGAAGATCCCAGTGCGGTCACGCTTGACCTCCTCGATCAACTCGTCGAGGTGAGCCGTTGGTGCGACGAGGTCGTGCGCGTGGAATTTCAGGTTTCGGTCGCGCCAGTACAGCGACCACTCGCTGCGATCCTTGGTGTAGCGGAAGCGACAGATCGGGAAACGAGTCCAGTCCGGACCGAAGTCCTCGCGCCACGGTGGCCGACACTCGAGCACCGTGATCGTGCGGTCCGTGACGTCGACCTCGTAGCGGATCTGGTCGCGAGCCCGAGGCGGCATTTCGGCGTTGCGCTGGTTGATCCATTTGCGGACCCGCGCCAGGTCGAGGTCGGGGATCATTCCTTATCCTCGGCAGGAGGAACGGGCCCGCAACACTTCTTGTACTTCTGATCCGATCCGCACCAGCACCGATCGTTCCGCGCCGGCGGCCAGTCGAGCGCTCGCCCCGCTCGAGCGACCTTCGCGGCGAGCAATGATCGCATCGCCTGACCGACGTGTCGCACGGACCCGCTCCCACAGCCAGCCGATCTCCGCGTTCGACTCTTCGAGTGAGATGGCCATGACGACCTCAATCATCGCATCCGGCTGAGACGACTCGCGAGACCGGTTGCAAACACGAGCCTCAACGGGCGACCCGTCGCTGGCGAGCGTGGCGTCTTCGTCGTTGATGGTCACAAAGGCCCCTC
>JANOTN010000063.1:0-14893 GCA_031416375.1 Ilumatobacteraceae bacterium
GAGTACGCACGCCGGGGTTTACCACCGGCCAGATGTCATGATGAGTTTCCAGCCGCCCACTGGACGAGGTGGTGATGCGTCTCACATAACGGCACCATGTTGTCGATCTTCGATGTGATCCATCCGACAGTCATCGATGACCGTTCTACAACCCGAACGTTTGGTGTCTGACACCAAACGTTCGGTGGCCAAACGTCGAGTTGTCTGGTGATGAACGTTTGGTGTCAGACACCAAACGTTCGGCACTAGCTGAAGGCGCGGCTCAGCAACGCTGCGAGGGTGTGGCGTTCCTCTTCGCTGAGGGTGTTGACGCCTTCGAACTCCCCTGACAATGGGGCGTCCATTACTTCGATCATGCGCTGACCTTTGGGGGTGATCACGAGCAGCTTGACCCTTCGGTCGTTGGGGTCTGCGGTCCTCACGGCCAAGCCGCGCTCGTCGAGTCGATCAGCAATACCGGTCATATTGGATGCGTCGCACACCAACACCTCAGCGACTGATCCCATCGGCAGCGGGCCGTCGGCCAACATTCGAAGGGTGATCCCCTGTGGTGGCGACAGCTCCAGCGCTCGCATCCGTTGATGCCAAACCCCGCGCATCCTCCCGATCGCCAAAACGAGGGCGTCATCAAGCTCGGTGCGGATCGGCTGTTTCTTTGCCACAGTCATAGGTTGACATACTTCAACTGTTAAGGCAAGCTAATCATCAATGAATCGCAGTAGTGGTGAACCTCCCATCATCGCCGAAGGGCTCGTGCGGCACTTCGGTTCCGGTGACAACACAGTCAAGGCAGTCGACGGCGTAGACCTCCGGGTCGAGGCGGGCGAAGTGTTCGGATTCCTCGGGCCAAACGGTGCAGGCAAGAGCACGGTCGTTCGAATGTTGACCACGCTGCTGCGGCCGACAGGCGGCACGGGCCGGGTCGCCGGGTTCGATGTCGTCAAACAAGCCGACGACGTGCGTCGCAACATCGGGGTCGCGCTCCAAGACGCGGCGATCGACCCGTTGATGACTGGCAACGAATTGCTGCTCCTGCAGGCCGTGCTCTATGGACTCCCAAAGGCCCAGCACCACACCAAGGCCGGCGAGCTACTCGAACGAGTCGGGTTGTCGGCAGCCGGCGATCGACGAGTCGGCACCTACTCCGGCGGCATGCGACGCCGCCTCGACCTTGCATTGTCGTTGATCCACGAACCGTCAGTGCTATTCCTCGATGAGCCGACGACCGGTCTCGATCCGATGAGCCGGATGGCGCTGTGGGACGAGATCCGGCGACTCAACAACGACGGAACCACCGTGCTACTGACCACGCAGTACATGGAAGAAGCCGACCAACTCACCGAGCGAATTTCAATCATCGACCAAGGAAAGATCGTCTGCGAAGGTCGCCCGTCCGAACTGAAGGCCAAAGTCGGTAGCCCAACCCTGTTCATCGATGTCGATGCCGCTCAAACCGACGCCGCCACGAATGTGCTCAGCGAGTTCGGAGAACTCCGCCCCACCGCCGAAGGCACGCTCGGCGTGGGTTTGACCGCCGGTGCCGGCGAGGTGTCCAACGTCATCCGCCGACTTGACGAGGCGGGGATTCCCGTCCGCCACCTCGAATTGCGAGAACCGAGCCTCGACGATGTGTTCGCCGAAGCGACCGGCCATCGGCTGGAGGGAGCCGAGACAACCGGAGACGCAACCGGCGGAGCCGACAGCAAACCCGGCAAGGGTCGCAAGAGGCGACGAAAATGACCGCCGTCGCCGTCCGCCCGACGCGTCGCCAATCGTTCCTAGCCCAGACGCTGGCAATGTCGAAGCGGGCGATCATCGCCGTCATCCGGCAACCAGCAATGGTGATCCCATCGCTCCTGTTCCCGCTGTTCTTCGTCGCTCTCGGAACATCATCGTTCAGCAAGGCGATCGACATTCCCGGGTTCCCGAAGGTCGACTCGTTCCTCGACTTCGCTCTTGCTGGCTCGATCGTCCAGGGGATCCTGTTCGGATCAACGGTCAGCGCAACCGCACTCGCAACCGACATCGAGAATGGCTTCTTCGATCGACTGCTCGCCTCACCGACCTCCCGAGTCAGCATTCTGATCGGACGCCTCGCCGGCGGAATGGCGTACGGCGGCCTGCAAACGTTGTTGTTTATCCTCGTCCTAACTCCCTTCGGCCTCTCGGTTCAGTCCGGCTTGGGCGGAGTCGTGGTGATGATCCTCGGCGGGATTCTGGTCGCCCTGGCGATTGGCGGTCTGATGGCTGCGATGGCAATCAAAACCGGTTCGTCCGAAGCCGTTCAAGGTGCATTCCCCTTGCTCTTCATCCTGCTGTTCTTCTCGTCGACCTTCTTCCCACGCGAGACGATGAAGGGCTATCACAAGGCGATCGCCGACGTGAACCCGTTGTCGCTGATCGCCGAAGGCTTTCGGTCACTCACGATCGAATCGCTGAGCGCATCCGCTGTGGCACAAACGCTCTTGATCCCGCTCGGGCTCGCAGTGCTGACCGTGTCACTCTCGCTGCGCGCCCTTCGCGGAAGATTGGAGGCATCATGAGCGCCACCTTGTCGAGCGCCGGCGGGATCGCCATCCGAAGTGTCCGCAACCTGTTGAGGCTCCCCTCGGTGTTCCTCCCCGCCCTCCTGATGCCCACCTTCCAAGTCGTGTCATTCACCGGCACCTACCGAGGTGTCACCGAGATTCCCGGCTTCCCAACCGACCATGCCGCCAACTGGTATCTCCCACTGGCGGTCGTGATGGGCTGTTCGTTCGCCGGACTAGGAATCGGATTCACGACGATTCGCGATATTGAAAGTGGCTTCTACGACCGCCTGCGGATGTCACCGGCACCGCGACGTTCACTGCTGATGGGCCCGCTGCTGGCGGCCTGGGTGCGAGCCGTGTTTGCGATCGTGCTCGTCACGATCGTCGGTAGCTTGCTTGGAGCCCGACTCACAGACGGCGTGCTGGGACTCCTGACATTGACGGCAGCCGGAATTGGAATCGCCACCGTCGGAACGGGTTGGGCGCTCGGACTGGCTTACCGGTTCCGCGACATGCGTGCCGCCGCGATCATGCAGCTCACGTTGTTGTTCGGGCTTTTCCTGACCGACGCCAACAGCCCGCTCAACGTGATGACCGGTTGGCTCCACGGCGTTGCCCGGATCAACCCGCTCACCAACATCCTCCGATTGGCTCGAACCGGGTTCCTCGGCGAGGTCACGTGGTCCGACTCGTGGGGTGGTTTGCTGGCGATCGGTGTGCTCGGTGTGCTGGCGATGTGGTTCGCCCGGACCGGGCTCAACAAGCTCGACGACTAAACGGCTCAGATACCGTATGCACCGATGCGCCCGACTCATGTGCTGCTTGACCTCGATGGCACGTTGAGCGACTCTGAGCCTGGGATCATGCGCTCATTGCAATGGGCATGCAGGCAGGAAGGGTTTCCGGAGCCGACCGCGGAACAGGTTCGATCCGTGATCGGCCCGCCATTCGAACTCGGTCTACCCTCAATCGGGATCCCGGACGACGCGCTCGAACGCGTGATCAACACCTACCGTGTCCGGTACGGGATGATCGGCGCGTTCGAAAACACGTTGTATGACGGTGTGCTCGAGATGCTGTCGGCACTCACCGAAGACGGCTTCTCGATCTCGGTCGCCACTGCCAAACCCGAGGAAACGGCCCACCCGATCCTCGACTATTTCGGAATCTCCGACCTGTTCGATGTACGAGCCGGAGCAACCCTGACGGGTGAACGCCGCACAAAAGCCCAGGTCATCGATCACGCGTTGCGCCAACTTGGTCTCCACAACCAGCCCGAACTCGACACGCGAGTGGTGATGGTCGGCGACCGCAACCACGACGTGCACGGCGCGATGCACCACGGAATCCCGTGCATCGGCGTGACGTGGGGATATGGCACGCCGGAGGAACTGATCGGGGCCGGGGCGATCGCCCTCGCCGACACGCCCAGCGAAGTTGTTGACCTGATCCAACACCCGTACCGTTGGCGTCAGCCATGAGCACTCCACCCGTCGAATACACGCTGTGCGTTCCGCCTCCGCTCCGGGAAGCTACGTCGTCGGCTGATCGATTCATGCGACGATTGCTCCGGCTGCCCCTCGACGGCCCCAAGGCCACCGCTGCCGACGCCCAAAAGGCCTTCCAGACCTCGATTCTCGTCGCCGCCGTGCGTTGCATGGTGATGTACCTCGTGCTTCCGTTTCTGTTGCCCGCGATCGGCGTCGCCGCTGGTGTCGGGCCGTGGATCGGCCTCACCATCGGTGCCGCAGCGATGGTGGCAATCTCGATGAGTATCCGCCGTTTCTGGCGCGCCGACCACTCGAAGCGTTGGCACTACACGGTGCTTGGCACAACAGTGATCGGCTTCCTCGTCTACCTGGCGATCAAGGACCTGATCGAGTTGTTCGGCTAAGTCCGAAGCCGCCCGTTCGCCAAATTCCTGCTCGATCTTAGATGAATCTTCACTATTTCTCGGGCGCTTCCGAGCCGATGATGATGCAGTGTGTAACCCAAACGGGCAAAGCCCTCAAGGAGGATGAATGCGTTCCACCAAAGTTTTCACATCCGGTGCCTGCCTACTTGCGGCGTTCGTAGTCGGCGGCGGGATTGCCGCTGCAGACGACACCACGGTTCCAGCTCCACCACCTGCCGCAGCCGCGGAGTCGACGTTTACATTGCCTCTCCTTGGCAGCCCGCTGATCGTTGACGTCACGACCGACGCTGGTGGCGGGCTTGTCGACGTTTCACTCAACCAGGCCGGTGAGTTCAGCGTCACCCAGGTCAAGCCGAATCGAGTCAGGTTCGTCAACACAGACGGCACCATCTCCGTCAAGGTCAGCGCCAAACACGGTGGCGCACGGGTCGAAGCCCGCGCCGGCCAACTCAGTGAGATCATCGGCGCAGGTGAATGGTCCGGTGACGTCTTCGAGACTGGCGACCCGACCACCGTCCAATTCACCGTCAGCGCTGGGGCCGATGGCGGGCCTGACATCACCGGGGTCAGCGTCACTTCGCCTGTCGGCTTCGTGATCGGAGACACCGTTCGTGAGACGGAAGACGACGACGACGAAATCGAGCAATCGGCTTCCGTCACTATCGAGTTCTCCCAGAACGGTCAGACCCGATCACTCCGGATCAAAGCCACACTCGAAACCGAAGACGGCGAAACGCAAGCCAAGCTCAGCATAAGGTTGTCACGCCTCCAGGGCCTCCAGCTCGCTGACGGCCCGGCTGCCGGGCCGCATACGTGGACCGCGCAGCTGTGCGATGGCACCATCGCCAGCGTCACCTACGTGGTCTCAACCGATGGGCAGGTCAGCGACGTCGCATCAAGCGTTCTCGCCGAAGTCGACGTCGATGGCAACCACGCCAAGATTCGCTTCAGCGACGACGAGCGGATCTCGATCAAGGTCAGCGGTGAAGGTGGGTCCATGACGGTTGGCGTCAGCAAGAAGATCCGCTGCGACCGAGTCGACCCAACGGTCAACGGCAGTGTCGTGCCAACCACCATCGACCATGATGACGACGACGACGATAGTCATCGTGGCGACGGTGACGGTGACGACGACGACGACGACGACGGTGACGACGACGACGACGACGACGGTGACGACGACGGTGACGGTGACGGTGACGGTGACGACGACCACGACAGTGATTGATCGTCGATTCCACACGGCCCGGCTCCTCCTCCGAGGGGCCGGGCCTGTGTTCGTCCTTGGGCTGCTTGCAAGCTGCGGTTCCGACGAGTCCGTCAGCCCCACCACCCAGCCTGCATCTGTCGCCCAAACGGCGACCACCGAACTTGCGACGTCTGAGACGGCGTCAACCACGACGGCCACCCCGGTTGTCGATTCGATCGTTCCAACGACCGCCGCACCGGTTTCACCCGACGGCCCGACACTGCTCCAGCAGGCCTTCGATTCGGCTTCACCTGGCTACCACTTCGTCACGACCGCAACGGTCAACGGTGCCGTCGCCGTGACTGCCGAGGGCGACCACATCGCCGGTGGCACACGTCTTACCGTGACGTCGCAAAACACCACTGTCCGATACGTGATCCTGCCGGAAGGGACATGGGTGCTCGACGCAGGCGTGTGGCAGGAGTTGGATGACCCCGCCCCGGTAACCGACCCGATCAGTTCGCTTCGCGCACCATCCACCGTGACGGTCGCAGCCTTCACCGCCACCGGAGCAACGTTGATCGCCTCGTATCCAGCGGCAGCGCTCGCCCTCGAAGGCGACGTGTCGGTAGACGTCACGTTCGAGATCGAAGGCATCACGCTTCGCTCGATCACCTACGTGGCGCGAACACCTGTTCCGGCGTCGGTGAGGGCCGACATCAGCGCCCTCGTCGACACCTCGCCAGTCGTCGCACCGACCGCATAGATCAACCTGACGAGGCTGCCTTCCAGAAGGCTCGATAGGTCGGATACTCGATCTCAGGAGTCACCCAACCAGCGGCGACCAGTTCGTCGTGAAAGCGTGGCAGGTTGCGCCACGGGATCCCCATGTCGACGTGGTGGGCGATATGCCAGCCGGTGTAGTACGGCACCATCAAGTAACGCGGGATCAGCGACTGGTGGATCACGTGAGTGGTTTGGCGGCGATCGCGTGAGCGAATCATGCCCCCGTGCTCGGCGATCGCCCGAAGCCGGTTCGAGAACTTCCACAGCGTCGACCACGACACGATCCAGACGATGTACGCAAACGGTCGCGCCCAGGCGATCGACAGCGACAACATCACGACGTGATATCCGAGAATCATCCACGCCTCTCGACGACCAGCACGAACCGCCCTGCCGAGCGAGACAAAGTTCTTGGCTGCGCTCACGCCGGTCAGATCCCTCGTCAGTTTGCGTCGCCACGAATCAATCGGAATCGGATATCCGGCGTACAACGCAATGTCAGGTTCGTCGGGGCCCATCTCGTCGCGGTGATGCGCGAAATGAACACGCCGGTACGCCAGCATCGCCTGATACGACGGATAGGCGAGCACAAACCGACCCGTCCAGTCGTTGGCACGGCGGTTCGAAAACAGCAGTCGATGGGCAGCTTCGTGGGCGAGGATGTTAAGGCAAGCGTGGCCGCGCGCCATCAGTAAGAATGCCAGTAGGTACGCCCACCACGTGTTGATCCAGGCGGCCGCAAGTACGACCCCGAACGACTGGGCAACACACAAGACCGTGGTCAAGACGTTCCGCGCGTTGGGAATCCGGCGCAACTCGTCACGCAGTTCATGCAATGGTTTCCCGCGTTCGTTGAGTCGCTCGGTCGGAAGCACGTCAGGAGTCGACGCGCTCGGCGGCACCAGAGTCGGCCGTGCCGCCATCGTGTCAGCCATCGTGTCAGCCATAACGCCAGGTTACCGTGAAGGTCAACACCGGGTCGGGGCGGAACTGAGCGGCAACAAATGCGATTCGGAGCGACCGGTGGTTCCGAGTCGCATTTGTTGCTTCAGGAAAACTTGTCCCGATCAGCAGGTTCCCTTAGCCAGTGGGGCGCTCCATGAGGCATGATGAGCACGACCGATGCGTTAATGTCGGCGAGCTAGCAGCATCTACCAGCAGCATCTAGAACTCGGTCCACCTTTGCGACCAAGGGGAGTCAACGTGGAGATCAGCGTCACCGTCAATGGGGTCACGCACACCAACGACGTCGAACCACGCACACTGCTTGTGCAGTACGTCCGTGAAACCGTCGGCCTGACCGGTACCAACATCGGATGCGACACGTCGTCGTGCGGTGCATGCACGCTGCATCTCAACGGCGAGGCGGTCAAGAGTTGCACCATGCTCGCCGTCCAAGCCGACGGGCAAGACATCCTCACGATCGAAGGGTTGGCCGCCGCCGACGGCACACTGCACCCGATGCAGCAGGCCTTCATGGAGAACCACGGTCTGCAGTGCGGATATTGCACACCAGGCATGGTGATGGCCGCCACCAGCTTGCTCAAGGAGAACCCGAGCCCGACCGAACAAGAAGTCCGGATCGGCCTCGAAGGTAACCTGTGCCGTTGCACCGGCTACCACAACATCGTTCAATCCGTGCTCGCCGCAGCCGCAGGAGGCTCGAAGTGATTCCCGCAGCATTTGACTACGTCCGGGCGGGTTCCGCCGAAGAGGCGATCAGCCTGATCGGTGAGCACGGCGACGATGCCAAGTTCCTGGCCGGCGGGCACAGCTTGCTGCCCCTGATGAAACTCCGCTTGGCCCAGCCAACGGTGCTGGTCGACATCGGCCGCTTGACCGATCTGTCGTACATCCGTGACGCCGGTGACCATGTGGCGATCGGTGCACTGACCCGCCACATGGATGTCGAGACGTCGGCGCTGCTGGCCGAGCACGTGCCATTGCTGTCGCACGCTGCGAGCTATGTCGGCGATCCGCAAGTACGACACCGCGGCACAATCGGCGGCTCGATCGCCCACGCCGACCCGGCTTCTGACCTTCCGGCAACAACGCTGGCGCTCGGTGCGACGTACGTTGCCCAGGGCCCCAACGGCACCCGCGAAATCGCCGCTGGCGACTTCTACCAGGGCTTCCTCACCTCTGCGCTCGAGCCAGACGAGATGCTGATCGAGATCCGGGTCCCGAAAATGAACGGCGCAGGTTGGGGTTTCCAGAAGTTCAATCGACGTGCCCAGGACTGGGCAATCGTCGGCGTCGCGGCATGGAGCGGCAACGGCGGGTCCGGCGTGGCGCTGGTCAACATGGGCTCCGTTCCGATCCTCGCAACCAGCGTGTCAACAGCATTGGCCGACGGCGCATCGATCGCTGACGCCGCCGAGCAAGCCGCCGCCGAAGCAGATCCGCAAGCCGACCTCAACGCCAGCGTCGAGTACCGCACACACCTCGCCAAGGTGCTCGTTCGTCGAGCCCTCACCGCAGCCGCCGCCTGATCACACGCGTGGCGGGTGTTACAGCAGGTGCCTGACACCATCGGTAACACCGCAGCCGCCGCCTGATCACACGCGTCACCTACACTCTCGGCAACCGAGGATGCAGGTGAGACATGTCAGACGATTCTGACTCGATTGATCAGCGTCACCTAGACGCGATTGCTGACGCCGACCAATACCCGTACTGGTACGAAGATGTCGACCAACCCGACTCGAACCCAACGTTGGTTCGCACCGAAAGCTGTGACCTATGCGTTGTCGGCGGTGGATACACCGGACTCTGGACGGCAATCATCGCCAAAGAGCGTGACCCGTCGAAGGACGTTGTCCTGATCGATGCCCACGAGGTCGGTTCGGCTGCCAGTGGACGCAACGGCGGCTTCATGGACGCCAGCTTGACCCATGGGATCGGAAACGGCATGTCGCGCTGGCCCGACGAGATCGAGGTACTCGAAGAACTCGGGCAGCGCAATCTGAACGAGATCGAGGCGTCGATCAAGAAATACAAGATCGACTGCGACTACGAACGCACCGGTGTGATCGAGGTTGCCAACACATCCCACCCGCCGTCGTACCTCGACGAGGTACGCGCCGAGTACGAGCTACTCACCCGACTCGGCCACGACGTCACCTGGCTCGACGCCGAAGCAATGCAGGAACAGGTCCACTCTCCGATCTACACCGGAGGACTCTGGATCAAGAACGGTTGCGCACTCGTGGACCCAGCCCGGTTGGTGTGGGGCTTGAAGGCTGCCGCCGAATCACTGGGAGTCAGAATCTACGAAGACACCAAGGCGCTTGATCTCAAACGAGACGGTGTCGGCGTGATCGTCACCACCCCACTGGGTACGATCCGGGCAGCCAAGGTGGCGTTGGCGACCAACGCCTTCAAACCAGTCCTGAAGCGGCTCAGCAACTTCATCGCACCGGTCTACGACTACTGCATGGTGACTGAACCACTCACCGACGAGCAGATGGTATCAATCGGGTGGGGTGCCCGGCAGGGCCTATCGGACCTCGCCAACCAGTTCCACTACTACCGGCTGACGAGCGATAACCGGATTCTGTGGGGAGGCTACGACGCGATCTACTACTGGGGTGGAAAGGTCTCAACCGACCTCGAAAGTCGCCCCGAGACCTGGGCCAAGCTGAGCCAACACTTCTTCGAAACGTTCCCACAACTGGCCGACGTCAAGTTCACCCACATGTGGGGCGGGGTGATCGACACGTCAAGCCGATTCACCGTGTTCTGGGGTCGCGCAATGGGCGGCCGAGTCGCGTACGCCCTCGGATACACCGGGCTCGGTGTGGCATCGTCACGATTCGGCGGAGCGGTGATGCTCGACCTGCTCGACGGACGACGGTCACTCGCCACCCAAACCGAGTTCGTCAAATCGCGTCCGATGCCGTTCCCTCCCGAACCGTTTCGCTTCATTGGCATCCAAACCACCCGCTGGGCAATGAACCGCGAAGACAAGACCGGCAAGCGAAATGTCTGGCTCAAAGGCTTGGACAAAATGGGCCTCGGCTTCGACAGTTAAGCGCCGAACGTTTGGTGTCTGACACCAAACGTTCGGTAGCGTCGGCGTTGTGACACCTGCTGACGTCGGCGCTGCTTTGACGCAGCATGGATACCTACCCGACGAGGGTCTGGCGACTGCGGTGTTCTTGGCGTTGGAACTCCGGCGGCCCCTGCTGCTGGAAGGCGAGGCGGGGGTCGGCAAGACCGAGCTGGCCAAGGTGCTTTCGGCGTGGACCGGTGGCGACCTGATCCGACTTCAGTGTTACGAGGGAATTGACGCCTCGCAGGCCGTGTACGACTGGGACTATGCCCGGCAACTGCTGCACCTGCGTGCCGCTGAGGCGACAGGTGAGACATCCGGGCGATCATCCGACGCTGTCGAGGCCGAGCTGTACCAGGAACGATTCCTGATCAAGCGCGCCCTCTTGCGTGCGATCGCCCACGGCGACGGCCCACCGCCGGTGCTGCTGATCGACGAGATCGACCGTGCCGACGACGAGTTCGAGGCGTACCTCCTGGAAGTCCTCTCTGACTTCCAGATCACGGTGCCAGAGCTTGGTGTTTACCGGGCACTGACTCCGCCGATCGTGATCCTCACTTCGAACCGCACCCGTGACGTACACGATGCGCTCAAGCGCCGTTGCCTGTATCACTGGGTTGAGCATCCCAGCTTCGACCGCGAAGTGGCGATCGTGCGACTCCGCGTTCCCCAGGCATCCGAGTCACTCGCCCGCCAAGTTGCCGCTGCCGTCGAGACGATGCGCGACCTCAACCTCTACAAGCCGCCTGGCGTCGCCGAGACAATCGATTGGGCCGCCGCACTGGGCAAGCTCGGCGTCACCAAGCTCGACGAACGCAGCGTCGCCACCACCCTCGGCACGGTGCTCAAGTATCGCGAGGATCATCAGCGCGTCGAGCAGTACGGCTTGGCCGGGATCGTCAAGCAGGCGCTTGAGCGCGGCTTGGCCGCAAACTGATCGAGTGCCCTGATCGACTGCTATGGCGAACACGCGTGACGCCAGTGAGATCGCTGTCGCCTTCTCGCGCGTGCTCCGCGGAGCAGGCCTGGCCGTTCCGACGAGTTCGACCATCGCGTTCGGTGAGGCGCTGGCCGTAACAGGGCTCGAAGACCGCGACACCACATTCTGGGCAGGCCGCACGACATTGGTTCGTCGGCCGGAGGACCACGACCTGTTTGACCGAGCGTTCACGGTGTTCTGGGAACACGCTGCGGCGGGCAGACTCGACTCATTCGAGGACGAACCGTTACACATCACCCTCGCTGTCGACGACGACTCAGACCACGAGGACGACGACAACGGCCCTGATCAGGCCGATGGGTCTGACGACCACACGATCGAACTGCGATTCAGCGCAACCGAGGTACTCCGTCAGAAGGACTTCGCCGACTACACCGACGACGAGTTGATCGAAGCTCAGCAACTCATGACCCGATTGCGACTGGTTGGATCGCCACGCCGATCCCTTCGTCTCGCCACCACAGACCGCCAGACCAACCGACCAGATGTTCGCCGGACGATCCGGGCGGCGATGCGATCGGGCGGCGAACCGATGCGTCGACACTTTCATAAACCGAGCACTCGGAGCCGACGTCTGGTCCTGCTGCTCGATGTCAGCGGCTCGATGGAACCGTATGCACGAGCACTGATCCGATTCGTTCACGCAGCAGTCTCCGGTCGTCAGAAAGTCGAGGCGTTTGCGCTTGGAACCCGACTCACACGACTCACGCGCGAACTCTCGTCGCGTGACCCTGACGAAGCGCTCCGTCAGGCGACGACTCGCGTCAGCGACTGGAGCGGCGGCACGCGCCTTGGCGAAGGACTGCGGACATTCAATGACGAATGGGGGCAACGCGGCATGGCCCGTGGGGCGATCGTGGTGATCCTGTCTGACGGGTGGGACCGCGGCGACCCAGAGGTGCTGGCCGAGCAGATGATTCGGCTTCGCCGAGTCACTCACAAACTGGTGTGGGTCAACCCGCTCAAGGTGACACCCGGATACGCCCCACTCGCCCGCGGAATGGCCGCCGCGCTCCCCCACATCGATGCCTTCGTCGAGGGCCACTCGATCGATGCCATGGAAGAACTGGCGAGAGTGATCAGTGATCAGTGATCGGTGACGACGCTGACTGCCTGCTGACATGATGTGAAGATGGTTGCGATCCCGTTTCGGCACGGCACGCTCGACACCCCGTTGCGGCGAGCGGCGATGGTCAAACCCGACAAGGTCGGGTTGATCGATGGCGAGCATCAACTCACCTACCGCCAACTTGCCAACCGCGTCGGTCGACTGCGCGGTGGCCTCCGGTCGCTGGGGTGTGCGAACAGCGATCGAGTCGCCGGGCTGGCGCTCAACTCGTTTCGTCACTTCGAAGCATGGTTCGCAATCCCGACGGCAAGTCTGATCTTCACCGATCTGAACTTCCGACTGGCGACCGCCGAACTTGAGTTCATCATCAACGATTCCGGGGCGACCGTCGTGATCGCCGATGCCCGGCATTGGGCCACGGCCACCGCGTTGCGCGACCAGTGCCCGTCGCTCACCCAGGTGGTGTGGATGGACGACGGGCCGTCGCCTGACGGCTCACCGACGTGGGACGATCTCGCCGCGCACGACCCCACACCTGTGCCCGCCGAACTCGACGCAGACTGCATCGCCAGTATCAGTTACACGGGTGGCACGACTGGCCTACCCAAGGGCGTGATCCAGACGCACGGCAATCTGATGGTCAACGCCAAACACATGCTGTGGGCAAATCCGTTGTTCGAATCAGATCGGTTTCTTCACCTCACCCCGATGTTCCACAACGCGGGAATCGCCAACATATTCGCCCAAACCCTCGTCGCCGGCACGCATATAACGTGCCCCGGATTCGATCCTGACCTCGTCGGCCGCATGATCGAGCAACATCGGGTCAGTGCCTGCGTGTTGGTGCCGACGATGATCAATATGTTCCTCAACCATCCAGGAACCGCGGAACGTGACCTGTCCTCTTGGCGGATGTGCCTGTACGCCGCATCGCCGATGCCAGTCGCGCTCCTGCGACGAGCGATGGACGAACTTCCATGCGGTTTCTCGCAGGGCTACGGCATGACCGAGATGTGCCCACACGTCTCGCAACTCGGGTCGCTCGACCATCAACTGGCAATCACCGGCGATGCCGATGGATTGCGCCGCTTGGCGAGCGCTGGGACGCCGTGCATCGGTGTCGACGTGGAAATCCGACGCCCGGACGAGTCGCTGTGCGAGATCAACGAAGTGGGCGAGATCACGGTCCGTGGCCCGAACATGATGCCCGGCTACTGGAATCGGCCCGACGAGACCGCCAAGGCTGTCACCCCTGACGGCTGGTATCACACCGGCGACCTCGCCTCGGTCGACGAGGGCGGGTACATCTTCATCGTCGATCGCGCCAAGGACATGATCGTGTCTGGCGGCGAAAACGTCTACACAACGGAAGTCGAGAACGCGCTCGCCAGCCATCCCGGCGTGTTGGAACTGGCCGTGTTTGGCGTGCCTCACGAACAGTGGGGTGAGGCCGTGCACGCCGAGGTTGTACTCAAGCCCGGGTCCGCCGCCACCGAGCGCGAACTGATTGATCACTGCCGCCAAACGATCGCCGGATACAAGCTCCCGCGCTCGATCACTGTCCGTCACGAGCCTCTGCCGAAATCCGGTGCCGGCAAAATTCTCAAGCGCGAGATTCGCGCCCCCTATCGGGCTGGCCACGACCGATCCGTATGAGTCTGGGCCGTATGAGTCTGGCGGGTGTGAGTTCAGGCAGACTGAACGTATGAAGGATCTGTTGGATGACATTGATCGCTGGAGAGCTGACGGCAAGCGGGTTGCCCTGGCGCGAGTCGTCGATATCGAGGGCTCGGGTCCACGTGACCCAGGTGCGGCGATGGCCGTCAGCGAGTCAGGAGAAGTGGTCGGCAGCGTGAGCGGCGGTTGTGTCGAAGGAGCTGTCGTGACCGAATCACTCTCGATCCTGCAGGGCGATCGCGCAGCCGGAATCGTCACGTTCGGTTACAGCGACGACGATGCCTTCGCCGTCGGACTCACGTGCGGCGGCACGATCCGGCTGTTCATCGAGGAGCTGAACTGGTGAGCTTGTTGTTCGACGCGCTCGCCGCCGCGATCCGATCCGAGCAACCAGTTGCATTGGCAACCGTGATCGACGGACCCAACACCGGAGCCAAGCTGATTGTCCGTCCCGAGCACGCGCCGCTCGGTTCGCTCGGTCATCCTGAACTCGACCGTGTGGCCCATCGCGATGCACTCGCCGAGTTAGAGGCCGGACGGTCAGGTGTCCGCCACTACGGCCCATCCGGAGAAACCACACCCGAAGACCTCGACACACCGATTGTGCGTGTCTTCGTCGAGAGCTGGGCGCCACCGCCGCAGATGTGGATCTTTGGGGCCGTCGACTTCACT
>JANOTN010000064.1:0-10841 GCA_031416375.1 Ilumatobacteraceae bacterium
CCCCCCCCCCCCCACCGGACCCACGGGGGGGTTGGGGTTTCCTTGTTACCCTGCCCTCCCGTGGTTTTGGGCGTGGGTTGGGGGGGCCCCCCTGTGGGGGCCCACCACAACTTTCAGTATCAGATCGTTGTGCCGATCCCCGGGAAGTACCCCATGAGATCAACCACTAGATCGGTCGAGTTCTGCACATAGATGCAGACACGACCTGAGTCACCAATCGCAGCGGCGACGAGGTTCGCCGTCGATGTTCCCGGACCCCGGAAGTTGGCAGACGATGAATTCGGACGTTGGGTGCCGCACGGGAAGACCGTGATAAATCCCAGCGCCGTCTCATTGGTTGTTGTTACATTCAGGAACGCCGTCGTTGCGAACTCGGGTACCTGCGCCGTTCCGACTCCGGTTACCTGAACCTCAATGACCTGATCCGCAATCGGCTTTGCTCCGGTGTAACCGATCCGGCCCTCGCTGGCCCGAGTCTCGAGGATCCGCTCAGGACCAGCGGCGACGTATTCGGAGCCGGCTGGGATCACCCCGAGCAGGTCGACCAGCAGGTCGGTGGATGCCAGGGTGTACAGGCAGATCGTTCCGTCGGCAGCAATTGGAGCCACCACCATGTTCGGGATGGTCGCGTCCTGCTCGTAGTTGAGCACCGAGGCCAACGGCCGTGGTTGGTCACAGGCGTACACGGTGACGAAGCCGTTCGCCGTTGACCTCGTCGAAGTGACGTTGACGAACACGGCAATGGCGTCGGCCGGAACCTGACTGCTCCCGACTTGGGTCACGTCAAGCTTAATGATCTGACCGGCCGACGGCTTCGGGCCGGAGTAACCCTTCTGGGTGTAATCGAGCCGGGTCTCGAGCAGTCGCTCGGGACCTGCTGAAACGATCGGCGACGTCGACGGCACGAAGCCATTCACGTCGACCAGCAGATGGCTGGACCTCAGGGTGTACAGGCAGATCGTTCCGGCATTGCTGATCCCCACCATGGCGAGGTTGCCAAACGCATTGTTCGGATCCCCGGTGGTGTTGACGTTCGAGGCGTTCGGCCTGGGGTCATCGCAGTTATATGCGATTACCCAGCTCGGGCCGACCGCTTCGGTTGCAGTGACACGCACAGCAACAGCCGAGGCGTCGTTGGGCACCATCGATGCACCGACTCCCGTTACCTTCACTGCAACGACTTGACCGTCAACGGGCTTCGAGCCGGAATAACCCACCTGGACATAGTCCCCCGTACGTGTCTCGAGTAGTCGCTCGGGTTGGATGCCGACGAACTCCGCCGTCCGGGGCGCACGCTCTGGACCCTGGTTGACACTGTTGTTATGCGGCAGCGCGAGATATGGGAATGTGCTCCCGAAGTCCCGGTCATTGCGGTTGACGTAATCGCCACGAGCGAGCGCAGCGACGATTACGCCGGACTGGGCGGCACCCATCACGGTCTGGATGGCGATGTCGACGACGTCGTCAACCAGACGACGTCCGTTCGGGAAACCGTCGAACTGGCCGGCGAAGATCCCCAGACGATTCGGCACAGCGGACGGGGCGATCGACATGTTCAGTCGAAGTTGCTCAGATGGCTGCAACGTGGCTTGCACCGTGTTCAGGTCGTGACCGTTGAGGTCAACCGGAAGTACCACGGCAGGATCGCCGCCGAGCCCGGCGTTGGCCTCGCTGATGCCCTGCAGGAAGATCTCCTCCAGGTCGTTGCGCGGGCCGTCAGGGGCGGGAACGCCGTAGATCGCTTCGATCAGCGGCGGCAGGATCGGGTTGGTCACCGCATCGACAGCGGCAGGAATCGTCGCATCCATCTCGGGGGAGATCGAGTTGAAGGCGTCCTTGAGCGCCAGGGGGAACACGACTTCGTTGACCAGTGGGTTGCCAAGTCGCGACACCTGCACGAACGAGCTGGCGGGGACGCCCTCGCCGTTCGCAGTACGGGCACTCCGACGATCAGTCGTGCTCCACACGCCGATGACAGGGTTGAGCTCGGGTGAGCCACCGCCCGCAACCAGGATCTTGGGAACCTGGATGGCGATTGAGTTGACGTTGTAGCCCGCCAGTGTGTCCTCACCGACTTCAGTGAGGTTGCCTCCGTACAGCAGGTCGAACACCCTCAGGTCCAGGAAGAACGGATCGTCAGCCTGACCCGAGTAGGTCCGACCGCCCCCCGGCAGGTCGTACGTGGCACCGTCGACGAGTGGCGCATAGTCAGGGATCGACCCTGGCCCCACTAGTGAGGGCGCAGCAATTGGATCAGTTGCATCATGCACGCCGTCGCCGTCGCCGAGTAGGGCAACGGTTGCCGTCACACCACCAACTTCAGTGGTCACCGTGAGGTCGTACGTCTGGTAGTAGTTCAGGTCAGGGTCGTCCACAGACGTGACAGGGCCGGTGTTGTACAGGAACTGACCGTCATCACGGATAACCGTGTCGAACACCCAGGTGTAGGTCACATCTGGCAGTGCGTCACCGTCGTTGTCGATCTTGATGTTGTACTGGGTGTCATCGGCAAACGGATAAAAATTGGGACCACCGTTGGGCTCCTCGAACGGAATCCAGTTGGCGATCAAGGTGACTGTGTCGGGCGCGTCGGGACTCACGAACGCATACAGGTCGGTGTTGTCGGCGCGCGGGTCGCCTGCGATCAGCGGTGCTTCTCGGTGGCTGGACGCAGTGATGCCGGATGGGCCGCCGCTGGCGACGAATCCGGCAACAAGCGCAAGCGCAGCGCCGACTACGGCACCGCGCTTCACTGTTCGGATAGATGGTCTGTGCATGGGAACCTCCTGGGTTGCAGCCACACTGTGGCCGGATGTGTGGGACGTGTACCCAGTTTGTTCGTACCGAAACAGGTTCCGGATTGTGAATTCCAAGTGAACTCTGCAAGTTCTGCTTCATCTCCGATGTGGTCAGCCAGCTGCGAAGCCCTCCTCGATCCGTGGGCGTCAGGCTCGCCATTCGAGAACTGCAAAGGCTCCGAGACCTGCCGGATCGAGGAGCGCTTCGGCCTCACCGATTCGGCTGCGCATTTTGATTGCCGCCAGGTCGGGTCGGGTGGCGTGCTCGGTCCAATACTGCTTGCCTTCATCGACGAGTTGGTCAATGCCGTAGAGCTGCAGCCACTGTGCTTGGGTTCGGATCGCCTCGGGCACGGGTAATTGGTCGATCGCCACTTCGGTCGTGATGTCCTGCGTACCCGGCTCGGTGAGGTAGTGCCCGCCGCGTTCGTGCTGTCGGTAGGTCCGCAGCCACTCCCTCCACGGTCGCTGAGCGAGTGCGGCGGTCGTCGGGCTGCAGTAATCGATCGCCACGAGCGCGCCAGATCGAAGCCTGGAGCAAGCGTCGGCCACCCACCGGCTAGCTGCGTTCTGCAACGGCGCCCGCGCTCCCAGAGTTGCTTCCGTCGGGAGCACGGCGGGCAACGGGTCGAACGGTGCACTCAGCTGCTCCACGAGGCACCCGTCTGGCAGTTCGACGACGAACGCTTCACGCCAACCGTCGTCAAACACCGCCATCCGGAATGGCAAATTGTCGAGCAGTTCGTTGGCGATGATCACGCCGTCGAATAGCCCTACGGGCATCTCAGCCAACGACTCGATGCCGACCGGATGCTGCTGGCGTTGCTCAGGCGAGACATCAACGGCGACGTACCGGATTGCCTCGCTGCAGGCCGGCCGAGCGGCAATCACGGATCGCGCCAGAGTGCCTGGCCCAGCTCCGGCGTCGACAACCGTGAACTCGCCGGGGCGGCCAATCCGTTCCCACTCCGCATCCAGGAATCGAGCGACGATCGCCCCGAATAGCGGACCGACCTCGGGCGACGTGATGAAATCCCCGCGCCGACCGGCCCGGCCACCCGTCATATAGAAGCCGTTGGCACCATACAGCGCCTCGGCCATGAACTGATCAAACGCCACGACCCGTTCTGTCTGCGTCACATCAACCCACCGACGGTTACACGCAGACAGTTGGCCGGGTTTGGTGCGAGCGGCTATCGGCCGAATGCGCTGGTGAGGTCGGGGAGATCGGCGAAACCCATCACGAGGCCCGGGAGCAGGCCGAGCACGATCGTGCCGGCGGCACAGATCCCCAGCGCTGCCCAGACTGGCTGCGGCGGCGTGATCGGCGTGACGTCACCGTCAGGAACGGGCTTCATCCACATCTCGCGGAGAATCTTCATGTAGTACGCCGCAGAAATCACGGTGTTGACGGCAGCGATCACGGCGAGAACATAGGCGGCCGTGCTGCCGGCATCGAGCAAAGTCTTGAACGACTGGAGCTTTGCGATCCAAATTCCGAGCGGTGGGACACCGGTCAATGAAGCAACGAAGATCGTCATCAGCAAGCCGAGTCCGGGGGCGTAACTCATCAGACCACCGAACGAAGTGATTGCTCCGCTGCGGGTCTTGCGACTGACCGCAATGATCACGGCAAACGCACCGAGGTTCGAGAAGGCGTAGATCAACAAATAAATCACGACCGACTTGAGCGCTGATTCGGCGACACCGAGGTCGGTACCCATCACGGCCAGCGGCATCAGAATGAATCCGCCCTGGCTGACCGACGAATAAGCGAGCAGCCGAACGATGTTGGTCTGGCGCAGCGCCAGCACGTTACCGACGGTCATCGTCAACGCCGCCAGCACCCAGATCACCGGCTGATACACATCGGCGGCGGCGTGGAGCCCGACGTACAACATCGTGGCCAACCCGACGAAGCCGGCCGCTTTCGAAGCGACCGAAAGGAACGCAGTCACCGGCGTAGGGGCGCCCTCGTAGGTGTCAGGAGCCCATGTGTGGAACGGAACCGCCGAGACCTTGAATCCGAATCCGACGATCACGAACAGAACCGCCACCACCTGCATCGCCAGCAAGTTGTCACCGTCGAGAGCAGCGGCGATGTCGGTCAACTTGGTACTGCCCGTCGTGCCATACAGATAACTCATGCCGTACAGGAGCACGCCAGAAGCAAATACGCCGAGTAGATAGTACTTGACTCCGGCCTCATTCGACTTGCGGTCACGTTTACGCCAGGCAGCCATCATGTAGGCCGGGATCGAGAGCAGTTCGAGCGCAATAAAGATCGAGATCAAGTCTCGGCTCGATGCCATCATCACCATGCCGAGGATGCTCACCAACAACAGCAGGTAGTACTCACCCTGGTAGTAGCCGCCCTCCTCAAGTTCGTTCTGGCTGAGCAACACAATCACGTAGCCGACCAGCAGGAACAGCGCTTTCAAGATCAGGGCGTAATCGTCGACGACATAGCGGTCGTCGAACATCGAACGCACGTCATCACCGAGAACGGCGAGCGTGACGACCGGGACGAACGCGGCGAGCATCACAAACCCCGCCAGCGAGGCCACCATCCACTTCTTGGACTCATCGATCCAGAGGTCGACGAGCAGCACCACGTTAATTCCGATGATCAACACGATCTCCGGCGCGAGGGCATGCCAATCGATGTGCGGCGCCTTCCAGTCGGCGGCTTGAGCGAGGAGGGCACCGATCACGGGATGCCGGCCCCCACTCGCTCAACGAGCTGCGTGACAGCCGGGTCCATGATCTTGAACATCAGTTGCGGGTACACGCCGAAGACGAGGATCGCGATCAGGAACGGCGACCACGAGATCCACTCGATGAGGGTCACGTCCTGTATCTTGTGGTCGGCACTGGCCTCCGCTGCGCTTTGGCTGCTGCCTCCGTGCGGCTCGTCGCCGGCGCTTCCCTCGCCGCCTGCGTTCACGTGGCCATGCGCACCGTGGCTGCCGCCGAACTCCTCGCTTGGCGTTCCGAAGGCGGTGCGCTGGTAGAGCCAGAGCAGGTAGCCGGCGGCCAGCACCGTACCAAGCGCGGCGATCACCATCAGCGTTCGGAACAGAGCCTCACTGAGACCGAAAGCCGGCTGGTAGGCCGACAAGATTACTGGGAACTCGCCCCAGAACCCAGCCAAACCAGGAAGACCGAGCGATGCCATCGCACAGAAACCGAGAACCCAGCCCATCTTGGGCATCTGGATCAACAGGCCAGACAGGCGCTTGATCTCGAGCGTGTGGTAGCGGTGTTTGATCGATCCGGCGACGAAGAACAGCATCCCCGTGATCAGACCGTGGGCGACCATCCCAAACAGGGCGGCGTTGATCCCGGTCGTCGTCAGTGTTGAAATCCCGAGCATCACAAAACCCATGTGGGCGACCGACGAGAAGGCGATCAGACGCTTCATGTCGGTTTGGGCGAGGCACCCGAGGGCACCGTAGATGATCCCGACCACAGCGAGGATGCCGATCACCGGTGCCCACGCCTTGGCTCCCTGCGGCAGCATCGGGAGCGCGATCCGAACAAAACCGTAGGTACCGAGCTTCAGCAGGATCGCCGCCAGGATCACGGAGCCCTGAGTCGGAGCCTGGGTATGAGCGTCGGGCAGCCACGTGTGGAACGGAAACATGGGAACCTTGACGGCGAAGCCGATGAACATGCCAGCGAAGATCCAGATTTGAACGTCACGGTCGATGCCTGCACCGGCCTCCATCAAATGCTGGAAACCGAAGCTCTCGGCACCGGTCTGGAAGAACAGCGCCAGGAAGGCCACCAGCATCAACGCTGAGCCGAACATCGTGTACAGGAAGAACTTGAGCGAGGCATACTGACGGTCCTCGCCGCCCCACACACCGATCATGAAGTACATCGGCAGCAGCACGAGTTCGAAGAACACGAAGAACAGAATCAGATCCTGAGCGATGAACGAACCAGCCATGCCAACCTGCAGCACCAGCATCAACATCAGGAACGATTTGGCGTTCCCGGCGTCTGGCATGTTGTTCCAGGTGTAGATCACCACCAGGAACGTGACCGCCATCGAGAGGATGTACAGCGGGAGGCTGATTCCGTCGAGGCCGATCGTGTAGTTCGACTTGAGGACGCTGATCCACTCCTCGTTGACATAGAACTGGAGTTGCTCGGCCTTGTCGTACTGGAACTGGATCAACGTGTAGACGCCGACGGCAAGTGTGGCACCGGCGGTGACGATGGCGATCTGCTTATGTGTCTTTTCCTCTGATGACGGGATGAACATCATCAAGAAAACGCCGATCAGCGGCAAGAAGGTGCCGACCGATAGCAGCCAAGTGTCGTTAGTGAGGACTTCCATGATTGTCGTGCCTTACACGTTGAGGATGATGAGGACGATGGCACCAACCCCGGCGGCACCGAAAAGCAGCGCGCCGTATTGGTTTATTTTGCCGGATTGCAAGGGCTGGAGAGCGCCACCGGTACCGGAAGCAGCCGCGCCAGAAGCGTTGACCGCACCGTCGACCACACGCTGGTCGATGTTGCGGTAGACCCAATCGCCGGTTCGTTTTCCGGTGCGCCCGGCACCGTTGACGACTCCGTCGATCACGTTCTGATTCACCCAGTTCGCCGCTTTGGCGATCGGGTGGGCGACGCCATGCACGATGACCTTCTCGTAGAGGTCATCGAGGTAGTACTTGTTGACCAGGAACCTGTGCCCGGCACCGGCCAGCTTGTTTCGCTTCGTCAGCCCGACCAATCGTGCCACCGGTGACTTCTCGCCGCCGAACACGGCCTTGCACAACAGCAGGCTGACAACGAAACCCGCAGCCACGAGCACGAGCCCTGGTAGCGCATTGCCCCACGAGAACTCGGGCGGGTGCGGCACTGCGGCGAGGCCCTCGCCGAAGGGCAGTCCAATCGACGACTCGGTCCAGTGTTCGAATCTGAGCCAACTCTTGCCGAGCGGAGCCGCATTCAGATATCCGGAGACGAGAGCCAGGAAGCCGAGGATCAGCAGCGGTGTCGTGATCTGCCAAGGGGAATCGGTCTTTGCGAACGGCAACGGAGCCGAATGATGAACAGGCGCATGAAGATGTTCGATGGCGGGTTCGTCGTCCGCTTGGCGTCCTCCTCGCGCCGCGTGTGCCTCGTCGCTGGCGCTTCGCTCGGCACCGTGACCAAGATTGTGATCGCCAGTGTCGAACGCATGCATGAAATGAGCTGCTCCGCCGCGGGGCTTGCCAAAGAACGTGAGATACGTCGCACGCGTCATGTAGGCCGTCGTCATGAAGGCACCGATGATCCCGACGAAGTAGAACACCGTGTAGCTGTTGTTTTTGGCCGAGTCGATGATCTCGTCCTTACTGAAGAAGCCGCTGACGAACGGCACGCCACACAGCGCCAACGTGCTGACCATCCAGGTGCCGAACGTGACCGGCATCTTCTTCCAGATCCCGCCCATGTCTTTCTTCATATCGAAGCTGTGATGACTTGCGGTATGACTGACCGACCCAGCACTCAGGAACAGACAGCATTTGAAGAAGGCGTGCGTGAAGATGTGGAACACGGCCGCCGTCCAGGCACCGACACCGAGGCCCATCATCATGTAGCCGAGTTGGCTCACGGTTGAGTAGGCGAGCACTTTCTTGATGTCGTCCTGCACGAACGCCAGCACAGCGGCGATCAGCACGGTGATTCCACCGATTACGGCAATCAGATTGAACGATTGGCCGTGCACGTTGATTTCAAGCCCGACGTGGAACACGGGATACAGCCGCGCCACCAGGAACACGCCGGCGACGACCATCGTCGAGCTGTGCAGCAGCGAACTGACCGGGGTTGGGCCGGCCATCGCGTCAGGCAGCCATGTGTGCAGCGGGAACTGGCCGGACTTGCCGATGCAGGCAATGAACAGCGCGATGGCAGCCCACATCAGAATCTTTTGGCTTCCAAATTCGCCGGATGCGGCCATCTCGTTGATCCCGGCGATATCGAGCGTGCCAAAGATCCCGAGCAGCATCGCCGTGCCGACGAGCAGCCCCATGTCGCCGACACGGACAGTGAGGAACGCCTTCAGGCCCGATCGACTGTTGGCTTCCTCTTCCCACCAATGCCCGATCAGCAGGAACGAGCAGAGACCCATGATCTCCCAGCCGAGGATCAGCTGGACCATGTTGGGGGCCAGCACCATCGCCAACATGCCGGACGAAAAAAGCGTGATGCTGGCAAAAAAATGCGTATACCGCCGATCGCCGCGGACGTACTCGGTCGAGTACAGCAGCACCAGTGTCGAAATGAAGGTGACGAGGATCAGGGCCATCGCGGCTAGCCCGTCGATCTGTTGGCCGATCCCGAACTTGGTCCCGCCGCTCTGCCACCAGGTCCACTGCTTGATCACCGGTTCGACTTCTTCGCCGTGCGCGGCGCTGACCCGCGAAATCCACTGGGATGCCGTACCGGCGGCGATCACCAGTGAAGCGATCATGCTCGCCAGGGCGAGTTCGCTACCCCCACGTGGCAGCTTCTTCCCGAAGAAGATGATCGCGAAGAAAGCGGCGGCTGGGATCACCGGGATCAGCCAGGCGTGGTCAATAAACCAGCCTGCAGCCGCGACGGCGTGTTCTGTCTCTTGCGCCAGCATCGGCTCAGCCCTTCATTTCCGAGAGTTCATCAAGGGCGATCGAACGGCGGTTGCGGTAGATCATCAGCACCATCGCGAGTCCGACGCCGACTTCGGCAGCGGCCACGGCGAGCACGAACAGGGCGAAGATGTGCCCGTCGACGTTGTTGTTGATCAGCGCGAAGGCGATCAGGTTGAGGTTGACCGAGTTCAGGATCAGCTCGATCGACATCAACACCATCACCGCATTACGGCGAGCGATGACCCCGAACACGCCAATGCAAAACAGCACCGCCGATAACAGGAGAAAGTTGACCGCATACATCAGATGCAGCCAGAGGCGACGAGGGAAGCGCCAGCGACGAGTCGCACAGCGGCGTTCGAAGTAAGCGGAGCGGACGACGAACCCGCCATCGAAAGGAGAAAGTTGACCGCGTACACCTTCGGCTAATCCTTCCTGGCCAGCACGATGGCGCCGACCGCGGCCGCCAGCAGGATGAACGAAAGGGCGATCAGGGGCACGAGGTAGTTCCCGAGGTAACCGTCACTGATCGCTGTGGTCGTGTTGGCGATTTGTGCTTGTGACTGGTCAACCAGCACCGTGTCTTCAAAAGCATCGATGACCGAGTAGGCGAGCACGCCGAGTAGCAACAGCGCAACGGGGATACCAACACCCCAACCCTTGTTGTTGAGGTCGGTGTCTGGACCGATCGTGGCACGGGTAAGCATGATGCCGAATAGGAACAACACCATCACCGCCCCGATGTACACCAGCACCTGGGAGACGGCGACGAACTCGGCTGCGGCGAGGATGTACTGGGCGGCGACACCGCCGAGCACGACGATCAACCACAGCGCAGCATGCACGACATCATTGGTCGTGACGACGGCCAGCGCGGCAAAAATCATCGAAGCTGCGATGATCCCGAATGCAACGTTCTGGGCAACATTGACGTCAGCAGCAAACACGGTCGAGAGGATCATTTCTTCTTCTCCGCGCCGACTTCCAACTCCGGTGCTTCCGGCACCGTTTCCATCCACTCGCCGAGCTTGGTCTTGTCGTGCAACAAGTCGCCAATTCGAGGTTCGGAATACTCGTACTCAGGGCTCCAGAACAAGGCGTCGAACGGGCACACCTCGACACAGATACCGCAATACATGCACAGCGCGTAGTCGATGTCGAAGCGATCGAGATGGTTGACCTGACGTGGCTTGCCACCAGCTCGACGAGGCGGGGCGAGCTGTTTGTGACCCTCGATGTAGATACACCAGTCGGGGCACACGCGGGCGCACAACATGCACGCGGTGCAGTTGTCCTCGCGTAGAGCGATCACGCCGCGAGCACGAATCGGCGGCGTTTCCTTCTCGTGCGGGTACTGCACCGTGTTGACACCGTCTCTGGCGGTGCGCATCATCGTGCCCATCGTCACGCC
>JANOTN010000065.1:0-22757 GCA_031416375.1 Ilumatobacteraceae bacterium
GGCACTGCGGTGACGAATGGTGCCTCGGTGTCGGATTGGGATGCGATGGAGGCACTGGTTCGTGACACCGTCGAACAGTTCGGTGACCTTCACGCTGTCGTCAACAATGCCGGTTTCCTGCGCGACCGAATGCTCACGTCGATGACGGAGGATGACTTCGACGCCGTGATCAACGTCCATCTGAAGGGCACGTTCACCGTCACTCGTCACGCCTGCGGGTATTGGCGTGAGCAGGGTAAGGCCGGCAAGCCGGTGTCCGGCCGGATCGTCAACACCACGTCCGGCGCTGGTCTGTGGGGCAACGTTGGTCAGGCCAACTACGCGTCTGCCAAGGCGGCGATCGCCATGTTGACCACGATCTCGGCGATCGAGATGCAGCGCTATGGCGTGACCGCCAACGCGTTGTCACCGATCGCTGCCACTCGGATGCTCGCCGCGATCGGGATGGACGCGGACGACAGCGGCGCCTGGGACCGGCTCGACCCGGCCAACGCATCGCCACTCGTCGCTTGGCTGTGCAGCGAAGAGTCTGGCTGGTTGAGCGGTGCCGTGCTGCGAGTCGATGGCCACAAGCTGCAACGCGTCGGCGGTTACACGATCGACGGGACCTACGCATCGAAGAGTGGCGAAGCGTTGACCGTCGAAGAACTGAGTCTCGGAGCGCGCCAGCTGTTCGGTGCCCACCCCGTCGGACTCGTGATCAAGTAACCGATCAGAGCGGGGCGAAGACGACGACTCGGAAATCGCCGCCGGGGAGATCTTCGATCCGGGCCTGGACGCGCATCCCGATCTCGACATCGTCGGGTTTGATATCGACCATCCGACCGGGCAAACGCAAACCCGGTTGCTCGTCGAGGTCAACCAGCGCGACCGCGTACGGGACCTGGTCGAAGTACCCGACGACGGCCCCCTGACGCTGGACGATGAACGTCGAGATCGTGCCGGTCCCGTCGATCGGTTCGAACCCGTTCGGCGCGGCGCAAGCGCGACATCGCTCCAGCGGCGGCTGTTGCCACAGACCGCACGATGTGCACCGGCACATCATCAACCGCCCGTCGGCGGTCGCCTCCCAAAACGGCATCGTGTCGAAGTCGGGCCCGGGCTGCGGCGGCGGCAGGGTCATCCAGTCGATGTCGCTCATGGCCGGGCGCTCGCATAGACGATCCCGCCGCCGTAGGGCCCTGCCCCTGCCGAAACCAAACCAACTTCGGCCCCGGCGACCTGACGTTCTCCGGCCTCACCCCTGAGTTGGGCGACCGCCTCGTAGTGATGGTTGAGCCCGTGCAGATATCCCTCCGACAGCAGGCCGCCGTGGGGATTGATTACGACATCGCCGCCGTACGTGGCACGCCCCGACCGGAAGAAGTCGCCGACCTCGCCCTTCTCGCAGAATCCGAAATCCTCGACCGTTGCCATCACCGTGTAGGTGAAGCAGTCGTACATGCAGGCGAAATCCATCTCGGCGGCGGTCAACCCGGTGCGTGACCACAATCGGGGAGCGGCCTCGCGCGAGTACATCGCCGTCATGTCGTCCCAGTAGTCCGCAACGCCGCCGGCTCCGGTCGAATCGGCGGCGCCGATCGGATAGATCGGCTTGTGTCTGAGATCGGCCGCCCGTTCGGCAGTGGTGAGCACGAGCGCCACCGCCCCGTCGACCTCGTAGGCGCAGTCGAACACCCGGAACGGTTCGACGACCATCCGCCCGTTGAGGTAGTCGTCGAGCGTGATCGGATCACGGGCGATCGCGTGCGGGTTCTTGGCGGCGTGGTTGCGTCCGTTGATGGCGATCGCCCCGAGGTCTTCGTTGGTCGATCCGTAGACGTGCTGGTGACGGCGGGCCCACATCGCGAACCACTGCGGGGGCACGAGATAGCCGTGCGGGGCGGCGAACTGTTCGGCGCCGCCAACCGTGACCGCACCGGTGACTTTGCCGTAACGGGTGCTGGCGTCGAGCACCCGGTACACGACGACCACTTCGGCGAGGCCGGTGATCACCGCTGCTGCGGCATTGGCCATCACCGTCACAACGGCGTTTCCGCCGGCGAGCGTGTTGACCGCCCAGCCGATGTCGTCGATCCCGACCGCGTGGGAGACCCGTAGCGGGCTGGCCGGATCGCCGGTTGAAAAGCACGTCATTCCGTCGACGTCGGCGGCGGTCAGCCCACAATCGTCGAGCGCTGCCCTGACTGCCTCGGCAGCGAGGGCGATTCCGGTGCGCCCTGATTTGCGTGTGTACGCCGTTCGTCCGATCCCGACGATCGCTGCCCCAGAGAGATCCATGGAGGAACGGTAGTTCCTCCGGCAACCTGGTTCGTTACTGTGAACACCGAACTTGACGAAACTGTCAACCAGATCGGGGGATCCGTGCCAGCTGACCTGCGTCGTGACCAACTGATGGAGCTCGCCGTCGCCCAAACCGGACTCGATGACTTCGGTGACGTACCGTTTCATGAACCGCTCGACATGTTGACCGACGCCCTGAACCGGGAGGCCAAGCTCGAAGGGACACGGATCGACGAGGCGCGTGGCACGCTGGTCTCGCTGCTCGCCAAGCGTTTGGTGTTGGTCGCCGACCGCAACCGATTTCCCGAGATCGCCAACGAGCAGATCACCGCTCCGATCTTCATCGTCGGTTTACCGCGCACCGGTTCGACGCTCCTGCACGGCCTGATGGGCGCCGTTGAAGGGGTCCGCGTACCAATGTTCTGGGAGATGGTGATGCCATCGCCCCCGCCAGAGGCGGCGACGTTCGACACCGACCCGCGTATCGCTCAGGCGCAAGCGATCGTCGATCGGATGCCGGTCGACCTCCAGAGGCGACACCCTGTCGCCGCAACCCGACCGGAACAGTGCAACCTGCTCAACGACTGGAGCTTCATCCATCAGGCGTTGCTCGCCAGCTTCGAGGTTCCGACCTATCGCGATTGGCTGTACAACGCCGACTACGCGCCCGCCTTCGAAGCGCATCGGCACACGCTGCAACATCTGCAATGGCGCAACCCTGGGCAGTGGGTGCTGAAGTATCCGAAGCACCTGATCGCGCTCGACGCGTTGCTGGCGAGGTACTCCGATGCACGATTCGTGTGGACTCATCGCGACCCGGCGACCGTGATCCCGTCGGTGTGCAGCCTGACCGGTTACATGCGCTCGCCGACACCGGGATTCGATCCGGCTCGATTCGGACCTGAGTGGGCAACGTTCGAGGAGATCGTGCTGCGCCGCGGACTCGACGTCCGCGACACCCTTGTCGATGCCGACACGCGAATTCATGACCTCCACTACGAGGACCTGATGCGCGATCCCGCCGCAGCTGTTGCCGGGATCTGCGCCAAGTTCGGGGTGCCATTCGGTGAGTCGTCACGGACCAGTGTCGCTCAGTACATTGCCGACCACCCGAAGACCAAGCACGGCGAGCATCACTACACGGCCGAGGAGTTCGGACTCAGCCGCGCCGGTCTGCAGCGACGGTTCGGCTTCTACATCGACCGATTCGGCGTGACGACCACCGACTGACGCTGCCTCATGCTGACCGACGAGAAGATCCTGATCACCGGCGTGACCGGCACCGTGGCGCGCCCGCTCGCCGAGTTCCTCGCTCGTGACAACGAGGTGTGGGGTATCGCTCGATTCGCTGAGGCAGGCGGCCGCCAGAAGGAGCACTACCATTCGGTCGCCGGCGAGCCCGTTCGGATCTTGTCGGATCGAGACACGCTCGAAGCGTTCGGCGTCACGACTCGCACGGTCGATCTCGGCGACGGCGATTTCAGCGACCTGCCAGATGACTTCACGTACGTACTGCACCTGGCGTGGATGCGGGCCGATCTCGCCCATCTCGAGGATGCTCTGCGGACCAACGTCGAAGGTGCCGGCCTGCTCTTGCACCACTGTCGAAACGCCAAGGCGGCACTCGTGATGTCGGGGATGGGGATCTACAGCCCGAACACGGACCCGTGGCACGCCTACACCGAGACCGACCCGATCGGGCGTGGTGCCACCGCCTACGCGCCGACGAGCCCCGCATCGAAACTTGGCGTCGAGGCCGTTGCCAGGTACTGCGCTCGCGCCTACGACTTGAAGATCACGATCGCCCGGCTGAACACGTTGATGGGTGTGTCGGGTTCATTCCCAGGGATGCACATTTCGTCGGTGCTGACCGGCGGCTCAATGATCGCCCCATATGAGCCGAGCCCGCACACACCGATCCACATGCTCGACATGCAGGATCAGATTGAATCGTTGTTCGATGCCGCCGGCACACCGGCGTTGATCACCAACTGGTGCGGTGACGAAACCGTGACCGCCCAGGACTGGATCGCCGAAGCGTCGAAGCTGTCGGGCAAGCCGGGACACCTGGAGATCCGTCCGGCGCCAGGCAGCCCGGCAGGCACGTGCGCCGACCCGACCCGTCGTCAGTCGATTACCGGCAAATGCCGAACCGATTTCTGGACCGAGTTCCGCCGCCTCCACGAAGAAATCGCTCTGTAGGTCGCTCACTCGGCGCCACGATTCCTGGAACGGTTTCATCGCGGATGGGTCTCGTACATGCGGGTGGCGACGACCAACCCGGACAGGGCGGTCAGTGCGGCGACGGCGTAGATCGCCGCAGGGATGGAGATCAGGTCGGCGAGGATGCCGGCCAGCAACGCGCCGATCGCAAAACCGCCATCACGCCAGAGCCGATAGACGCCTACGGATCGTGCCCGCCATTTCGGGTGGGCGACATCTCCGATCGCCGCCAGGAGGGTGGGATACACCATCGCCGTGCCGGCACCGAGCACCATCGCACCGACTGCCCATGCGGTGAAGCTGGAGGAGGCGGCGATCCAGGCGATCGCCACGGATTGGGTGAGCATGCCGCCGACGATCAGTGGCTTGCGGCCGATCCGATCGGAAAGCCCGCCGGTGTACAGCTGGCCAAGGCCCCACACAGCGGGGTAGAGCGCGGCGAGCACACCGATGCGGCCGATCGAGAGGTCGGCATTGGCGAAGAAGATCGGGAACAGTCCCCAGGCGAGACCGTCGTTGAGGTTGTTGACGAGCCCAGCCTGCGAGCACGACGACAGTGCCTTGTCGCGGAACGACGTGAGCCGGAAAATCTCGCCTGTGGTCAACGCGTCGTGGTGAGTGTCGTTGGCGGAGACGTGGTTGGCGGCCTCGTGGCGGGCGTGATCGCGTGTCTCGCGCACGAAGAAGACGGACAGGCCGAGACCGAGGCCGGCGTAGGCGATGCCGAGAAAGAACGGTTCGGGACGGAGGCCGGCATGTTGGGCGATATAGCCGGTGGCGAGGGCGGTGACAGCGACGGCCCCGTAGCCGGCGGCTTCGTTGAGTCCCATAGCGAACCCGCGTCTGGCGGGACCGACGAGGTCGATCTTCATGATTACCGTCGTGGACCAGGTGAGGCCCTGGTTGACGCCGAGCAGCACGTTGGCGAACACGACCCATCCCCAGGTCGGAGCCCACATCAGCAGCAGTGGGATCGGGAGGGCGATGATCCAGCCGACGACGAGGACCGGTTTGCGTCCATAGCGATCCGACAGGGTGCCGGCGAAGAAGTTCGTGACTGCCTTCACCGCGCCGAATGCGACGATAAACGTGAGGGTGGCGGTGAACGCGGTGAGGCCGAACTCGTCCTTGGCGAGCAGCGGGAGCACCGTGCGTTCCTGGCCGATCATGCCCCCCACGAGCGCGTTGACACCGACGAGAAGCGAGAACTGAGCCAGGTTCTCCTTGAGGCCGAGCCGCAACGGTGCCTCGGTGGCCTGCCCAGGAGTGGTCGGTGTACTCATGGCCCCGTCTCCAGTGGATGACCGGTTGCGTCTGACCAGGTGTCGGGCCCACCGTCGAGGACGGCGACGTCGGCACCTGCTCGGGCGGCGAGAAGGCTGGCACCGGTCATGGCCCGTTCGCCGTGGCCGCACATGACCGTGACCGGTCCGGGTATGAGGTCAGTCGTCGCGATTCTGCCGAGTTCGATGTTGACTGCGCCCGGCACATGCCCGGTTGTGTACTCGTTGGCTTGGCGGACATCAATCAGCTGGCCGGTCATGGCGGCGGGGTCGACGAGCGGGATGGTGCTCACTGGTCGGCCTGACCGTACCCAGGCGTCGAAGCCGCCGGCGAGTTCGCCGACGAGGTTCTCGTGTCCGACGTCGAGGCACTGGCGAACGAGGTCATCGCGGTCCTGGTCTCTGTCGAGAACGAACACGAGTGGTCGGTCCGGTTCGACCAGCCATCCGAGCCAACTCGCGAACACCGGCCGCAGCACGTTCGACAACGAGCCCGGAACATGCGCCGCCGAGAATGCAGCCAACGGGCGTGCGTCGACCATGACGGCTCCGGCGGCGAGCTGACGCTCGACATCGTCAGGCTGCAGAGCGTGGAGCTGCGGGAGCGAGTCGTAACGCTTCGGACCGAGCCGGTTCAGTTCGGGGAGTCGGGCGAAGTAGGTAGGGAATGTCCCGAAGCCGGCGACCAGTCGCTCGACGAACACGTTCTCGTCGGTGATCGAGAACAGCGGGTTGGTGACGCGTTCGTGGTGAAGCGTCGAGATGCGCTGCGACGCGCCAGGTGCCGAGCAGAACGACCCCGCCCCATGGGTCGGATACACAGCGAGGTCGCCGGGAAGATCATCGAATCGGCGCAGAGACCGGAACATGTCATGTGCCAATGACTCGGCGAGGTCCGGTCCGCACAGGTCGGTGCGTCCGACGGTGCCGACCATCAGCGAGCCGCCGGAGAACAACGCCACCGGCGCATCGCGATCGGTGAGCACATAGGCGTGATGGTCGGGTGTGTGGCCCGGCGTGGCCAATGCGACCAGATCGATGCCCTCGGCCAGCGTGACGTGCTCCCGATCGCGTACTGCTCGATGCGGCGACTCGAGTCGTGAAGCGGCCGGAGCGATGAACGTCGCCCTCGATCGGGCGGCGAGCGCTGGACTGCCGGTCACATAGTCAGCGTGTGAGTGGGTATCGAGCGTCCACCCGAGCCGAAGCCCGAGCGACTCGATGAGAGCCTCTTGGGCTGTCGGGAACCTGGGCGGATCGACGACTGCGGCGGTGCCGTCGCCGAGGTCGATCACATACGACGAGTGCCCGAGGCCTTCATCGACGAACTCATGGACACGCACAACAGCCTCCTCAAGGATCAACTTGAATAGTCGCGACCATGACGCTATCTTGTCAAGTAGAACTTTGAACATGGAGGTAACGGTGGGAGATCGAGGGAAGAAGGACGCGTTGTTCGACGGGTTCGCCGACGTCGCCAAAGCACTCGGCAATGGCCGACGAGCCGAGCTCATCGACGTACTCGCCCAAGGCGAACGTCACGTCGATGAACTCGCCGCACAGATCGGGCAGAGCATCGCCAACACATCGTTCCATCTCCGCACACTGGCAACCGTCGGCCTGGTCACCACCCGGCGAGCAGGCACCCGCGTCTACTACCGGCTTGCTTCCGAACAGGTCGCCACCCTGTGGGCATCGTTACGCGAGGTCGCCGTCACCCACCACGACGCGATCGACGACCTCGCCGTCGCATACCTCGGCCACCGCGACGACCTCGAACAGGTCCGACGCGAGGAACTCGCCAGTCGCCTCACCGACGGCGACGTGATCGTCATCGATGTCCGCCCCGGTGCCGAATACGCCGCCGGCCACATTGCCGGAGCGGTGTCGATCCCGATCGAACGTCTCGCCCGTCGACTCCGCAACCTCCCCACCGATGTCGATGTTGTCGCCTACTGCCGCGGGCCGTACTGCGTGTTCGCGGACGAAGCCGTCCAGCTGTTGCGCCGTCGCGGGCGACGCGCTCGACGTCTCGAGGACGGCTTTCCCGAGTGGCGCAACGCCCGCCTCCCGATCGAATCCACTCCTACGAGGAGATGACACCATGAAAGTCCTAGTCGTCCTGCAAGGTCCCGCCTACGGCGACGAACGCTCCTACAACGGCCTCCGCCTCGCCGGCAACCTCGCCAAGCGCGACGACGCGATGCTCGTCCCCGAAGCCCACCGGTCGACCCTCGACGCAGTCACGGACTGGACACTGTGGGCCGACAAGACTGTCACGTTCTGATGCCGATGATCACCGTCGAGTCACCGTCGCGCTGGACCGCCCCGGTCGCCGCGTACGACGCCTGGTTCGACCGCCCGTGGGGCCGCCACGCGACTGTGATCGAGCACCGGATGCTGCTCGCTGCAGCGGGCCCGATCACAGCACGTGCGGTGCTCGATGCAGGGTGCGGCCCGGGATGGTTCATGCATCGCCTTGAGGCCGAGGGCGCCGACGTGATCGGCGTCGACCGCGACCCCGACGCGCTCGCCATCGCCCGGACCAGGACCAATGGCGCGCTCGTGCTCGGCGACACCCACCAGATCCCACTCCCGGACCGCTCTGTCGACGTCGCGTTCGCCGTCACCGTCTGCGAGTTCACCGCCGCCCCGGTCCGGGTGTTCGCCGAGTTGGCCCGAGTTACGAGACCTGGCGGTCGGGTGGTGGTCGGCTCGCTGAATCGTTCGAGCCCCTGGGGCTGGTGGAATCGGCACCAGTTCAGCGAGCCTCCGTGGAACGCGGCTCGGTTCCTCGACCGCCGCACGCTCGTGGAGTTCGGCGCTCCCTACGGTCGTTGCGCGTTGCGTGCGGGATTGTTCGCACCGCGGTCTCTGCCGATGATCGAACGCTGGTCGCCCGCACTCGAACGCTGTGGTCGTCGCCTCGCCCCGAGTCTCGGCGCGTTCCAGGTCCTCACGATCCAGCTTCCAGAGCCCGCCGAGCCTGACGGCCTCGACCGGAGCGCGTCGCAGTGAACACCGTCGATCTCGCCTCAGCCGCTGGCAGGGTGCTCGTCGTGTGCGCCCATCCGGACGATGAGAGTTTTGGTCTCGGCGCGGTGATCTCGACGCTCGTCGCCCGGGGTGCCTCGATCGACCTCGTGTGTCTCACGCGAGGGGAGGCCTCCTCGCTCGGGACCGCCGCTGATCTCGCCGAAGCACGAGGCAGCGAGTTGGAAGCAGCAGCCGCCGTGCTCGGCGTCACCCGAGTCCACCAGTTCGAACATCCCGACGGCCACCTGTCCGCTGTCGACATCGGCGTTCTCGTCGCAGACATCCAGCCGTACGCCGCTGTCAGCGACCTGCTCCTCGTGTTCGACGAGGGAGGGATCACCGGCCACCCCGATCACATCCAGGCGACCGTCGCGGCGATGGCCGTCGCCGACCGGCTCGACCTCCCCGTGCTGGCGTGGAGCCTCGACCGTCACGTCGCCGACACGCTCAACGCCGAGTTCAACGCCCACTTCGTGGGGAGGGCCGCTGACGAGATCCACGTCCGGCTCCCGGTCGACCGCAACCGCCAGCGAGACGCGATGAGATGCCACGGCAGCCAGCTCTCCGGTAACCCAGTCCCCGAGCGCCGCATCGCCCTCACCGGCGACGCTGAGCCGCTCCGATTCCTGCGACGATCCCACCGCCGGCACCCGACAGTCCAGCTCATAGAGGAGTCAGCCACATGACCATCAACCCACTCACCGCTTCGGCCTCATGCTCGTCTGTGCGGGTCTTCTGATGGCGTCGGCCACGTCGCAAACGGTTCTGGTGGTCGGCGGCGGCATCGGCGGCATAGCCGCCGCCAACCGTCTTCGTCATCGGCTCGATCGCCACCACCGTGTCGTGCTGATCAACCGAGAACCTGACTTCACGTTCGCCGCGTCCTACTTATGGGTGATGACGGGCGCTCGCCGCCCGGACCAGATCACACGCTCCCTTCGGCGGTTGGAGAGCCGCGGAATCGAGGTGGTCGTTGGGGATGTGACCGACATCGACCCCGTGACGCGAACGGTGACCGCCGGTGATCGGCGATTGACCGGCGACCACCTGGTGGTCTGTCTGGGCGCCGACTGGGCAACCGACCGGATACCAGGTCTGGCCGAACACGGTCATACCTTTGCCACCCTGCCGGGTGCCCAACGGTTGGCCGAGCAACTCCAACGCGTCGAGACAGGCCGCATCGTTGTCGTCACAGCGGCGCCGCTGTACAAGTGCCCGGCGGCTCCGTACGAGGCCGCCCTACTGATCGACGCCGGTCTACGCGCCAGGGGAGTACGCGAACGCGTCGAGGTGGCGGTCCGGAGCGCCGAACCCGCACCGATGGCCGTCGCAGGCGCCGACGTCTCCGCGGCGGTGACGATGTTGCTGTCTGATCGGGGCATCGACTACCAACCAGGCCGCCAGATCACCGGTTTGGAGCCTGGCAGCCTGCAGTTCGGGGACGCCAGTGAGAGCGCCGACCTGGTCGTGTACATGCCCCCGATCGTGGCCCCACCGGTCATTGCGAACTCTGCCCTGGCCGCCGAGGACGGCTGGATCCACGCCGACCGAACCATGTTGACCACTGCCTTCCCTGGTGTATATGCGATCGGGGACAACACCCAGATCGTCCTCGCCATCGGCAAGCCGCTTCCCCGCGCCGGGGTCTTTGCCCACGGGCAAGCTCACGTGGTGGCAGACACGATCAGCGCTGTCATCTCCGGAGCCCCGGCACCAAAGGGTTTCGATGGGCACGGTGGCTGTTTCATCGAGACCGGAGCCGGGCGCGCCGCCTACGGGTCGGGCGACTTCTACGCAGTCCCAGCCCCATCGGTCGCCCTGCACAGTCCCGCTCGGCGCTGGCACTGGGGCAAGGCGATGTTCGAGCTACAGGTGATGCGGCGATGGTTGTGACCGGTCGACCGCCTAAAATTCAATTATGAGTTCCGACATCGCCGCGCAGCCTCGTTCCCCAGGTCAGTCGCTCAACGACGTGCGAATGGTCATCCCCGACACCTGCTATGAACGATCGATCTCCCGGGCACTGTGGGTGCTACTGCAGGCTGTCGCGCTGTATGTGCTGCCACTGGTGGGACTCGCGATGACCAACAAGTGGTGGGCATTGCTGGTCCTCTGGCCGCTCACCGGGCTGGCCGTGGCGGGGCTCTTCGTGCTCGGTCACGACGCCTCCCACGGCGCACTCGTCGACTCGCGACGCCTGAATCGGGTCATCGCTCGGCTCTGCATGGCACCGAGCGCGCATGTGGAATCCGCCTGGGATCTTGGCCACAACCGAATCCACCACGGGTACACCACACGTCAGGGTTTCGACTTCGTGTGGCACCCTGTGACCGTCGAGGAGTACCGGGCACTAGGTCGTTCGGCTCGGCTGCGGCACCGTCTCGAGTGGTCGTGGTTCGGTGCCGGTGCGTACTTTCTGCGCGCGGTGTGGTGGGAAAAGATGTGGCGCTTCAACGCCCCAGGAAAGCGTCACGGAGCGATCGTTCGCGACAAAATCGTTCTCGGGTCGGCGCTTGCCGTCACCGTGGCTGCCACGACGGTGCTCGGAGCCTTCACCGGCGGCTGGCTCGGAGCGGTGTGGATGCCGGTCAAACTGCTGGTCGTGCCGTTCCTGCTGTTCGTGCAGATCATCGGTTGGACCGTCTACGTGCATCACGTCGCACCCGACATCCGCTGGTGGACGCGGCGCGAGTGGACGCAGTTCAAGGGGCAGATGGAGTCGACCACCATCTTGCGCATGCCCCGCGTGGTGAACCGGCTGTGGTTCCACAACATCTGCGTTCACGTACCACACCATGTGGATGCCCGCATCCGATTCGACCATCTGCCGAAGGCGGCGGCGGCAATCGACGCGGCGTACCCGAACACAGTGCGTTCGTCAAAGTTCTCGATCCGCCAGTATTTCCGTACCACTCGAGCCTGCAAGCTCTACGACTTCGAGGCCGGGCGTTGGTTGCCGTATCGCGCTCGCTACTTCGACCTGAAGAACTAGATGCGGCGATGGTTGTGACCGGCGAGCCGAGCCAGCTCGGACCGTGTGCGCCCCCGTCCCGCGGGTTGGATCAGCCGCTTGCTGATTGTTTGAGTTGATCCCTAGCCAGATCTATATTCAAGTAGTAGTTTAAGTATTCAACGAAGGGGAGGTTTGCGTAGGAGACAGGGCTGCAAATGACGAGTTGTTCGACGATCTTCGCCGAGGCTGTGTGTCAACTTCGCCGCCGTGGCTTCACCGCTCGCCGACTTGAGGACGGATTCCCGGAATGGAAACGAGTCGGCCTGCCCCTCGCAAGCCGGGTCAGGAGGATGACTGTGCCAAACGATCTTCTCGTCGACGTCGACACCTTGCGCACGCAGGTGCGTAGCAAGTATCGCGATGTCGCTCTTGACCCGCACGGCACCCACCACTTCCACACCGGTCGCCCGCTCGCTGCTCGCCTCGGCTACGACGAGGCCACCGTCGATTCGCTACCGGATCGAGCAGTCGAGTCTTTCGCCGGTGTCGGCAACCCGTTCTCGCTGCGCCACCTCGAACAAAGCGAGCGCGTCGTCGACGTTGGCTCCGGCGCAGGATTCGACTCGTTCATCGCCGCTACCCAAATCGGGTCGACCGGCCGCGTCGTCGGGATCGACATGACGTCAGAGATGCTTGCCAAATCACGAGCTACCGCCGAGCACCTCGAGTTGGCCCACGTCGAGTTCCGCCAAGGATTGGCCGAAGCCATGCCCGTCGAGAACGGGTGGGCCGACGTCGTCATCTCCAACGGCGTGATCAACCTGTGCGTCGACAAGCAGGCCGTGTTCGCCGAGATCTACCGGGTGCTGCGCCCAGGCGGTGTGCTGCAGTTCGCCGACATCGCCAACGGTCGACCCGTGCCGATTGAGGCGATGCGCGACGTCGACCTGTGGACAGGTTGAATTGCCGGAGGGCTGCCCCGTGCGGGCTGGCAACAGATGCTCGAAGACTCCGGTTTTGAGCAGGTCACCATCGGACCGCCGGTCGACACCTTCGGCGGGGCGACCGGCGAGCCACAAGCACGCTCGTTCGAGGTGTACGGCTACGCCTTCCTCGCCCGCCGCTGAAGAACGTCGTGTCGGTCGTTGATCGCCGCGACACGACCGGTCACTATCTCGCTGACGGACATCGCACGGTGAAAGCGTGGAACTCTGCGATCACGAACACGTCACCCGCTGAATCGTCTCGCCGCCTCCTGTCCGACCGGGAAGCCACAGAACAACTCTCCGACCCCACAGTGACGGCGGGATGACCGATGCCGCTAACGGTGCGATCGCATGCGAGCACCACTGGCAATTCCTGCGACCCGACGGCACCCACCTCCAAGTACCCGACGCCCTCGAATGGCCAGAGCCGCAAAGAGACCCGCAGCTCCAACTCGTCCGACAAACAGTCTCACCGGAGTGTGCTCGTCTCGAAGACGAGTCGGCAAACCCTGGTTACGGTTCGAGCACAACCCAACCTCGGCGTTGGAGTTCGGCAGCGAGTTGTTCGTTGGTGAACTTTCGGATTGCTTGGTCGGCGGCTGTCAGGGGTTCTGACTTCGTAGTCGGCTTCTGTCCGGCCGGGGCACTGCTCGTCTCGTGGCTCTCTTGCTCAAGCTGCTCGATGAATGCTTCGGCCTCGTCACGCGAGAACTTGCCGCCGGCCTGGCGTTGTGTGAAGCCCATCGGTCCGCGGGCGTCACGGAAGTCGGAATGCCCGGCTTCGTGGAGCAGCTCCAGCAACCGTTGCACTTGCTTGGCCGATGCCGGGGAACCCGACTGCTGTCCAAATGCCATCAGGCAGTGTCGCACCGATCAGCCAACACCGACGCGATCGCCACGGGGACGGCGGTCATCAGGGGCATACCACTGATCGACTGGAGATTCTCCGTCGGACTGAGCAGCCGGTTGGTGCTTGCCCCGCCCCGCTCGGGGGCGTCGGCCGGGCCGGGGCCACCGAACCCGTGGGTCATCGAGGCGACACCGCGTCGCAAGGTGTCGTCGGGCGAGACGGTCGTCTGGATCGAACCATGGGCACTGGCGACCGTGACGACGTCACCGTCGCCCAACCCGAGCCGAGCAAGATCGTCGGGATGGAGTCGGCACGGATTGCGGCGCTCACGTACCAGCCCGGTGATCTGGGTGCCAGTCGAGTTGATCACTTCTTTCGCCCGCCGAACAATCAGCAGTATCTGATCGGGGTCAGGTGGCGCCGCTGATTCGTTCAACGCCCTCAGCTCGGCGAGCACGTCGGATGGAGCCATTTCGAATCGATCAACAGCGTCGCGACGCGGTGGCGCAGCGCGGACCGGTTCGACGTCGTTGAAGATCGCACCATGCGGTTGCCGGCGTACGTCGGCGAGCGGCACTCGTGCACGAGTCGAAAACGACGCCAACACCTGATCGGCGCTCGGGATCTCGTCGCCGGGAGCGTATTCGCGGCCTGCGACCGTCAGTGTCTTGCCCATCTCGTTGGCGAGTCGGAGGAAGAACTCCCAATCGTCGATCACACCGGGCGGTGGCTCCAGAATCGCCGACGTGTACTGAGCGAACGGTTGGTCAACGAGCGACTCGTAGGCGCGAGTGGTGTCTGGCCGCTCGAGATGCATGACGGGGGCGATCACGTAGTCGGCGACCTGGGCGGTCTGCGACATAAAGGGATCGATCGTCACGAGTAGATCGAGCGATGCCAGTGCCTCGGTGATCGTGTCGGTACCTGGCACAGCCGCAGCCGGGTTTCCGCCGGACACGATCAAGGCACGGATCCGTCGTCCATCTGTGCGACCGATTTCGTCGGGAAGACTCACAGACGGCAGCTCGTTGTTCAACAAACCGAAGCCTCGTACACCCATTTCGCCGTGCTCCCAGTGACGGTTGGGTGCAACCGCCTCGGCAGGCAGCGGCTTGCCGGAGCCCAACACCGACGTGCCGGTGAGTTGATCACCCTCACGGGCGAATCGTCCACACAGCACGTTGGTCACCTGGATCAGATGCTCGGCGAGGTTGGCGTGCGGCCCCATGTCGGGGCCGGTGCCACCAGTCGCCATTCCTGTTCGGCCGCTGCCGAAGAGGCGGGCAGCGCCAATCAACTCGTCTTCGTTGACGCCGCACACTGTCGCCACCCGATCTGGCGTGAACGTCGCCACCGCCGCTCGCAAATTATCAACGCCGTTGACCCATCGGTCGCAAAACTCCCTATCGATCAGATCCTCGGCGAGCAACACATGAATGATCCCGGCGAACAGAACGGCATCCGTGCCCGGGATGATCTGGAGGTGGACGTCGGCGCGGGTTGCCAGCTCGGTGCGCCGCGGGTCGACGACGATCATCTGCAAGCCACGCTGCTGCTCGGCTTGCAGGCGGCGAATGCCGTCGTGGATCGGGAATCCAGTGAAGTAGCCACCCTGCATGCTCACGAGCGGGTTGGTGCCGACCAACATCCACACGTCGGCGTCGGCGAAGCGCTGCCCACCTGCCGCCCATCGACCGAGCCGATTCTCGGTCACCCATTTCGCCGACTGATCGACCGACATCGACGAAAACTTGCGACGTGATCCGATCGTGCGCCAGAACGCCAGCGTGAACGGCAGCGTCAGCGATGCCATCGCCGCACTCGTCCCGGTGTAGAGCGCGATCGACTCCGGCCCGTGCTCGGCGATGATGTCGCCGAGCCGGGCTGCGATCTCAGCAAGCGCTGTGTCGACTGCGATGTCTTCGTGCTCACCGTCCGGCAGCCGCCGTTGGCTGTTGCGCAGCCGCGACGGGTCGGTGTGGAAGTCGGCGAGATGGCGACCCTTGGTGCAGGTGAACCCGTTGGTCAGCGGATGCAGTTCGTCGCCAGAAATCTTGACCACCCGATCGGCGTCCATTTCCAACTCGATCCCACAGGCAGCCGGACACAACCGGCAGTAACTGATCGCTGTCGTCGTGCTGGTCATGATCGCTCCTTCAGAAGTTGGCGGGTACTCGGGGGACCTTGCCGGAGTCGATCAGGCGTTGGCCGAGTTGGCGGGTGAGGTCGTCGGTTGAACCGAGCAGCAGGTCGAGCACGTGGCCGCCGCGGACCCACTGTTGGAAGCCGTGTTCGACGGTGAAGGCGATCCCACCGTGGACCTGGAAGCAGTCTCTTGAAGCAAGTTGCTGGGCTCGGCCGGCAAGTGCCTTGGCAGCGATCGCCGATGTGCTATCCCCTGACTCCCAGGCGGCTTGAATTCCCGCCTTGGCGGCAGCGGCGGCGACCTTGACGTCGGCGAGGCGGTGTTTCACCGACTGAAACGAACCAATCGCACGACCATATTGATGACGCTCGTTGACGTAGGCAATGGTGTCGGTCAGCATCTGTTCGACAGCACCCACCATCTGTGACGCGAGTGCCAGCCGGCCGGCAGCAATCGATCGCTCGGCAACGGCAACATCGCCGATCTGATCGCCAGGCACCACGCCGATCTGGACGCGCCCGAGTCCCCTTGATGGGTCAACACCATTGATCGGAGTGACGGTCACGTCCCCGGCAGCCACGGCGACCAGCCCATCAGGTGTTGCCACGATGAAACGGGTCGCACGCGTCCACCCACCGACAACGAGATCGTCGACGACGAATACGGTTGTGGCGTCTGGGGCCAACCCGGCACCGTGCAGCATCGTCAGGTCGACAACTGGCGCGGCTGATCGGGAGCGTCCCGCTTCCTCGGCCAACATCGTGATCGCCACCGGGGCTGCGGCGTCGATCAGTTCGGCCCATCCTTCGGCGAGCAGCGCGGCGGGCACGTCGGCGGGGGCGCATGTGTCAAGCACATGACGGAGCGACGCTCGGATCAGATCGATTTCGTTCGAGTCGATCGTCATCGCACCCTCGGCAATCCGAGCACCCGTTCCGCAACCAGGTCGCGTTGGACCTCGATCGCTCCGCCGTAGATCGTGGTGATTCGAGAGAACGACCAGCGGTTCCGCCACCTCGCCGCGAGGTCGTCGTCTGACAGTTCGAGTCGAGGCGACAACAGTCGACGGGCGGACTCGGTGATCATCTGTTCGGCCGTGCTCAACAGGATCTTGTCGACCGACACTTCTGGTCCGAGGTCGCGCCCGTCGATCAACTCGGCAATCGTGTCGCGGCACTTCGATCGCAACGCCAACAGGGCGAGGTACGCCTCACCCACGATGTAGGCGGCATCGGCTGGAAACTCATCGCCGTGGTCGGCATTGTGGTCGGCATTGTGGTCGGCATTGTGGTCCCGAACCAACTCGTTGAGATGGGTGTGCAGTTCAGCCTGGCGACCCCACGCGTACGCACCTCGCTCGAACTGCATCAGGTACATCACCACCGACCAGCCCTGGCCGACCTCGCCGACAACATGGTCAGTCGGGACGTAGACGTCATCGAGGAACAGCTCGGCTGTTTCCGATCGGCCGCTCTCACACAATGTCGGCACGACCCGCACGCCGGGTGCCGACATGTCGAGCCAGAACATCGTGAGCCCTCGATAGCCGCTGTCGGGCGCGCCGGTGCGGGCGAGCACGCAGCACCAACTGGCGACGTGCCCGTTGCTGCTCCACATCTTTTGACCGGTGATACGGAACCCATCCCCGTCGGGAATCGCCTTGGTGCGTAGCGATCCGAGGTCGCTTCCGGCATCAGGTTCGGAGAAGCCCTGGCACCACACCACGTCGCCTCGTACGGCATCCGCGATGTGAAGAGCCGCCAACCGTGGCGCAAACCGGACGAGCATCGGGGCGATGATCTCGACCGACCCGAGCATCGCCGGATTCATGTATCCGGCAGCGGCGAGTTCCTCCATCACCACGAAGCGGTGGATCGGCGTGCCACCCAGCCCGCCGACGTCGGGTGACCAACCAAGTCGGTTCCACCCGTCGTCCCAGAGCATCTGCTGCAACGGCCGGAAGCGGGCAATCGCCAGATCCAATTCCCCGGCGACCTCATGCCGGAACGGTTCGAGTTCCGGCGCGCGCGCCACGAGCCAGGCGCGAAAGGCGACCGCTGTCTGGTCGAGCGTTTCGTTGGGGTCCGGACTCATGTTCAGTCGGCGGCGCCGCAGATGTCGAGGGCCAGCAGGGCCAATGTGCGGGTGGTGGTGATGACTTCGTCGAGTGGGACCGACTCGGCTGGACTGTGGGCGAGCATCGCGTCGCCCGGGCCGTACTGCAGGGTGGGGATGTTGCCAATCCCGGTCAACAACCGCAGGTCGCTGCCGTAGGGCGCGCCGTACACGTCGAGAGTGCGACCAGCTGATGCTGTGTGGTGGGCGGTTCGCACCCGGTCGACGAGATCGCTGTCGGCGTGGATTTGACCGGAGGCAAACTGGCCACCCCACCACTCGACCTCGCATGGATGGGATCGCAGCCACGGGTCGGCGTCGTTGGCCTCGGTGATAGCGAGTTCGAGCTCGGCCCGCGCTTGCTCGACCGGTTCGCCGATGGCGACTCCAAGTCGCCCCTCGGCAACCAACAGGTCGGGCACCGACGACGCCCAATCACCCGCCCGCACGGTGCCGATCGAGATCGGGTGGGCCAGCTCCCAACGTGCGGTGAGCGGGTCGACTAGCTCGTGTCGGCGTTGCTCCAAATCCTGTAGCGCCCGATACACCGGCCAGAACTTCTCGATCGAGCTGACGCCGTCGGTCCGCCGAGCGGCATGGGTCGCCTGACCGCGAATCCGGAGTCGAAATGTGAGCGCCCCCGAGTTGGCTGGAATCACGTCGAGGTCGGTGGGCTCAGGAATCACGCAGGCATCGGCCCGCCAGCCGCGTGCCAGCGTGGCGAACGTACCGAGTCCGCCGTCCTCCTCGCCGAGCACCGATGCCACAATCAGATCGCCTCGCAACCTCACGCCGGCGGACCGAATCGCTTGGACCGCCCAGTGAGCTGCGATCAGCCCTGCCTTCATGTCGCACGAGCCGCGCCCGAACAAGCGACCGTTGCGGATGTCGCCGGCGAACGGATGGTCGGACCAGGCGTCAGGGTCGCCAATCGGCACGACGTCGATGTGGCCGTTGAGCATCAACGAGGCACCATCGCCAGCTCCGGGAAGGCACCCCACGACGCCCCACGCTTCGCTGCGTTCGACCTCCATCCCAGGGAAATCTGGCCGCCCACACACCTCGGGAAGATCGATCGCCCAATGGTCGACGTCGAGTCCACCGGCGGCCAGCAACCCTGCCATGTGGTGTTGCGCCTCATTTTCGGCATCGGTTCCGCTCACGCTCGGGATGGTGATCACGGTCTGCAGTTCGCGCACCATCGTGTCGGTCAGCGAGTCGACACTCTCCAACACTCGTTCAGTTGCCGATCCCATCACGTCCCTGTCGATTGGCTCCACTCGACACATGTGTCAAGTTGGAAAGTACGGTAACGCATCGGAGCATTTTGGCATCGATGGGGACGAGGGGACCGTGACGTGAGGAGAATGACATGAGGCTGCAGGGCAAGGTCGCTCTGGTGACTGGGGCAACGTATGGGATCGGAACGACGATTGCCGAACGACTGGCCGAAGAAGGAGCATCAGTGGTGTTCACGGATCGATCACCACGGTGGTCAACAACGCTGACCGCCACTGACGTCACCAAGCCTGGCGGTGGCGATAGCGATTCCCGACACGTCGGCCTTGACTGCAATCGGCGAGTAGTCGGTATGTTCGCCACCGATTGGCTACCGTGCAGGGCGTAGACGACCACACTAGACCACCGTTGCCTCCGCCGGAGGGCCAGCCGATCGCATCACCGGACGATCTGTCGCCGGGTGCTCTATCTGGCGCGGCCGCACCCCAACCGATGTGGCCGGAGGCGTCGTGGTCGGAGGAGTTCTGGACCGAACAGAGCTTGACCGAGGAGATCGCGCCGAAAGCGATCACGCCAACACAGATCACGCCAACACAGGTACTGTCGAAAAGCAAGTCGAAAGCACAGGCGGGTTGGTGGCGGCGGCGAGTCGCTGGCTTGCCGGTATGGGCGTTGCTTCTGTTGGGTACCGTCGCAGTGTTCGGTTTGGTGCGTGTTCTGACGTCACTCGGCGACGGAGAGAACTCGTCGTCGTTGCCCACCACGGAGGATCTCCGTTCGGTTGACTCTGCGGCGTCGACGTCGCCTGTGGTTTCAGTTGTTGCCGAACCATCGACGATCCCAGCGACCGCGCCGCCGAGCACGGTGCAGGACACACCTGTGATCACGACGGTCGCCCCGACCACGACGGTCGCCCCGACCACGACGGTCGCAAGCGGTGAGACGATCACGATTTCGCCACGCCGGGGCGAGTGTCGGTTTAGCTCCGACTGCCTGATTGCGGCGTTCTCGGTCTCGGGCCCGGTGCCCGACTCGGGTTTACGGACGTTCGTCTGTGAGTTCTCGAGTGGGCACCGCGACACGTTCCGGTTCGATGCTGAGACGGTGGAACTGGCGTGCACGACGGCTGACCAACCCGACTCGATCACGATCGAGGTCGATGGCGTTCGATCTGAGACCGTCACCTGGTGAACGCAGTCGACAGCAACAAGACCTGGAGCGACCTCATGCTGGGGCGGTGGTTGGGCAGTGACGCTCCGGCGATTGTCAGTGCCAGCGGAATCGTGAAAGGCGATCAGTTGCTTCGACAGGCTGCGGGAGCCTCGGCACTGGTCGATGAACTCGGGCTGTTGCCCGGCACACCGCTCCCGGCCCTAATGGACGAAACGCCGACATCGATTGCAATGGCTGTTGGTGGCGCGATGTCACGGCGCCCGCTGGCTCCGCTCGGTACGAAGTTCTCGGTCGCTGATCTCGCCGAGATCGTTCGTCACCTCGACACACGTCATCTGTTCGCCTCGCCTGAGCGGGCCGAACTGGGCGAAGCGGTCGCCGCGTCGGCTGGTGTTGCATTGCACGTCATCGACGATTCACTCCCGATGCTCGATCCGCTCGAGATCAGATGCCAAGCCGCCGACACCGCAGTGATCGTGCACACCTCAGGGACGACCGGTCGTGCCAAGCCGGTACACCTCCGGCACGAGCCGTTGGTCGCCCGCGTCGATGTGTACCAGGAGGTGATGGGGATAGGCCCCGGCGACCGGTATTGCTCGGCATCGGCGTTCTACCACACGGCCGGTTCGGCGATGATTTTCACGGTGCTTCCGATGGGCGTGGCGATTATCCCGATGGATTGGTTCAGCGTCGAAGGTTGGCGGCTGTCTGGTCGGTTGGGTGTCACGTGCTCGTTGCTTGTGCCGACGATGATCGACATCTTGCTGACCGAAGGCGCGCTCGCCGATGCGAACCCCAAAGTGCTGCAGTACGGCGCGTCACCGATCCACCCGGACACGCTGCGGGCGGCAATGGAGACCCTGCCAAATACGCGGTTCCTGCAGATTTTCGGACAGACCGAGCTCAGCCCGATCTCGTACCTCGACCACGCCGACCATCTTCGTGCCGTTGCAGGACGACCTGACTTGCTGACATCGGCCGGTCGGCCGATACGCGGCACCTCGATGCGCATCGAGCAGCCGGATGACGAGGGCATCGGCGAGATCGCCGTCAACGCCGCGCATGCGTTCGTGGTCGACGATGACGGGTGGCGTCGCACGGGCGATCTTGGATTGATCGATGCCGAGGGCTACCTGCATTTGCACGGCCGGATCAACGACCGGATCATCCGCGGTGGTGAGAACATTTATCCCTCCGAGATCGAGGCGGCGCTCTCGTCGCACCCGTCAGTCCGGGAAGCTGTGGTGGTCGGTGTGCCGGATCGACGGTGGGGCGAGACTGTGCGCGCCGTCGTGGTCCCGAACGACCCGGCCGCGCCACCCGATCTCGTCCAGTTGCGACAGCACGTGGCCCGTCTCGTCGCCGGCTTCAAAGTGCCGTCTGAGTTTGTACTGATCGATGAGTTGCCGCGCAATCCGAGCGGCAAGATCCTGCGCCGAGCGTTGCGAGATAGAGGAGGCTGACGATGGGTATCAAGCTGACCGTCGACGACGAGGGAGTGCACACTCCCGGCGACCAGATCAACTGGAACGAAAGCCGCTACATCGATTTCTGGGACCCGGTTGGCCAGATCGGCGGCTGGTTCCGGATCGGTGCACGCCCAAACGGGCGCTACGCCGAGATGTCGGCATGTGTGTACCTGCCTGACGGCTCGGTCGCTTTCGCTTTCGAGCGCGCCGAGATCGACGGCAATGGGCTGACCGCTGGTGGTCAGACATGGGAAGTCACCGAACCGTGGCGATCGAACACCGTCGGATTCAGAGGAGAGATGTCGATCCTGTCCGATCCGTGGCTGCTGACCAACCCGAAGATCGCCTTCACGACCAGCCCAAAGCTTGATGTCGATGTACAACTTACGTGCACTACTGCTGGGCTGGCCGCCACGATGGGTCAGGACCAGGACCAGCATCACCTGATATTTCTGCCAGGCCAGGCCGACTTCCACTATCAACACATGACCCACGTCGTCGGCACGATCCGGGTTGGTGATGCGGTGTGGGATGTCGATGGGCGCGGCGGGAAGGACCACTCGTGGGGCCCGCGTAACTGGCACGCCAAGATCTATCTGCGCTGGTTGACCGCCTGTATTGACGACAACAACGGTTTCATGCTGACCAGAGCAGTTGGTCCGACGAAGCAGACCCGCAGTGGGTTCGTGCTCGTCGATGGCGAGTTCCGAGTCGTTGACGGTTTCGACATGAAGAACCATTACGCCGTGGCACCGAATTATGAGTTGCTGTCGACCGAGGTGACGGTGCGCGCTGGTGACGTCAGGTGGTCAGCGGTCGGTACTCCCCGCAACTATCTCCCGGCGCGCCATCGCCAGACAAACGATCAGGGCGAACAGGCAACGTTGCGAATCGTCAAACAGCCGACCGACTGGATGTTCGCCGATGGTCGCGCGGCGGCGGGTCATCTTGAGTATCACGACCTCGTCGAAGACGGCATCCCGGTAGGTCTCCATGACTGA
>JANOTN010000066.1:0-5461 GCA_031416375.1 Ilumatobacteraceae bacterium
CAGGTCGTTGCCGGAGATGTCGGCCTTGTTGCCGACCGACACGAAGTTGCAGACACCCACACCGAGTTCATCGAGGTGCGCCAACATCGACAGCCCGACCGCACCCGACTGGGACACGAACGACACACGCCCCGGGAGTGGCAGCACCCTCGCGAACGTGGCGTTCATCCGAACCTCAGAAGCTGCGTTGAGGAGTCCCATGCAATTCGGGCCAATCAGCCGGATCCCGTGAGCGCGGGCCATCTCGACAAGGTCGACCTGCGCCTGGCGTCCAGCGTCACCGGTTTCGGCAAACCCGGCCGAGATCACGCAGACCGCGCGGACACCGAGCCGTCCGGCTTCATCGACCACCCCGGGAACGGCGTGGGCGGGGACGCATACCATGACCAGGTCGGGCACCGTCGGACAGTCCGACAAGCACCGGTAGGCGGCGACACCTTGGACAGCGCCGGCAGTGTGGTTGACCGGATAGACGACGCCGTCGAACTGTCCGGCGAGAAGGTTGGCGAACACCAGCCCCCCGATGGAGTAGCGATCGCGGCTGGCCCCGACCACTGCGATTCGTTCCGGCCGCAAGAAGCACGACAGCGCTGCCTGCGCTGCTGCTTTCTCATCTCGAGCGACCGCACCGAGGAAGACGTCGGTCGGTTGCAGGTCGACTGAGGCGTGCACGGTGCTGCCGTCACGGGCACGATCGACGTGCAGGCCAATGTCTTCAAGAATGGCAAGCATCGCCGTGTTGTCAGGCTCAATCTCGCCGTGAAAGGTCCGAACACCCTGATCGTGTGCTGCCTCGGCCAGTGTCCGGATGAGCAGTGTTGCCAGCCCGCGTCGTCGAAGGTCGGGTGCGACAACGACCGAGAACGATGCCGTTGACGGGTCGGCCCAGAGGCGATCGCACCTCGCCGCACCCACAACCGCGCCCAGGTCGCCGGGTCCGTTCGTGGCGACCACCACGATCTGAGCATCGTGACCGAACGCGGGCGGCACGACGGCTGCGTCGAGAAGTGCGAGCAGCGCGTCGAGCCGGCCCATCTCGTTCGGTCCCAGTTCGCGGACCGACACCTTGGTGCCGTCGTCGAGTACCGCTTCTATTCGCTTGAGCTTCACCGCTCATTGCTCCATTCGATTGGGCCCGCAGCAGCCTCGAACACAGCGGCGTGCGCATGGTCGTTGATCTGACGTTTACGCATGGCCGAGGTTGAGGCCGGGTCGGAGGTCGAAGCCGACTCGGGCCTCAATGTCGCCGACTTCGACGGCCTTCATAGATTCGTTGACCTCGTCCAGTCGCCGGGTGGTGCGAATGACCCGTGTCCGGCCGACAGCGTGCAGCTCGAACACCTCTGCCAGGTCGAGCCGAGTACCGAAGCCAGTCACCACAGCTGCTCGCATTAGGGGCTCCTTGTCACGTTCCGGCGTCGGTGACGCCGTGCCTCCACAGAGCCACAGGGCGAGACGGGCGGGTAGAGCACTAGGTCATGAACACGCCCGGATCCCTGGGGCGGCACACACCGACGATGCACAAGCCACTGGTTTGCGTTTTGCGGATTCCTGTCTCGTTCAAGAACTTGACCAGTCAAGAAGCGGTGTCAGGCTGAGTAGCTTGAATTCGTTGATCTCGCCCGACGATCTGCTGCGTGGAGCCGGGCTGCGGGTGACGGCACCTCGTGTGATCGTGCTGCGGGCACTCGCCGCCCATCCGCACGCTTCCGCTGACGACGTGCTCGACGCCGTGCCTCGCCTCTGACACGGGATACAGCGTTGTCGTCAGCGGCCGTTTCGCTACCGCCGGCGTGTTCTCCGACATCTGCAGCTTCACCACCAACAGCACCGGTGCCGGATCGTGCACAAGCCGATTCACCGGTCTGCAACGACTCGCCGTCGCCCAGCTCCGCCTGACGTCGACCGGCACCCCGGTCCTGCAAGCCACCAGGCAAGCCGTTCTTGCCGGTCCGGGATCGATCACCAGCTCCGGCGGATGCCGCGAGCCAGACCAGGCCGGTACCACCTGCGCAGCCCCAGGGCGTAGCTGACCCCGCCAGCTGCCCGTACACAACCGGCGGGCGAGGAGTGATCGGCCAATCACGAACCTCGCCCGCCTCACGCAGCCCGCCCGCCGCATGGGTGGCTGGAGAACCTGGCGAGGCTTCCGCCTCGTGCGCCTCACCCAACAAGGCGCACTCCCGCTGCCCGCGCCAGCCAGGGGACCCGCGACGGCGCAATCCATGATTTTCGGCCCTGCAGATCCCGACGGGTCGCCAATTACGATGACCGCAGACGAGAAGACCGGCTCCTGATGTGGGCATTGATTGCCGTGTTACTCATGCCCCTGGTACGCAATGGACGCGATCGGCCCGCCTCGCCACGTGAGCGGCTCGACGAACGCCTCGCCGCCGGTGAGATCAGCGTGGACGAGCACCGCACCCGGCGGGGCGAGCTCGAGCACCGGTCATGAGAACGAACCGGGGCAGGCGATGATGGACAGAGGCACCGGCATGATGGGGAACCGCTAGAGCTTCGCCTCCGGGTCCGACAGGCCAACTCTCCTACCAGCCGTTGAGGTCCTGTGCCGTCGGGAGTTGGGTCCTTCGGCCCTACCCCTGGGGGTACCGGTGGTGTCCGATGGAGGCATGAGCAAACGTGTGGTGATCCTGGGCGGTGGTACGGGCGGGACGCTTGTCGCCAACCGCCTCCAGCGGATGTTCCCGGTCGACGAACTGGAGTTGATCGTCGTCGATCAGGACAACCGCCACGTCTACCAACCGGGGTTGCTGTTCGTCCCGTTCGGGCTCACTCACAGTGAAGACATCGTACGACCCCGTCGGCGTCAGCTCCACAGCGACATTGGGTTCCGCGAGTCAGCGATCGACCGCGTCGACATCGAGGCGAACGAGGTGCACCTCGGCGACGGGTCGGTGCTCGGCTACGACGTCCTCGTCGTCGCCACCGGCGCAATCCTCGTCCCCGAGGAGACGCCGGGGCTGACCGGGCCGGGGTGGATGGAGAAGGTTTTCACCTTCTACACACCCGAAGGTGCCGACGCGCTCGAGGCAGCGTTGGCGACCTTCGACCGGGGCCGGGTCGTCGTGAACGTCGTCGACATGCCCATCAAGTGTCCCGTCGCGCCGCTGGAGTTCTGCTTCCTGGCCGACTGGTACTTCCACCAGCGCGGCATCCGCGACCAGGTGCAGCTGACCTACGTGACACCACTCGATGGTGCCTTCACCAAGCCCCTCGCATCGCAGCGGCTGGCGGGGATGCTGGGGGACAAAGGCATCGAGCTGGTCACCGAATTCAACACCGGCGAGGTCGACGGCACCGGCGGCCGGCTCGTGTCCTATGACGACCGAGAGGTCCCTTTCGACCTGGCGGTCGTCATCCCGCTCCATGGCGGCGCCGCTTACGTGGGCCGCTCACCCGGGCTCGGCGACGACCTGAACTTCGTGCCGACCGACGAGCACACCCTCCAGTCCAAGGCGGCACCGAACATCTTCGTGATCGGCGATGCCGCCAACGTGCCGACATCGAAGGCCGGTTCGGTGACTCACTTCGAAGGCGAGACGCTCGTCGAGAACGTCCGGCGTCACCTCGCCAACGAACCCCTGGAGGCCGGCTTCGATGGTCACGCCAACTGCTTCATCGAGACCGGGTTCCACAAGGCCCTGCTTATCGACTTCAACTACGACACCGAACCCCTCACCGGGCACTACCCCGGCCCCATCGGCCTGCCGCTGCTGAAGGAGTCCCGGCTCAACCACCTCGGCAAGCTTTTGTTCCAGTCCGTCTACTGGCATGGCCTCCTGCCTGGACGGGACATACCCGGCATCCGCGCCGCCATGCCACACGCCGGCAAGACCCCGGCCACCACCCCACAGGAAGGATCCCGATGACCACCACGACGATCAACACCACCGAGGTCGACGTCAACGACGAGGGCTTCTTCGTCGACCCTGAGCAATGGACCGAGGAGATGGCACCCGAGTTCGCCCGGCGCGAAGGGATCGAACTGCTGACCGACGCCCATTGGACGGTGCTGCGGTTCATGCGCTCAGAGTTCTTCGAGAAGGGCACTGGCCCCACCGTGCGCCTTCTCGGCAAGAAGTCCGGCGTGTCGGTCAAAGACCTCTACCAGCTGTTCCCCAAGGGCCCAGCCAAGGTCGCCGCCCGCGTTGCCGGCATCCCCAAGCCTCGCGGCTGCATCTGAAAGGAACTCCCATGTCTGAAAGCATCCAGAAGGTCTCGGTCGTCATCTCCAAGGGATCACTCGAGGGGATCTACCCGGCGCTGATCATGGCCAACGGCGCACGCGCCGAAGGCATCGACGCCAACCTGTTCTTCACGTTCTTTGGTCTCGACGCCATCCACAAGGGCCGCCACGAGCACATCAAGATGGCAACGGTCGGCAACCCCGGTCTGCACGTACCCACCATGCTCGGCGGCCTCCCCGGCGTCTCGACGATCATGACGAAGTACATGAACCACAAGATGGAGGAGTTCGACATCCCCTCCATCCCCGAGTTCGTCGAGATGATCGCCGACACCGGTGCCGGGCTCTACGCCTGCCAAGCCTCCGTCGACTTGTTCGGGATGGAGAAGAACGACCTCATCCCCCAGGTGCAGGACATCATCACCGTCGGAGAGTTCTACGAGATCGCAGCCGGCGGCCAGATCATTTTCACCTGACCCGACCGGTAAACGTCACAGGGGTCATCCCTGCGAATTCGCGGCCCATGCGACGGGGACATGGCAAGCCGCTTTCTACGACACTCTGTCGTAGTTTAACGGCCGCACAGCATTCTGCGGCAGGTATGGGTGACGAAGTCGGTGGGTGGTCGGGTCACGTGTTTCGGATGCGCCGCCACCACGAGCGAGGCTCGCGGCCGGTTTGTTGTCTTGACGGCCTCGACCGACAGTCACAGCGGTCGGTCGGCGGAACATCGGCAAGCACTTTCTCGATGTGGGCTCCGCAACCCGACCAAGTCGGTCGATGACATGACCTGCAGATAACTCGTCGACACATACCCCCCATGGTACCAACACTCGGTCGATCACCACGGCCGTAGGCTTCCGAAAGGCTTGAGTCCACCCCCGCGCGAATGATCCATGGCACGAGGTTGCGGTACCCCACTGGGTACCGGTTGACTTCAGTTGTACATCGATGACGGATGGAAGAAGGTGCCGGGTGGAGATCTCCGAGGACACGTTGGCCGATTTGCACCGTCGCCTGCGCAGGATCGAGGGCCAGGTGCGTGGGTTGCAGCAGATGCTGGCCGATGGGCGTGACTGTCGTGAGGTTGTGACACAGATTTCGGCTGCGAGCAAGGCTCTCGACCAGGCCGGGTTTCTGATGGTGGCGTCGGGTCTCGAGTGGTGTCTCACAAACCCCGTTCAGTCAGCTGCGGAGGGGTACGCGCTGGCCGACGTGCAACGGATGTTCATGAAGCTCGCCTGAACGTGCCCT
>JANOTN010000067.1:0-4118 GCA_031416375.1 Ilumatobacteraceae bacterium
TACGTCGTGCAGTGTGCACGACATCAGTGATCTGGAACTGCGCGGCCTGCCGGGCGTGTTCGTCGCCTCGGCTGAGTTCGTCACCGCCGCCGAGGCCCAGTCGAAGTCACTCGGCTACTCGGCGATCGCTGGGGTGTTTACTCCCCACCCGATTCAAGATCGCACCGACGACGAGATGCGGGCTTACGCCGACGCCGCCTTCGACCAGATTGTCAGGCAAGTCACATCGGGTTGACGACGACCACGACGCTGAGCGGCCCCGTTGGTTCACTCAACGGCTGTTCGGCAACCAGTTCCACGCGCACCCCGAATTCGACTTCGTTCAGTTCGCCCGACACGGTTCCATACGACGAGACGATTTCAGTCCCGTCTGGTCGAATCAAGCGAATCCGAAGTGACGATTGACGCGAGTGCGTGCCGACTTCGAACCTGCCAGGAAACAACGGAAACCCGAACGTCCGATAGACGACTCCGGACGCCCCGACGGGTGCCAGCCACGAGCCGTCAGCGCTGCGCACACCCGATTCTCCGCCGGTAGCTCCGCGATTGACGCGACCGTTCCAATGTTGATCGAACAGGTCCGTGACGCGGGCGCGGAGTTCGACCGCGTCAACCAGATCGGCGGTCCGTTCGGCTTCGATCCACCAGACAAAATCATCATCGATGTCACGACGGCCGACAGCACGATCTACGAGTTCAGCCACGTTGCCAGGCTCACGGATCAGCGGCAACCACTCCCTGGTTGACCTGTCACGACAGTTCCACAACCCACGCACGACACGAGTTTTGAAGCCGGCAGCGTCAAAGATCGTCGTCGCTTCCGCCGCCGTGAGCTCGATCGTGTGTTCAGGATGGACCCAATCGAGCGCCTCGGTGGCCAACCGGTTCGGGCTGTCGACCACCAACGTTCCACCATCTCGAAGAACCCGATGCGACTCGACGAGGAACCCAACGAAGTCGTCGATCCAGAGGTGCTCAAGATTCTGACCGGAAAACACCACGTCGACAATGCCATCGGGAACGCCCGGCATCGAGCTGGCAGACTCAGCGATCCATTCGACGTTGGAAGCAAGCCCGAACGGTTGAGGAGAGTACAACTCGACCCCGATGTGACGCTCGAACGGCCCAGCTGCCTGCTCCAACCAGTCGAAATACCACAATCCGGCACACCCTGCGGAGAGCAGCGTTCCGCCGTTGATCGGAAGACTCCGAAGCTCGACGGTGCGTAACTCGTGGAGGCGATGATTGAAGTCCAGGAGGATCGGGTCAGGTGGTGGGCCGGCCGGCGCGTTCGCTGCGACTCGGTCGGCCACCACCCGTTCGATTTGTGCGACTTGCGCATCGAGATGCGGCACGAGTGAGCGTTCTACGAGCCGACGAGCCGCTCGTTTCAGAATGCCGATCACGAACCGACGATACCGTTCCTTCAGCTATCAGTCGGGCAACGAGAGCGTGACCGTACGACCTGTCGGGCGCGACTCGACACCGTTAGGTCAGCAGTTGATTGCGGCTCGCATCGCATCGCACACCTCGTGCCAGCGACCTGGCGCAAGCATTCCGGCGCGACGCGTCAACGCAGACCGATGCACGGTCTTGAGGTTGTCGAATGCGGCCACGCTTTCGACTCGGACGCCGTCGTCTGGACCCATCATGATCTCGGTCGGGATTCCCCGACGCGTGCGACTCAGCGGCGCAACCATGATCGAAGTCAACAGCGGGAGCGCCTGATTCCGCGTGATCACGAGACACGGCCGCGGCTTGTCGTTCGGTTCCTCAACCCACCAAATTTCACCCTGGTGAATCATTGCCAGTCGGACCAGTCGTCGTCATCGAGCGCCGACCAATCGTTGTGACCGCTCCAGGAAACTTCGTCGTCGGTTTGAGGCAGCGCCGTGTAGGCGGCGATCATTCGTTCGTCGATCTCTCGTTCGCGTTCGAGCTTGGCGAGTGCCGCAATGGCCGCCCGAACCACGTCGGCGCGATTCTCGAACGAACATCGGACAATCAACCAGTCGAGTTCCGCGACAAGTTGATCCTCAAGCCGAACCGCAAGCTGAGTCGTCATGGCCATACACCAAAATGGTATCAGCCTGGTAGACGAATCGTCAACCGGTCCGTCGAACACAAGCCCTCCCTGACCAGGTCGTTGGCCAACCGTTCGGCTGTGTCCGAATCTCGGCCCATGACCTCGACGAGATGGGAACGGGAGACCGGGCCCAGAGTGAGTGCCTTCATCAGCCGGCCGCGGGCCTGACGATCGCTCCCCTCGAAGCGCGGTTGGCGGGCGCTGACGCCGCTTGAACCAATCGCCGGGTCGGGTGACTCGCTCCCCTGCCACACGCATTGGACCTGGACCGGGCAGTCGTGACACGAGGGCGAGCGAGGCCGACAAAGGACCGCTCCAAGGTCGATCATGCACTGATTCCAGACCCAGGCGTCGCCTCTTGGCGTAGCGCTGTCGGCCACGTCCTGAACACGCTTCTGGCGGAGCGGCTCGCCGATCACCCTGGCGTACACGCGAGCGATGTTCGTGTCAATCACCGCCGAGTCAAGTTCAAAGGCAAACGCCCGCAGCGCCCGAGCCGTGTACTGGCCGACGCCTGGCAATTCCAACAGGCCTTCGAGGTCACGCGGGAAAAACCCAAGTTCCACCACTCGCCGCGCGGTGGCATGCAGGTTCTGAGCGCGACGCGGATATCCAAGCCCCTGCCATTCACTCAACACGTCACCGAGCGGTGCCCTCGCACACGCCGCCGGAGTCGGGAAACGAACCAGGAACTGCTCCCAGCGCAAGATCACTCGGCTCACCTGCGTTTGCTGCAACATCACCTCACTGACCAGCACCGCCCAGGGATCGCGGGTTCGCCGCCAGGGCAGATCGCGTAACCTCGGAGCGCCCCACGCAAGCACCCGCTCGGTGAACGACTCACCATCGAACGACTCGGCGATCACCGGTGCTTGCGATCGCGCCACCACAGCACAACCTGTTCCCACGGACTCACCACGGTAGATGTCGGGCGACGAATCAGTTCACCCGTGTCATCGCGTGTTGGGAACCGCAACTGGAAGTCGATCTTCGATTCGCCGCGGCGTGTTTCTTCTTCGGCCAGGTCACGGAGACGAATCAGGCGTTCGCTTCGTTCGATACTCCAGGGACCGACACGCAGACTGAGATACATCACCCCGCCGAGCAGAATCGGGAAGAAGAACTGCGCAAATCGGTACGCCGCGATTCCGAGCGTTGCCGTCGGGATCGGGGCACCGAAGCCCGACAACATACCGATATAGCCCGTATCGACGTAGCCCAAACCTCCAGGTGTGACTGGAATCGCGGCCAGTACGTTGGCAATCCCAAAAGCAATGACCAACGCGTCGAGGTCCATCGAGATGCCGAACGCCCGCAGGAAGATCCAGAGTGCGGCGGCGTCGAACAACCAGTTGAGCGCCGCCCAAAAGGCCACCCGACCGAGGAGTTGGCGATCGCTGATCAGTTGCTCCAGCCGCTCGGCGGCGCGAGCGAGCACGAGTGCCGCCTTGTCATCGTCCATTCGAAGTTTGCGGGCAATCCACCGGATCACCTTTTCGGAACGCTTTTGTCCTTCCATCAAGCCGAAGATCAACGTGCCGGCGAGGCCCATCACGAGCACGCCGATCATCGCCGCGATGGCGTAGATCGCGTTGACGCCACGGATCGGGATCGAGACGATCAACCCGACCCACAGGATCATGTTGAGTACGACTGCCGAGCCGAGCCCGACTGTGGCGAGCGCAAATCCGGCGTCAGCGCCGGCCACGCCGGAAAGCGTCATCAACCGGTAGCCGAGCGCCGAACTTGCTGCGCTTCCACCAGGGACGATGCTCGACAGCGCTCGGGTGCTCATCTGAATTCTGAACAGCCTTGCCCGCGACATCGCGGTACCGGCGTCGCCGAGTGCAGCTTTCATCAGCGGCGCGTAGCAGTACAGGGCGACCAGTTCCAGCAGTAGTCCGAGACCGAGTAGCACCGGTTCGACCCGCTTCAGTTCGGTCCAAGCGTTGCGGAATCCAGGAATCAGAGGAACGACGAAGAAGTACAACACGGCGAGGAACGCCACCAGCTTGAGTGTCAAACGGAAATG
>JANOTN010000068.1:0-11224 GCA_031416375.1 Ilumatobacteraceae bacterium
GTCGATCACGTTGAGGTCGGCGCGCAGGCCCGGGGCGATCCGGCCGCGATCCGACAGGCCATACAGATCGGCCGGACGCGAGGTCAGCCGCTTGATCAACTCTGGCACTGGCAATCGTGGACCACGCACGCGGTCGCGGCCCCAGTGAGTCAGCAGATAGGTCGGCATCGAGGCGTCGCAGATAAATGCGCAGTGGGCACCGCCGTCGCCGAGCGAAACCATCGTGTCTGGGTCGCTGAGGTGTTCGTACAGCACCGAGTGGTCACCGGCGGCGTAGTTGTAGAGCGGATAACGCAGCAGCGCCCCATCGACCAAGAGTTCGTCGTAGGCGACCTCCTCGATCGTCTGGCGGCGTTCCTCGGCGACGACCATCAGGCGTCGTTCAACTGGTTGCTCGTAGTCGGCGTCGCCCGACATCGCGAAACACAACGGGAGCACATTGCGGAGGAAGCGCAGCTCATTGGCAACGGCAGGGCGGTCGATCTGATCAGACTCACTCAAGATCGCCGCACGCGTCGCCGGGTCGCGCAGCGCGACTACACGCTCAGCGAGTGGCAAGCCAACAACCTGGCGATACGACGGGCGCGCCATGAATGGATGGCGGATGTCCCAGCCGTACAGGATCGACGCAGAGCGGGCCGCCACCAACGGCTGCACGCGGGCACCATTGGCGGTCCAGCGCTGGGCCTCGGCCAGCTCGTCACGCCAGCGATCCGGCTGGTCGTGCGATTGCAACATGATGAACGTCACGATCAAGCCGGTGCGTTCGGCGACCTGACCCATCCAGTTGACCTCACCCGCCACCACGGAAGGGTCGTCGCTGCGGAACAGTCCCGATGGCGCTACCTCGAAGATGTGCCCTCCGCCAGCCGCCACCGCCTCGCCTAAGGCCGCCAACTCATCGAGCGCGGCAAACGTGCCGGGCACTGGTGCGCCGTTGACCGAACGGTGGCCCATCGTGCGCGACGTGGTGAAACCGAATGCTCCAGCCTCGATCGCTTCACGAACAATCCGTGCCATCTCGGTGAGTTCGTCGGCGGTGGCGTCAGCGCCTGGGTCACCATCAAGAACGTACGTTCGCACAGGGCCATGGGCGATTTGGGTTCCAACGTCGACCGACCAGCGTCCCGATTCCAACACGTCGAGGTATTCGGGGAAGCTCTCCCAGCGCCAGTCGATGCCCTCTGACAATGCTGTGCCTGGAATGTCTTCGACGCCCTCCATCAGCTCGATCAACTGTTGCCGACCGTCGGGTCGAACGGGCGCGAACCCGACACCGCAGTTGCCCATGATCACAGTCGTCACGCCATGCCCGGTCACCGGATCGAGCACCTCGTCCCACGTGACCTGACCATCGAAGTGGGTGTGCAAATCGACAAACCCTGGTGTCACCAATCGACCTGTGGCGTCGATCACTTCGGTTGCGGTGCCGGCCCATTGAGCGAGACTCGGCTCGACGGCCACGATCATCCCGCCGCGGACACCAATATCGGCGATCCGTTCCGGCGATCCGGTTCCGTCGAGCAGGCGACCGCCCAGGATCAGCAGGTCGAACTGGCCGTTGACTTCATCAGACATGAGTTGACAGTACAGTCAAGTTGTGGTGGACCGCCAGGGGGTAGCTCAACTCGCCGTTCCAATTGCCGTTGCGCTAGATCGTGCCGCGGTGGTGCTTGTCCCTGTCGTCGCAGGCGCTGCCAACCTTGCGTACGAGGTTCGCGACGCCAGTGATACGTCCGCCCCTCCCATCGGTTTTCTGCGGAGTCAAGGCGCAGGTGCGATGAAGGGCTCGAGCTACGACCTCAGGCGCGAAGCGGCCATTGTGCGCGCCGCCGGCACCGCCGGCTTTCCGGTCGCCGAGGTGGTCCGCACCTTCGACGATCCGGTTTCGATTCTGATGAGGGTCGTGCCTGGGGCAAGCCGCCTGTCAGCCGACGAGACCGAGCTGGTCGCAGCCGAATATCTCGGGCTGGTGTCTCGACTGCACGACACCGATCCATCTGTGTTCCCGGTCGATCAGCACTCGACCATCGGCGATGCGATTCAGGCCGATCTCGATTGGTGGGCTGGTCTTGCGATTGATGGTGGTGTTGGCGACGTACCGGTCCTCCAAGTCGCCGAACGCGTACTTCGTGAAACGATGCCCCAGGTCGACGACGCGCCCGTGATGGTCCATGGCGACGTCGGGCCTGGCAACTTCATGGTCGAGCATGGCCGGGTGACGGCGATGCTCGATTGGGAGGTCGCACACGTCGGTGACCCGCACGAAGATCTGGCCTGGATGTGGATGCGAGGTGCCCACACGGAATTCGGCGACCCGCTGACCCGACTGGCCGAGTATGAAGCCGCATCGGGGCGTCACCTCGATCTGACGAGGCTGCGATGGCATCTCGCCTTCGTGATGTGGAAGAGCTGCATCTCGATGGAGGTCGGGCTGCGCAGGTATCCGGCGACGAGTGCCACGCTGCTCCACAGCGTGGTGCTGCTCACGTATGAGGCTCTGCTCGGGGCACAGATCGTTCGGGTGCTCGGCGGTTCGTACGAACTGCTCACACAGCAACCGAAGCGATCGGCCAATCACACTGTCCGACTCGCCGAACGCTTGCTGGAGACTGAGGGACTTACGCGAGAAGCCGAGCTGATCGCCGAGTACCTTCGCGACCAGGCAGCCCAGGCCGAGTGGGCACACGGCGAAGCATTCGGCGAAACACACGAGGCCCACAGCATCGACGCCGCGCGCCAGATAGCACGCGCCGCCGACCGTGCCGCAATGGCCAGTCCGAAGGCAATCCGCCGGATCGAACGAGCTCAACGGATCGGGCTCGGCACCCTGAACGAACCAACGATCGGAGACTGGCGATGAGCAAGCCGCTTGGAATTGGGACACTTGACGACTGGGGCCTCACCCCAGACGACGACAACTTCCATCCGCCGACTGAGGACCGCTGGTGGACCGAGACAGCATGGTTCGCCTGGTTCGTGCCGGAGCGCAACCTGGTCGGCTACTTCTACCCGATGTTCCGCCCCAACATCGGCGTGCAGGCCGGAGGAGTGATCGTCTACGACGACACCGCCGAACTGCCGTGGGAGTTGCTGTTCTTCCAGTACGACTGGCACAACGAGATCCCGGCCAACCTCGACCTGCGCGATGCTCAGCTCACCAACGGGATGACGATTAAATGCCTCGAACCGGCCAGGAAGTTCCAGCTCGGCTATGAGCACAAGGACCTGCAACTCAACTTCACGGTCGAGGCCGTCACGAGGCCGCTCGTGTCAGCGGCCAAGCCGCCGTTCAACAAAGGCCATATCGACCAGCTGTGTCACGTCACCGGCACGATGGTGTTGCGCGGCGAGCAGATCGCCGTCGACTGCATCGCCATGCGAGATCGTTCGTGGGGTCCGCGGCAAGACGGTCACCAGCCGGAGGTCGGCTACGAATACGGCTGCCTCGATGCCGACAACGCCTTCCTCGCCGTGGCCGTCTCCGACAAGCACGGCGGCTATCCCGTCACGACGGGCTTCCTGATTCGCAACGGTGTCTGGTCACAGTTGACGGAAGGCACCCGCAGCGTCGAACGTGATGCCGAAGGCAAACCGGAAGTTGTTCATGTCCACGCCTTCGATCAGCTCGGTCGCCAACTGGTCGCCCGTGGTGAAGTTAAGAGTCGACAGGTGTTCACCGCCTACCCGTCGATGTTCTGCTGGAACGGCCTCGTCGAGTGGCAAGCCGACGGCTGGACCGGATGGGGCGAAGACCAAGACTGCTGGCACCCACGCCGTTGGCGCGAATACGCCGCTCGCCTGCGGTCCGACAAAATCAGTGCCGCCGCGCTCGACAGGTTGTGACCCAACCCCGCTACGATCAGGACTTGACGCAACTGTCAGAAGTGTGTCACACCATCTTTGAACCAAGGGGGTTGCCATGGATACCAATGACATGATTCTCGTGAGCGTCGATGATCACGTGATCGAGCCGCCGACGATGTTCGACGCCCACATTTCTGAGAAGTACCGCGACCAGGCACCTTCGGTCCACGAGGATCCAGACGGCAGTCAGTACTGGTTGTTCGAGGGCCAGCGGGCCCAAAACATGGGGCTCAACGCCGTCGCCGGCTGCCCACCTGAGGAGTACGGCTTGAGTCCGCTCCGTTACGACCACATGCGCCCCGGTTGTTACGACATCCACGAGCGAATCCGTGACATGAACGCCAATGGCGTGCTCGGCTCAATCAACTTCCCGACATTCGTGCATTTCTGCGGTCAATTGTTCCTCCGTGCCACCGACAAAGACCTGTCCCACGCCTGCGTGCAGGCCTACAACGACTGGCACATCGACGAATGGGCCGGTGCATATCCCGAGCGGATCATTCCAATGACAATCATGCCGCTATGGGACCCGCAGTTGATGGCCGCCGAGATTCGTCGCGCTTCCGCCAAGGGCTGCCACGCCGTCACCTTCTCCGAGAACCCCGAAAAGCTCGGCCTGCCTGGCCTGCATGTCGATCACTGGGATCCCTTCTTCCAGGCCTGTGTCGAGACCGGCACCGTCGTGTGCATGCACATCGGTTCGTCGTCGTCAATGACCGTCACCTCGATGGATGCACCGGCTGACGTCAGTATCGCGATCACGCCGATGAATTCGTTCCTCGCACTCAACGACTTGATGTGGACGCCGATCTTCAAGAAGTTTCCCGAGATCATGGTGGCACTGTCGGAAGGTGGAACCGGCTGGATTCCGTACGCCCTCGAGCGGATGGACTACACCTACAACCACCACAAGGCATGGACGGGTGCCGACTTCGGCGGGCTACTGCCGAGCGACATCTTCCATCGCAACTTCTCGACCTGCTTCATCGACGATCAGGCTGGCATCGACATGCGCCACAAGGTCGGGATCGACCGGATGACGTGGGAATGCGACTACCCGCACTCTGACAGCACGTGGCCGCATTCGGCCGACCTGTTGGCGCATTCGCTGGTGGGCGTTCCAGACGACGAGATCGACAAGATCACGCACCTCAATGCGATGAGGATCTACCAGTTCGATCCGTTCGCGATCCGTCCCCGCGAGCAGTGCACGATCGGTGCGCTGAAGGCCGAGGGTGCCGACGTCGATATCTCGATCCAGAGCATGGGCCGTCCAAAGGGCACGCCGTTTACGGCGCGTCAACTCGCCGAACTCGCCGCTGGCCCCAAGAAGTAATCCCTCGCGCCGGACGCAACTCATGACCCCGTAGTGTGGTGGATTCCCTCTACGAGAGCTGAGCAATGATGAGCGCGTCCGACGACGATATTCCCATGGACGACGGTTTCGCGTCACTTGGTTTACGACCGGAGACGTTGCAGGCACTCGACGATCTCGGGTACGAGGAGCCGACCCCGATACAGCGCGAGACAATCCCGCTCCTGATCGCCGGACGCGACCTGCTCGGTCAGGCGGCGACGGGTACCGGCAAGACCGCAGCGTTCGCGCTGCCCGTACTCGAACTCGTCGACACCAGTCTTCCAGCCAAACCGGTCGCCTTGATCCTCGTGCCGACGCGTGAGCTTGCCGTGCAGGTCAGCGAGGCGATCTTCAAGTACGGACGGCGGCTGGGTGTCAAGGTCGTGCCGATCTACGGCGGCCAGCCGATCTACCGACAGCTTCAGCAACTCGATCGCGGCGTCCACATCGTTGTCGCCACGCCCGGACGGGCGATCGACCACATTGGCCGCGGCTCGCTGCCACTCGATGATGTCAAGGTCGTAGTCCTTGATGAGGCCGATGAGATGCTCGACATGGGGTTCGCCGACGACATCGAATCGATTCTCGATGCGACACCCTCGACGCGCCAGACCGTGTTGTTCTCTGCCACGTTGCCGTCGCGGATCAACTCGATCGCCAAGCGCTACCAGCGTGACCCAATCAGGATCCAGATCGGCAAGGGCGACACCAAGCCCGGTAAGGCCCTTGTTCGCCAGAGCGCATATGTGGTGATGCGTTCGCATAAACCGGCTGCTCTGGGTCGGATTCTCGACATCGAGGCACCCGGCGCGGCGCTGGTGTTCTGCCGCACTCGCGGTGAGGTTGATCAACTCACGGAGACGATGAACGGCCGTGGCTACCGCGCCGAGGCACTCCACGGTGGTATGGATCAGGCCCAACGCGAACGCGTGATCGGTCGCCTCCGAGATGGGACCGCGGAACTGTTGGTTGCCACCGATGTGGCCGCTCGCGGCCTCGACATCGACACGCTCACCCATGTCGTCAACTACGACGTCCCGTCAGCCCCCGAGAGCTATGTCCACCGAATCGGACGCGTCGGCCGAGCCGGGCGCGAAGGTGTTGCGATCACGTTGGCCGAGCCGCGTGAGCAGCGCCTGCTCGCCAACATCGAGCGGCTGACAAAGCAGCAGATCAGCATCGAAAGCGTACCGACCGTCGCCGACCTGCGGGCCCGCAAGATGAGCCAAACCGTCGAGGCAGTTCGCGTGGCGCTCGCTGCGGAGGATCTCAATGACTACAACGAAGTGCTCAACGCGCTCTCGGGCGAGCACAACATTCGCACGATCGCGTTAGCTGCAATCAAGCTGGCACACGAATCCGGTGGTGCCAGCACCGACGAGGTCGAGATCCCCGACGCCTCGAAGCGATTCGACAAGAACGACAGCCGGGACCGCGGCGACCGGCTCGATCGAAAGCCGGGTCCTGAGAAGGGTCATCGCGGGTCGGCTGAGCGCGGTATGAAGGGCAACGACCGCGGCCGCGAGAACAATGAGCCGACCGGATTCCTGTTCGTCGGGATCGGCCGCAAAGGCGGAGTCCGTCCCGGCGATCTCGTCGGGGCGATCGCCAACGAGAGCGGGCTTGAAGGTCGTCAGATTGGTCCGATTCGGATCTCCGACAACTTCAGCGTCGTGGGCGTGCCTGAACGCAAGGTCGACGACATAATCGGTGCCATGAGCGCCACGTCGATCCGCGGCAAGAAGACGTCAGTCCGGCGTTACACCGACTAACCGCTCGACCCGGTGCCGAGCCTGACTAGTCAGTCGCCGACAACGGCGGCGTAGCGCTCTCGGTAGACCGACTTCGAGGTCTCTGACACGTCCACGTCGGTGGCCAACGCACGTAACGCACCAACCGAGGCCTGTTCACGCGGGGTGTGCTGGAACGGATCGAATCGATAGAACCGGCAGGCGTTCTCCCACGTGATCATGTTGATGATCGCGTCGTCAGTGATCCCGGCACCCTCCAGTTCGCCCATCAACATCTCGGGCGAAAGCGGCCACGTCGAGTCGGAGTGGGGGTAGTCGCATTCCCAAGCAACCGTGTGCTCGCCGATCCGATCGATCAGGCGCAGGTTCGAGGGTTCGGTGATGAAGCAGCCAAGGAAGTTCTTCTTCCAGATCTCGGTCGCTGTGGCAGCACCGATGTCAAGATGCGTCCACGACTGGTTCCACATGTGCTTATCCATCCGGTCGAGCAGGAATGGCACCCAACCGATTCCGCCTTCGGAAAGTGCGACCTTCAGATTCGGGAACTTCTTGAACGTGCCGCTCGAAATCAGGTCGGTGCAGGCGACACCTGAAAGCTGGGCAGCGAGGATAATCAGCTGGTCCATGTGAGCACCCTCTGGGCGTTTGAGCAGATTGAAGGCACCACCGATGTGCATCGACAACACGATTTGGGTGTCTTCGGCGGCGGCCAGCACCGAATCCCAATGGTCGCCATAGAAACCAGGCAGGTCGTTGGCGTACGGCGTCTCCGGGAAGCTGATCGTGGTGCACCCCTTGGCCGCGATCCGGTAGAGCTCCTTGACGCAGGCATCGTTGTCCCAGAGCGGGAGAATGCCCATCGGGATGATTCGGCCGGGGTACGAGCCGGCCAGTTCGTCGATTTGCCAATCGTTGTAGGCGGTAATCGCCATCGCCGACAGTTCACGGTCGGGCATTCCTGCCAGCCATGCACCCGCAAACCCGGCAGCGGTTGGGAAGTTGACCGAAGCGAGCACACCGTTGGCATTCATGTCACGAATCCGCTGATGGATGTCGTAGCAACCGGGCCTCATATCGGCGAGGCCGACCGGGTCGAAGCCCCATTCGGAACGCGGCCATGAGGCCGTAGCGCCGAGCCCGACCGTGCCCATTACCTGACCCTGGAATTCCCATTGATCGACTCCGTTGTCAAGTCGCTGGAACTGTGGTCCCTTGTCCTTGTACGCGGCCGGCATGTGATTTTCGAACAGGTCGGGCGGCTCGATCACGTGGTCGTCGATGCTCACCATGATCATGTCGTTGATCTTCACGATGCAATTCTCCCTCATGCAGAATCCAACTTGACACCACCGTCAAGTCATGCAAGAACAGTACACCCGTCAGGCAGTGAGAGCCAGAGCCGAACGGCTAAATCAAGCGACGTTGGTTGGCCCACGCGGTCAACTGGTGGCGGTTCGACAGCTGGAGTTTGCGAAGCACCGCGCTGACGTGGGTTTCGATCGTTTTGACGGAGAGGTTCAGCCGACCGGCGATCTCCTTGTACGTGTAGCCGCGGGCGATCAGGCGCAGAACTTCGTCTTCGCGAGCGGTCAACTGGTCGAGTTCGGGATCGGCTGGTGCCGGCATATCGCCCGAGAACGCGTCGAGCACGAATCCGGCGAGCCGTGGCGAGAACACGGCGTCTCCGGCGTGCACGCGCTCGATCGAATCGAGCAGTTCGGCGGCATCAATCGTCTTGGTCACATAGCCCCTGGCGCCGGCCCGCACGACCGCGATTACGTCTTCGGCGGCGTCAGAAACCGACAGGGCGAGGAATCTGGGCGGGGCGGCGTCATCTCTGAGCGCGGTGATCACGGTATGGCCGCCCCCTCCGGGAAGATGGACGTCGAGCAACACCACATCAGGTCGCGACGCCCGAATCACGTCAACGGCATCCTCGGCTGTAGCTGCCTCGCCGACAATCTCGATCCGGGGCACCGCGTGGTCTCGACAGAGTTCCGTGAGTTCTGCACGTACACCCGCACGGAAGAGGGCGTGATCCTCGACGAGCACAACACGCACCGTCATGGTTGGCTCACTCATCCCGAACCCCTCATTCCCGTATCCGCGGGACTCGTAACTCAATCTCGGTGCCCACCCCGGGGCGCGACGTTAGCGTGACACCGCCACCGCTACGCCGCACGCGACCGACAATCGATTCAGTGATGCCACGACGATCATCGGGGATCGCAGCGGGATCGAAGCCGCAGCCGGTGTCACGTACATACCCGGTGAGTTCGGCTTCGTCGGCCTCCACAAACACATCCACCCGGTCGACGTCGGCGTGACGGGCTGCATTCACCAGCGCCTCCCGCAGTGCGGCGACAAGCACTCGGGCCTGCTCGTCGAGCGGTTGGTCACCCACCACGACAGCCTCGACCCGAATCTCGTGATCGGATTCGACTTCAACCGTCAGCGCATCAATGGCGGCGTGCAACGAAGCCGGCTCGCCTTGCTGCACGCCGCCGTACAACCACGAACGCAGCTGTCGTTCCTGTCGGCGAGCGAGGTTGGCCATCCGTTTTGGATCATCGCTTCGCTGGATCAATACCAGCGATTGCAGCACCGAGTCATGGAGGTGAGCGGCGACGTTGGCGCGTTCGTCCTCGCGGATTCTGAGGGCCCGCTCGTCATCGAGCGAACGCAACAAGCGTCCGAAGGCGGGTGCGCCAAACATCGCAAGGCCACCGACGACGACGGCGATCGCGCTCGCCGAGGCTCCGACGTTGGCCAGTCCGCCTGTTCGCTGCGCGAGAGAAAGCACTCCCGCCAGCAAGAGACCGATACCCGCGACGATCTGAAACGAGCGGATGATCCAGGTGCGTGATGACCGTGACGCCAGTCGCCCTTCGTTACGCGACCATGTCACGGCGACGCCGATCGCCACCGCCGACGCCGGAACCATGACCCCGTCGCCTGGCCACAAGCCTACGGCGCGCGCCGCTGCCAACACGGCACCGGTTCCGCAGGCGATCGCCAGTTCACGCCGCGGGATTCGGGCTTCGGGCTCGGCTGCGCCGCGATCGACCGTTGCTGGCGCGGATGCCAACGCAGCCAATCCGTACAGCGCCGCCCCCAATCCGCCGACGAGTGTGAGTAGACCGACGGCGGCACGAAGGACCGTCGGTTCGACCCGCCACCGAGCGGCCCATCCGCCAACCACGCCAGCGACGACTCGGTCGTTGCTGCGCGGCACGCGGGTGACCGTGTTCGGGAAGTTCACCCTGGCATCGTCGCACACCCGACCCTGGAAGCACATCGGGGAGTTCCCTTCGATCTTCAGGGTGATTCCAGGGTGATCCCCGATGGTCTTGGTGTCGAGTATTTCGTACCGTGAAGGTGTGGAACTCGACTCGCCGCCCACCCCAATCGACCCGGCCGCACCTGCTCCGACTCCCGCACCGGCGGTTGGCGATCCGGACGGCCGGATCGTCGGCGGAGTCTGCGTTCTAATCGCCGATCGATTCGGCATCGACGCTCTCTGGGTGCGGATCGCCTTCGTGGCGCTGGCACTCACCGGCGGCATCGGACTGCTCCTCTACGCCGGGCTGTGGTTGTCGTTGATCGCAGGACCAACCAGCGGTTGGACAATGGCGACGTGGGTGGGTGGAGCGATCCTGATTGTTGGTATTCCGTTCGCCCTGCAGGCCGGTGCCTTCACGTTCATGACTGGTCCGCTGGCAGTTGTGATCCTGTTGATCGGGCTGATGCTGGCGCTCTGGCAACCGCGCCGAGAGCCTCGGCCGCTTTCGCCACCTGAATGGAGTGCAACTATCACTCGGACGACGCACGACGAGCCGGAAGTCCCAGTAGTCGGCGAGTCACGCCGTCATCGACTCGATCCCCGACCCCCGAGGGAACGTTCGATGTTGGGTCGAGCGACTCTTGGTTTGGCAATCGTCGTCGCCGCAGCCGGTGCGCTCATCGACCAAGCCAACGGCGGGAGAATGCATCCCGAACAGTGGCTCGGCGGGGCAGCATTCGTATGCGGAGTCGGAACGCTGCTCGGTGCCCTTCGAGGCCGCGCCCGCTGGCTGATCGTCCCAGCACTGGTTTTCGCCGTTGTCGGCTACGGCACCGGCCTGATGGCGCGTATGCGCATCGACGCAGCGGACGCCATGGGTGATCGTTACGCCGATGTCCAACAGGGCATCTCGGGTGAGCCGATTCGGGAATCGGTCGGTTTCGGAACGATGTACCTCAACGTCGA
>JANOTN010000069.1:0-4302 GCA_031416375.1 Ilumatobacteraceae bacterium
TCCTCGTCAGGAGGTTCGCATGACCACTGGTCTCAACTCGTCCCCCTTGCTGGCAACGATCACCGGTCCGGTGGTCATGATCGGGTTCGGCTCGATCGGTCGCGGCACGCTTCCGCTGCTCGACCGCCACATCGATTTCGATCGGACGCGCTGCACCGTGATCGAGCCAGATGACCGCGATCGTTCGATTCTCAGCGAGTACGGCGTGCGGTATTTGAGCGAACACATCACCCGCGAGAACTACGTCGACATCTTGACGACGTTGTTGACCGAGGGAACGGGGCAAGGGTTTTGCGTCAACCTGTCGGTCGATACCGAGTCGGTCGACCTCATGCGTTTGTGCCGTCAACTCGGCGCGCTCTACATCGACACTGTCGTCGAGCCGTGGCCCGGTTTCTACTACGACAAGGAAACCGACAACGCGATTCGCACCAACGAGCACCTGCGCGGTTTGGTCACGGCCGAGCGTCGCGCCGCTCCAGGCGGAACGACTGCGATCTCGTGCTGCGGGGCGAACCCTGGCATGGTTTCGTGGTTCGTGAAAGCCGCCCTCGTCAACCTCGCTGCCGACCTCGGGCGTGATGTCATCGAGCCGGCTGTTGGCGACAGCGCAGGGTGGGCGCGCCTGATGCGCGAGCTCGGTGTGAAGGGTGTCCACATCGCCGAACGCGACACACAGCGCACGATCAATCCGAAACCGGTCGACACGTTCTGGAACACGTGGTCGGTTGACGGGTTCATCTCCGAAGGTCTGCAACCGGCCGAACTGGGGTGGGGCACTCACGAAAAGTGGATGCCGGCCAACGCACGCACGCACGACGATCCGAACGCGCCTGGCATCTTTCTCGAACAGCCGGGTGCGGAGACGCGCGTACGAACGTGGTGCCCGTCGCACGGCGCGCAGTACGGGTTCATGGTGACGCACAACGAGGCGCTATCGATCCCCGATTTCTTTACGGTGCGCGGCGACGACGGCGCGATCGAGTTTCGTCCAACCTGCCATTACGCCTACCACCCCTGCAACGACGCCGTCGTGTCATTCCACGAACTGTTTGGGGCTGCCGCCCGATGGCCCGGCACGCAACACGTGCTCGACGAACACGAGATTGTCGACGGTCGTGACGAGCTTGGTGTCCTGCTCTATGGCCACGAGCGCAACGCCTATTGGTTCGGTTCGCAGTTGACGATCGAGGAGGCCCGAGCGTTAGCGCCATATCAGAACGCGACCGGGATGCAGGTGACGTCAGCGGTACTGGCTGGAGTTGTCTGGGCGATCGAGAACCCGGAGGCCGGGATCGTCGAGACCGACGACATGGATCACCGCCGTTGCCTGGAAATCCAGGCCCCATACCTCGGGACGGTTGCCGGTCACTACACCGACTGGACGCCACTCACCGATCGTCCCGGCCTATTCGCCGAAGACATTGATCCAGACGATCCGTGGCAGTTCCGCAACGTTCTCGTCCACTAAAGGATCGCTCGGGCCGCACACTCGATGATCACATCGGCGGCTCGCTCGCCGTCCTCCACCGTTGTCTTCCAGGATGACACGCTGATGCGCATTGCGGTGCCGCCGATCCACTGGGTCGGCCCGCACCAGATTCGACCATCAGCCTGGATTTCAGCGATCAGCGCCTCGGTCCTTGCGGGATCGCCGAGCCGCACGAGTACCTGGTTGAGCACGACGTCGTTGAGGATCGTGAAACCGGAAGCGTTGAGACGATCGGCGATTGCGGCGGCGACGTTCGATGTTCGCTGGATCAGCTCGACGATGCCCTGGCGACCCAACGTTCGCAGCACCGACCAGACCTCGAACTGGCGGGCGCGTTGCGATGATTGCGGAGTGTGATGCATCGCCTCGAATCCGCTGTCGGGAGGCAGATAGCCGGCTGTCGCGGCAAACGTTCGTCTCAGCGCGCCTGGCCGAGTCACGAACGCGATCCCGCAGTCGTATGTCACATTCAGCCACTTGTGGCCGTCGGTCGCCAAGGAGTCGGCACGGTCGAGTCCTTGCACAAGGTGCGCTCGGGACGGATCGGCCAGCGCCCACAGTCCAAACGCACCGTCGACGTGCAACCAGCCATTCCGTTCGGCGACCCAGTCGGCGATCGGCTCGAACGGATCAAATGCTCCGGTGTTGACCTCGCCCGCTTGGGCACAAACCAGCACCGGCACACCGAGGTCAGGGAGCAGTTCCGCTCGCATACGACCTTGGTCGTCCGAGGGCACAATCGTCACTCGATTTCGTCCGAGCCCGACAAGGCCGAGCGACTTCTTGAGCGTCGTGTGTGCCCGTTCACCAATCACGACGTTGATTGGTGGGGCGCCGAACAAGCCGTCCGCTTGCGCGTCCCAACCGGCCCAGGCGAGCAGGGCGTCTCGTGCCGCAGCCAGGCCGGAAGCGTTGGCGACGGTTGCGCCCGTGACAAAGGCGACGTCGGTTTCTGTCGGCATGCCGAACAAGTCGAGTAGCCACGTACGCGTGACGTCGTAGACGGCGGCTGCTGCCGGTGACATGACCGGAAGGGCGGCGTTCTGATCCCACGCACTGGCGAGGAAGGAGGCGCCGAGGGCGACCGGATACGTGGCCCCGTTGACGAACCCGTAGTAGTTCGGCCCGGTCGTTGCCATCGTCGCCGCTCCAGCGACTTCGCTCAACATATGCAGCGTTTCGGTCGGATCGGCTCCGATGGTTGGGAGCACTTCGTCGAATCGGATCAGCTGTGCGAGTGCCTCGGGGGAGGGAGTGGCCGCTCGCTCATCGATTCCAGCCGCGTAGGCGATCGCCAGTTGGGACGCGGACTGCAGCAGGTCGATGTCGGATCGCATTCGTGCATCGTGTCGCGTCGGGCGGCGGTTCGCCAGGTGTGTTTTGTGCCAGCCTCACCGTTGCCGCCACCACTGTTCAGGCGAGCCATCCCAAAAGTCACGCAATCTTCGCAGCCATCAATACTCTGGCGGGCGTTGGCGCGAGTCAGCAGCCGAATCGAGGAGATGCCATTGGTATCGATCGGGGAGGAAGGTACAAAGTCCGGCGCGCACTGCGAGATCGAGACGCAATTTCCGTATTGGGTGCCGGTCGATGTCCTGGTTGCTGCCGACGTACCCGATTTCGACGAGGCTCTCGATCTTCTCCCGGCCTGGCTCACTGCCAGCATCGGAGACGGTATCCAAGGCTTGTTTCGACGAACCTCATTCCGGCGAGACGACGGCAACTCCATTGGCCAAAGCTGCCTCGGCCAGTCGATCGTTGTACGTGACTATGCCGTCGAGTTCGTCGCCGAGGTCGAGTGCTGCCGCGAGATGAATAGCGTCGAGCGTTCGCAGGATGGTTGGATCGAGCCGTCCGGCTGCCTCAAGGATTTCGGTCGTGAGGGCAATGAGTGTCACCGAGTCGAGGACTTCCCTTGCCCGAACGACGCGATCGGGAGCAACGCGACGTACGGCCCGCATGAGTTCGGTGCGGGTCAGATCGCATGAGACGGGGTCACGGTCACGTTCGGCGAACCACGCTCTCAAGCCCGCTGTTTCTGCTTCGGCGACGACGAGTTTGGTGAGCGCAGACGTGTCGATGTAGTAGGCCACGGTCAGTAGCGTTCTGCGTCGCGCATGGCGGCCAGTTCGCTCGAGAGGCTGGGGCCAGCGGTTGGTGCCGGCAACGACGTGATACTCCGCCGAGCCCGACGGCCGCGACCAGCATCGATGAGTGCTTGGATTCGTGTCGACGGGATGGGTGTCATCTGAGCGACCGGGCGTCCTCGGTCGGTGATGGTGATCGTTTCTCCGGATGCCGCGTTGGCGACCACGGCAGAGGCGTTCTGTTTCAGTGCTCGAATTCCGACCTCAACCATGTGCTTCATTGTAGCACATCGCTGCGTGTGCTGTCAGAAGAGGTGCGTTTCGTACTCGTCAAACCCTTGCCGACAACGATTGAGCCTCGGGTAGGATTCGTCCGCCTTCGGGCGCATAGCTCAGTTGGTAGAGCGCTTCCCTTACAAGGAAGTGGTCGGGGGTTCGAGTCCCTCTGCGCCCACCATAAAAGACCAGGTAGATCCATAAATCGTCCGGCCTGAATGTGTCAAGTGTCGAGCGTAGAGACCTTAACGGAGACCTTGAGGGTTTTACGCAACGCTCAGCGCATGCCAGCGTCAAAGCCGTCGCCGATGAGATCCGGGCATGGGCCGACACATGGAACGAGAACCCGACACCATTCGTGTGGCACAAATCCGCCGAACAGATCCTCGAACGCCTCGCCAACTACTGCACCGCCATCAACGCCGGAACAACCACATGACCAACAGT
>JANOTN010000070.1:0-20654 GCA_031416375.1 Ilumatobacteraceae bacterium
CCGCAAGGTGTTGCATGCGGGCGACTTCTACCTCGCCCCGGCCACCGTGGGGCACGGCGACAGCATCTTCATCGGCGATGACGAGTACAACGAGGTCTGGATCCTCGACGTGTTCTCACCGCCGCGCACCGAACGGGCTGCGTCGTGAACGGCGACTGGCGGTTGGCGGTCGACATCGGCGGCACGTTCACCGACGTCGTGTTGTTCGATGCGATCAGCGGCCGCGTGGTCGTCGACAAAACGCTGACCACACCGGCGGCCCCGCTCTACGGAGTGCGCAGCGGCGTCCGGCAGTTGCTGGCCAAGGCCGGCGTCCGCCCCGCCGACATCACCGCTCCCATCGTGCACGCCACCACGCTGATCACGAACGCGCTCATCGAGGGCAAGATCGGCCGTGCCGGCATGGTCACCACCACCGGCTTCGGCGACACGCTGCTCATCCGCAACGAGCACCGCTACGACATGTACGACCTGCAGATCGAGTTCCCGGCACCGCCGGTGCCCCGCGATCGTGTGGTCGAGATCGACGAGCGCACCGACCCTCATGGCGTCGTCGGCACCGTCCCGTCCGAGCAACAGCTGCGCGCGATCCGCGAGCAGCTGCACGCCGCCAAGGTCGAAGCCGTCGGCGTGTGTCTGATCAACGCCTATGCGAATCCGGCCAACGAGCGCGTGGTCGCCGAACACCTGCGACGCGAGTTGGGGGTGCCCGTGTGCATCTCATCGGAGATCTCGCCGCAGATCCGCGAGTACCCGCGCATGATCACCACCGCGTGCAATGCCGCCACGATGCCGGTCATCGGGCCGTACCTCGATGAGTTGCAGAAGTGGTTGGCCAGCGAGGGCTTCGGCGGCAGGGTGCTGATGATGTTGTCGAACGGCGGAGTCGTCTCGGCTGATGACGCTGCCCGCGCACCCATCCGTCTGGTCGAGTCCGGCCCGGCAGCGGGCGCGCTGGCAGGCAGTTGGTTCGCCCGTCGGTTGGGCGAGGATCGCCTGTTGTGCTTCGACATGGGTGGCACCACAGCGAAGTCGTGCCTGATCGTCGACGGCGAGCCCGAACTGACCAACACGTTCGAGGTTGCGCGCATCTACCGCTTCAAGAAGGGTTCGGGCTTCCCCGTCTCTGTGCCCTCGGTCGACCTGGTCGAGATCGGTGCGGGCGGCGGCAGCCAGGCTCGCGTCGATGAGCTGGGTCTGCTGAAGGTGGGACCCGAATCGGCGGGTGCCGACCCCGGCCCTGCCTGCTACGGCCGCGGTGGCACCAAACCGGCCGTGACCGATGCCGACCTCGCCCTCGGGCTGCTCGATGCCTCGTTCTTCCTCGGTGGCGACATGGCGCTCGACACCGCCGCGTGCGACGCCGCGTTGCGCTCGGTGGCCGACCCCTTGGGTCTGTCTCCCTTCGACACGGCTGCGGGCATCCACGAACTGGTCAACCAGAACATGGCTGCTGCGTCACGCATGCACGCCGTCGAACAGGGCGCCGATCTGCGCGGCATCACCGTGCTCGCCTTCGGTGGTGCCGGGCCGGTGCACGCGTGCGGCGTGGCCGAACTGCTCGAGTCGTCACGGGTCATCTTCCCGGTGAACGCCAGCGTGCTGTCGGCCTTCGGCACCTTGGTCACGCCGGTGCGCATCGATCTGGCCCGCAGCATGGTTCGCCCCATGCAGTCGGTCGATCCGGCCGAGCGCGACACGTTGCTGACCGAGTTGCGCGACGAGGGGCGACGCGTGCTGGCGGCCGCCGGCGTGGGCGCGGCCGACATCAGGTTCCGCTACGGCGTCGATGCTCGCTACCTGGGGCAGGGCAACGAGATCACGATCTGGGTCGGTGAAGGGACGGGTCTCGATGCCGGGTGGCCGGTGACCTACGACGAGGTCGTGCAGTTGTTCGAGGCCGACTACCGCCGCATCTACGGCCTCACCATCCCCGATGTCGGCGTCGAGGCCGTCACCTGGCGGCTGTCGGCGTACGCCGCCGCCGCAACGGTCGAACCACAGGTGACCATCTCGTCGGGCATCGGCGGCGTCTTCCACACTCGACCGGTTCGCTTCTCGCGTGGCGCCGAGCCGATCGAGACACCCGTGTACCGGCGGCCCGACCTCGGGCTCGGCCAGCAGATCGTTGGACCGGCCATCGTCGAGGAACGCGAGACCACGGCGGTCATCAGACCGGGGTGGACCGCCTGCGTCGTCGCAGACGGATCATTGGTCGCAGAACGTCAGACCGGAGGCACACGATGACTCGTACGTTCGATCCCATCGAGCTCGAGGTGCTGTGGCAGAGCCTCATCGCCACTGTCAACGAGCAGGCTCGTGCGCTGCAGCGCGCTGCGTTCTCGCCCATCGTGCGCGAGGCCGGCGACCTGGCCAATGCCGTGTTCGATCGCCGTGGTCGCATGGTGGCCCAGGCGGTCACGGGCACACCCGGGCACATCAACTCACTCGCCCGGGCAGCGTCGGCCATCCTCGACGAGTACCCCACCGACTCACTGGTCGAGGGCGACGTGTTGATCACCAACGATCCCTACAAGACGGCCGGGCAACTGCTGGACGTGACCGTGCTGTACCCCGTGTTCCGCAAGGGCCGCGTCATCGCGTTATTCGGTTCCACCATCCACCACACCGACGTGGGCGGCTACGGCATCGGTGCCGGTGCCCGTGACGTGTTCGAGGAGGGCATCTGGATCCCGATCGTGCGCCTCATGATCGCCGGCCAGCGCAATGCCGACGCCTGGAAGTTCATCCTGTCGAACGTGCGTCAGCCCGATCACATGGCGGGCGATCTGCACGCCCAGATGGCCAGTGGCGAGGTGGGCGCACAACGCCTGCGTTCGCTGTGCGACCGACACGATCTGGACGACATCGAAGAGCTGGCCGACGAGATCATCACCCGATCCGAGGCGGCCACCCGCGCCAGCATCCGCGAACTGCCGGCCGGCACCTATCACGCCAGCGCCATCCTGGACCTGGCCGACGGCAGCACCATCGACATCGTGTGTGCGGTCACCGTCGACAGCGATGCCGGCGAGATCTTGGTGGACTACGCCGGGTCGTCGGGTGCCAGCCCGTACGGCATCAACGTGGTCAAGAACTACACCCACGCGTACACCACGTTCACGATTCGTTCAGTGCTGAACCCCGAGCTGCCGAACAACCACGGCAGCCTCGCGCCCATCAAGGTCGAGGCACCGGAGGGCTCGATCGTGAACGCCGTCTCGCCGATGCCGTGTACGGCCCGGCACGTGGTCGGCATGTTCCTGCCGAACGCACTATTGAAGGCGCTCGCCCAGATCCGTCCCCAGCAGGCCATGGCCGAGGGTTCGGGTGCCGTGTGGACCATGCAGGTCAGCGGGAACCACGACGACGGACGCCCGTTCATCACGGCCATGTTCACGTACGCCGGCGGCGTCGGCGCTCGGGCCAGCAAAGCCGGCCTGTCCGCGTGCTCGTATCCCACGGGTGTCGCCGCCGTGCCCATCGAGGTGGTCGAAGCATCGGCACCCATCCGCTTCCTGCGCAAGGAGCTGCGCATGGGCAGCGGTGGCGACGGCGCACAGATCGGTGGCATGGGCCAGACCATCGAGTTCACCGTCGACACCACGCGGCCGTGGCAGTTGAACGCAGTCACCTCGCGACTACGCGACGCGCCGCAGGGCATCTTCGGGGGCGAGGCCGGGGCGGCGGGTTCGTTCACGGTGAACGGTCAGCCGGTGCGCACGCAGTCGCGCGTCACGCTTCAGCCGGGCGATCATGTCCGGCTCGACCTGCCAGGTGGTGGCGGCTACGGCGCGGCCACACCGACCGACCACGAGCAGCTGACAGGTGTCGACTGACATGACCGTGCCGTCCGCGCCGACGACGTTCGCCGCCATGTGGCGGCGGTCGGTGCTGCGCGCACCCGATGCGCCGTTCCTGGTCTTCGAGCGACCCGATGGCCGAGTGTTGCAGTGGACGTATGGCGAATTCGACGCGGTCGTGTCGCGTGCTGCCGCGTTCCTGCGTCGTCACGACGTGACTCACGGCAGCGCCGTTCACCTGGCGCTGACCAACTCGCCTGCGTTCGTCGCCGTGTGGTTGGCAGCGGCCGGCCTGGGTGCGTTCATCGTGCCCAGCGATCCCATGGGCACCACTGCCGAGTTACACGGTCACCTGCAGCGCACCCGACCGGTCGTCGGGTTCTGCGCAGCCGATCGCGCCGGCGTGTACCGCGCGGCGGTCGACAGCCTCGACGTGCGCCCGGACGAGATCATTGAGATCGACGAGGCCGATGGCGAGTTCGCCGTGTTCGGCCGGTCGATGCTGACCGATTGGCCCGCCGTCGCACCGCTCGATCGTGCCGCCGTCATGTTCACCTCTGGCACCACCGGTGCCCCGAAGGGTGTCGAGATCACCCAGGCCAACTATGCGTTCGCCGGTGTCACCATGGCCGCGGCCAGCAGCCTGGCAGCGCAGCACCGGCAGTTGGTCGTGCTGCCCGTGTTCCACGCGAACGCGCAGTACTACTCGTTCGCATCGGCCGTCGCGGTCGGCGCCTCGGTGGCACTCATGCACACGTTCTCGGCCAGCGGCTTCCTGACACAGGCAGCCCGCCACCAGGCCACGCACGCCAGCCTGTTCGCTGCGCCCATCCGCATGATCCTCGTGCGAGCCACGCCGGTTCCGGGCGTCCGCCTGCAGCACTGCTGGTACGCGATGAACATCAGCGACGGCCAGTACGAGACACTCTCGTCGCTGCTCGGCTGCAGGCCCCGCCAGCTGTACGGCATGACCGAGACCATCCCAGCGGTGCTGACCGATCGCGCCGACGCATCAGTCGCGTCGTCGATGGGCTTCGTGACCGATGGTTGCATCGTCGCAGTGCATCGTCCCGACGGAACCGACGCGGGCGATGACGAGGTCGGCGAGATCGTGGTCGGCGGCACGCCCGGTCACACGTTGTTCACCCGATACCTGGACGATCCGGGCACCACCTCGGCGTCGTTCCGTGACGGCTGGTTCCTGACCGGTGACCGCGCCCGACGCGCTGCCGACGGACGGTTCACGTTCGACGGCCGACGGGCCGACGTGTTGAAGGTGGCCGGCGAGAACGTCTCGACCGTCGAGGTCGAGCAGGTGCTGTCGTCACACCCGCAGGTGCTCGAGGCTGCGGTGGTCGGACAGCGCGACCCCATCCGCGACGAGGTGCCCGTCGGTTTCGTGGTGGCTGCCGATCAGCACCACCCGCCCACCGTCGACGAACTGCACGAGTGGTGCGCACAGCGCCTGACCAAGGCCAAGCGCCCGCGGGACATCACGCTCGTCGAGCAGTTGCCACGCACCAGCGTCGGCAAGATCCGCAAGTTCCTGCTGCGCGACCCTTCCGCCGAGGCGCAACCCGAGATATCGAGCCCACAACGGAGTGAGGTGCACGCATGACCGTGTTGACCGACGACCTGCTCGCTTCGTTCGACGACAGCGTCCGCGACGTGGCCAAGGCGCTGACCATGCCGCCACAGATCTACACCTCGGACGAGTTCCTGACGTTCGAACGGCAAGCCCTGTTCGCGTCCGAGTGGCTGTGCGTCGGCCGCGCAAGCCGCATCCCCGCTGCGGGCGACTACTTCACCACCACCGCAAACGGTGAACCGATCATCGTCGCTCGGGCCAAGCACGGCAGCGTCCACGCGTTCAGCTCGATCTGCCAGCACCGCGGCATGCAGGTGGCCGACGATGCGGGCAACTGCACCAAGTTCACCTGCCCGTACCACCTGTGGAGCTACGACCTGTCGGGGCGCCTGCTGGGCGCGCCGGCCATGGAGCGCACCGACGCCTTCGACAAGAAGGACCATCCGCTGCCGGCCCTGAAGGTAGAGCTGTGGCAGGGCTTCGTGTTCGTGAACTTCCTCGCCGATGCGCCACCCATGGCGTCAACGCTTGCCACCTACGAGCCGTACATCGCGCACTACGACCTCGAGAATGCGGTGTGCCCGGGCACGTTCACGCTGCCCGATCTGCCGTGGAACTGGAAGGTGATGTTCGAGAACTTCAACGACGGCTATCACGCCAACAAGTTGCACCACACCATCCAGGACTTCTGTCCCAGCGAACTCGCGGCCTTCCCGGTGCAGTGGACCGCCGAGTCGAACGTCATCTTCCGCACCAACGGCTATACCCACATCGACGGCGGGTTCAACGCCACCACCAAGGCGCTCATGCCGGTGTTCCCGCAGCTGACCGAGGAAGAGCGCTGGCGCTCGACCTTCGCGCTCATGCCGCCGACGCTGTGCTTCGGTACTGCGCCGGATCAGGCGTTCTTCTTCATCGTGCGGCCGAAGACCGCCGACACGATCGACCTCGAGATCGGCTACCTGTTCCACCCCAGCGCGCTCGAGCACCCCATGTTCGATCACCTGTTCCAGATGAGCGATGCCGGCGTGCAGGTGTTCGTGAAGCAGGACCAGGACGCCACCACCAAGGTGCAGCGCGGGATGCACAGCAGGTTCGCCGCACGCGGTCGCTACTCATGGCAGGAAGACAGCCACGTGCAGTTCAACCGGTGGCTGGTGCAGCGGTATCGACACCATTGGCCGCGCCCGTGACCGCCGCTGCGATGGTCGACGACGTGCTCGATGCGGCGCGCCGATATGCCGATGCCGAAGATCTCGTGGTCCAGGCCATGCGCGGGGGCGAAACCCTTGCGACCGCCTACCTCCACAAGAAGTCCATCGTCGACGAGTTGAGGAGGTGAGCACGGGCAGCGGGAGACAGGCCAAGCAGTGAGCGACGCGCCGCGTCGTCGAAGCCAGCACACACGAACGCCGGAGAACTCCGGAGGGAGCATCATGAGATCAACGAAACTGTTCGTGGCAGCGGTCGCTGCCCTGAGCCTCGTCGCCGCCGCATGCGGTAGTGACGACAATTCATCCACCACCGCAGCGCCAGCAACTGAGGCGCCGACCACTGACGCACCGACCACCGACGCACCGACCACCGACGCACCAGTTGCAACCGATGCACCAGTCGCAACTGATGCACCGACGACCGACGCGCCAGACGCACTCGCCCTCGACTTCAACGGCGATGGCAAGGTCGTGTTCGGCATCGCCGCCGCAGGTCCCGCCAATGATGGCGCGTACTACCAGTCCGTCGTGGACGCCGCCAAGGAGCTGTCGACGGAGAACGGCTTCGAGGAGCCGATCGTGGTCGACAACATCCAGGCCGCCGACGCGGCGACCCTGATGGGCGACCTCGCTCAGCAGGACGTCGACGTGATCATCGTCGGTGCCTCGGAAATCGCCGAGCCACTGCCGGCGCTCATCGACCAGTACCCGGACATCTACTGGTACTGCAACTGCGGTGCTGGTTTCCCGGAGAACCCCGGTCTGGCTCAGAGCACTGACAACGGTGCCGCGATCGCCTACACGGCTGGCTTCGCAACCGGTCTGCTGCTGAAGGCCAAGGGTGGCGAATCGACGACGTTCATCGGATGCTGCGATCTCGGTTTCGAGAAGCAGTCGTACCTCGCCTACGAAGTCGGCCTCCAGGCCGTCGACCCGTCGTACACGATGACATACGTCCAGACGGGCGACTTCCCCTTCGACTTCGACAACACCGCCAACGCCACGGCCGCTTTGCAGACGGCCATCGACGAGGGCTCGGACGCTGTGTACCCCTACCTCGGTGGTGCCCATCGCCCGGTGGTCCAGGCCGCGAACGAGGCTGGGTTGATCGTGATGAGCGCCGGGTCGTCGAAGGTCTGTGGCCCCGACGAGGAGCTGAAGTACGACATCGCCGTGAAGTTCGACGGTGGCGACTACGTGCGAGCCGTGATGGCCGGCATCATCGACGGCACCTTCAAGGAGGGCGACATTAAGACCTTCAAGGTGGGCGTCGACCCCGAGCCGGGTGCCGTGATCTGCGACCCGACGCCGGAGCAGCAGACAGCGATGGACGACGTGTACGCGCAGATCGCGTCCGGCGACCTCGACGCCATGCTGGGCGAGATCTCCGGCAAGGCGTTCTCAGAGGGATGACCTCCGGTTGATGACGTCAGTCCTGCATGACCACGTGGGCGGGGAGCACAGTTCCCCGCCCGCAGTGGAGCTCATCGACATCACCAAACGCTTCGGTCAGATCGTGGCGTGCGACCGGGTCAGCATTACGCTGCATCGGGGACGCATCCATGGCATCCTCGGCGAGAACGGTGCCGGCAAGTCGACGCTGATGAAGGTGCTCATCGGCTTGGTGCTGCCCGACGCCGGGCAGATCCGCCTGCACGGTCAACAGGTGCAGATCGTCGATCCGATCGATGCCGGCACACACGGCATCGCCATGGTGCACCAGCACTTCAGCCTCGTCGAGGCCCTCACCGTCTGGGAGAACGTCGCCCTGGGCGACGTCGGACGCCTCGACCCACGACACGTCCGCGAACGGGTGGACGAGATCAGCGAGCAATACGGTCTCGACATCGATCCCGACGACCGCATCGCCGACCTGTCGGCCGGCATGCGCCAGCGTGTCGAGATCATCAAGTGCCTCCGCCGGGATCCCGAGGTGCTCGTCTTCGACGAGCCCACGTCGGTGCTCTCCCCCTCGGAGTCCGAGTTCTTGTTCGCCGCCCTCCGTCGCGTGGTCGAAGAAGAGGGCAAGGCAGTGGCCCTGGTCAGTCACAAGCTGCCAGAGATCCTGTCGGTGACCGACGAGGTCACGATCATGCGTGACGGCCGCGTCGTGCAGGCCGGTCCCACCGCGGACGCCGACATCAGCACCCTGGCGAGAGCGATGGTCGGACGCGACGTCGTGCTGCGCAGCGAGCACGCGGCCTTCGGCGTGGTCGACGTCGACGGCAACGCGCACGCACATGCCGCCCTGCACATCGCCCCCGCCCCGCCGCCCGACCAGACCGAACCCGTGTTGCGGCTCGTCGGCGTCACCGCCACCGGCCGCGACGGGCGAGTGTTGCTCGACGGCTTGACCTTCGAGGTGCACCCGGGCGAGATCGTCGGCGTCGCCGGGGTCGAGGACAACGGCCAGCGCGCCCTGGGCGACGTGCTCTCGAGTTTGCAGGACGTCGACGCCGGACGGGTCGAGGTGAACGGCATCGAGGTCGCCACGGGCAGAGCCGGCGCGATGGCGCGTGCCGGCGTCGCCGTCATCCCCGAGGACCGTCACGACTCGGGCTGCGTGCTCGACTTCACCGTTGCGGAGAACCTGTTCATCGTCGACCCCGATCGTGTCGCGCATCGCGGGCTGATCAGCATGACCACGATGCGCAAGAAGGCGACCGAGCTGATCGATCGCTTCTCCATCAACTGCACCGGTCCCGACGCACCGCTGTGGTCGCTGTCGGGCGGCAACCAACAGCGCGTCGTACTGGCGCGCGAGCTCTCGCACGGTCCGCAGGTCCTCGTCGCCGCCCAGCCCACGCATGGACTCGACGTCGGAGCCATCGAGTACATGTCCCAGCAACTACGCGACGTGGCCAGCAGCGGCGTTGGTGTCCTGCTCATCTCCACCGAGTTGGAGGAGATCCTCGACTTGTCCGACCGGATCATCGTGATCTTCAACGGCCGCATCGTCGGCGAGATGCCCCAGGGCGCCATCGACGTCAAGCGCCTGGGCATGTTGATGGGTGGTGCCGATGTAGCCGCAGCGGATTCGCACCATGACTGACGTCCTCGAACCGGCCGCCACCGGCTCGACCTCGCCACCACCACACGACCGTCCCGCCGACGACCGCTCGAGGTTGACGAGCGCCTCCGAGGTGATTGTGCTGTACGCGTCATGCCTGTTCGTCGCCCTGGCCCTGGCAGCGATCCTGGTCGAGGTGGCCGCGGACAACGGCTCGTGGTCGAGCGTGTACACCGTGATCCTCGACGGCGCCGTTCGCAGCCCCGGGCGTTGGGGTCTGACCCTTGGCGTGTCGGCACCCATCCTGCTCGTCGCGCTGGGCACCACCGTCAGCGGCCGTGCCGGGCTGGTCAACATCGGACAGGAAGGACAGCTCGTCATCGGTGCGGGCTTCACCGCCTACGTGGGCGTGCGGATCGGGGGCCCCGGTCCGCTCGCACTGCTCATCTCGCTGGCATGCGGCGTGCTGGGCGGTGCCATGTGGGCCGGCATCGCCGGCGCGCTCAGGTTCTGGCGAAACGTGCCCGAGGTGCTGACCACGCTGCTCATGGGTGTGGTCGCCGCCAACCTCATGGGCTGGGGCCTCCGAAACCGCTTTCTGCTGCTCGCCCCCGCCGAGGGACGAGCGAACCGCAACCAGGTCAGCGAACCGTTTGCCCTCTCCCGTCGCATCCCGCGGATCGAGCTGTTCGGCAACGAGTTCCCCATCAGCGTCCTGGCGGCGCTGGCCCTGGCCATCATCGTGTGGTTGGTGCTGGGTCGCACCGTGGTCGGGTTCCGATTGCGCATGTTGGGTCGCAATCCCCGCACCGCGCAGCGCGCAGGAGTATCCGAGAAGCGCTACGGGCTCGGTGCCATGCTGGTCTCCGGCGGATTCGCCGGATTGGCCGGCGGCGTCATGCTGACCGGTGGCGACTTCGGCAACTACCAGCTCGTGGCCAACTTCGGAGCTGGCATCGGTTTCGCCGGACTGCTCGCCGCACTGGTCGCTCGTCAGCGAGCACTCGTGCTCATCTTCGTCGCCTTCCTCTTCGGCGGACTGCGCACCGGGTCGGGGTTCCTGCGGGCGACCGGTGTGTCGGCGCGCATCTCCGACGTGGTCCAGGGCATGCTCGTGCTGGCGATGCTGCTTCCGCCCGCCGTCTTGTACCTCCGGGCTCGTCGACGAGCGCTGGCGGCCACGAGCGCGAGGACCTGACATGGGCAACTTCCTCTCAGCACTCGTCGACATCTTCTCCAACGAGAGCGCCTACCGAAATGCCATCATCGTCGCCGTCGTGTTGCTGTTCGCGGCGTCGGGTGAACTGATCGCCGAGAAGGCCGGCACGATCAACATCTCGATCGAGGCGATGATGCTGGCAGGCGCGTACGGCGCAGCCGTCGGCCAGGACACGGGCGGCGTCTGGCTCGGTCTCTTGATGGCGGTCGCCGCCGGACTCGTCGTGTCCGCCGTCCAGGCGAACATGAGCCACCGGCTGTCCGCCGACCAGTTCGTGGTCGGGTTGGTGCTCAACGTCCTGGTGCTCGGCATCGTCGGGTTCCTGGTCGGGTCGAACGAGCCCGACTCGCACATCGTCCGACGGTTCGAGGTGCCTGGGTTGTCGAAGATCCCACTCCTCGGACCCGCGCTGTTCGACCAGCCGTGGGTGCTGTACCTCGTGTACCCGGTCATCCCGGCCATCTGGTTCGTGCTCTACCGCACCCGGTGGGGCCTCGAGGTCAGGGCGGTCGGCGAGGACCCCAACGCATCCGACGTGTCCGGGTTGCGCGTCAACAAGCTCCGCCGGCAGACGATCTACCTGACGGGAATGCTCGCCGGAATCGGCGGCGGCTACTTCCTGTACGCCCGTTCGGGACGGTTCGAGGACTCGCTCATCGGTGGACGGGGCTACATCGCGATCGCCGCGGTCATCTTCGGCGGCTGGACGCTCAAGGGCTCGGTCGCCGGATGCCTGGCGTTCGGTTTGGTGGGCTCGTTCGTGCTCACCATCCCGTCACTCGGATACCAATCGATCGATCCCGCGTTCCTGGCGATGGCCCCCAACATGGTGACGATCGTCGCCATGACCGTGTTCGCCCGGCGAGTGCGCCAGCCGGCCGCGTTGGCCAGACCCTTCATCAGGGGCCTGAAGTGAGCATCATCAAGAGCCTCCGATGAAGGCCGTTCGCTACGACCACGCCGGTGGCTCCGACGTGCTCGAGTACTGCGCCGTGCCCGACCCGTCACCCGGCCGCGTGGACGTGCTCGTGCGCGTCGAGGCGTGCGCGCTGAACCGACTCGACGTCGTTCAGCGCGAAGGCTGGTACCAGATGCCGGGCTTCCGGTACCCACATGTGCCGGGCATGGACGTCGCTGGCACCGTCGTCGAGGTGGGTGCCGACGTCACTTCCGTGGCAGTTGGCGACCGTGTGGTGATCGACCCATCCCTGTCCGGAGTGCCCGTCGGTTCGAAGTTCGCCGGCAAGGGCGATCTGTTCGGTGAGCTCGCCGTGATCGGTGCCACCGAGGACGGAGGGTACGCCGAACTCTGCCTCGCCCCGGCCAGCCACGTCTACCACGTGCCGCACGACATGCCGATCGAACATGCTGCCGAGTTCCCCACGTGCTGGCTCACAGCGTCGCACGCGCTGTTCGACATCGGCCACCTCAGCACCGGCGAGACGGTGCTGGTCCACGCCGCAGGGTCTGGCGTCTCGGTGGCCGGCATCCAGCTGGCCAAGCATGCGGGCGCGATCGTGTTGGCCACCGCCGGCACCGACGAGAAGTGCCGACGCGCACTCGGTCTGGGTGCCGATCACGTGCTCAACAACCGAACTGGCGACGTGGCCGGATGGGCGCGCGGCGTCACAGACGGCGCCGGCGTGAACCTCGTGTTCGATCACGTCGGCACGGCCCTGTTCGGTGCGTCGCTGTTCGCGCTCGGCGTCCGTGGGCGGCTCGTGTCGTGCGGCAACTCGTCCGGCGACCAGGCCACGATCCCCTCGCTGGGCTACCTCTTCCACGCCGGCATCTCGATCCTCGGCTCCGATCCGTACCGACCAGACGAGTTCGGCCCCGCGTGGCAGGTGTTCTGTGATGGCCACTTCCCTTCGTTGGTCGATTCGGAGTTCGCGCTCGCTGACGCCGCGGCAGCGCAGGATAAACTGGCCCGCAACGACGTCTTTGGGAAGATCGTGCTCCGCCCGTAGGGAGGCTCATCTCATGCAGCGAACCAGTGACGAGGACGTGGCCGAGCGAGCGGCCGAACAGCGACGTCGTGCTCGCCGCGCCGAGACCGATGGCCTGGTCAACTCGCCGCTCCCGACGCCCATGCTGCAACCGTGGGAGGTGTACGACCGAGATCTGTTCGACCTCGAGATGCTCCGGGTGTTCGGGCGGTCGTGGGTGTGGCTGGGCGACACCGACGACCTGCAGCAGCCGGGCGACTACATCACCGGCGCCATCGGTGCACAACCCATCGTGGTCGTCCGGACGGCTGACGGTCGGATCAACGGCTACCTCAACAACTGTCGTCACCGAGCATCCAGCGTCGTGACAGGCCCCATGGGCAACTGCGGCTCGTCGATGGTCTGCCCGTACCACAACTGGACGTACGACTTGGATGGCCGTCTGATCGGCATCCCCGATCGGGTCCGCATGTATCCCGACGGCATTCCGACCGAGGACTACGGCCTCGTGCCGATCCGCCTCGAGGTGGCCTGGGGCAAGCTCGTGTTCGGCTGCCTGTCGCACAAGGCCCCGCCGTTTCGCGAGTGGATCGCCCCCATCGCCGACCGCTACGACCGTTACCGGTTCGACACCTTCCAGCGCTACCCGCGCGAGTTGGACGAGGTGTACCCGATCAACTGGAAGGCGTTTGTCGAGAACTCGAACGACGACTACCACGTGCGGTTCGTGCACCGCCGCATCAACGCCCAGCGCAAGCAGCGGGACACCGTGGTGCGCTTCGCCGGTCGCACATGCAGCGGCTACAAGCCACACCCCGACTCGTTCGACACCACCGGCGGCCGAACCGACATGGCCGACGAGGATCTCGCCGGGCACTACGCCGATTTCATCTACCCGAACCTCACGCCCTTGCCGTACGCGACCATGCTGATCCTGGTGCGAGCCGACCCCATCGCGCCCGACCGGACCCGCCTGTTCTCGCGCATCTACGGTCTGAACAAGACACCCGAGGAGCAGGAGGCCGACCTGCAGAACCTCGAGCTCACGAACAAGGAGGACACTGACATGGTGACGGTGTTGATGACGAACTTGCGATCACCGTTCTCCCGCGTCGGTCCGCCCTCCGCCTGGGAGGGCCGGGCCGCTCACGTGATGCAGTTGGTCCGCGCCGATGTCGCCACACCGCTGGCGGCCGACGAATTCACCGACTGAGTTCGTCAGCAAGGTGCGGTGACGGATGCTGAGCGGTGATCAGCCCAGGTCTTGCTCGACAGAGAACTCGACGTTGTTGCCGTCGGGATCGGTGACGACGCAGATGTAGCCCACGACCTCGTTGCGGTACATCGGGCCCAGCAGCAGACATCCGTCCTCTTTGGCCATCGCCGCGATGTGGTCGACCTCGTCGCGGGTGTTCAGCGAGATTCCGAGGTGGGCGATGGATCGCAGGAAGCCGTACTCCTCCTTGATGTCGCCGGTGATCTTCGTCGGCAACTTGCCACAGATGAGGACGATCACGAAGCGCGCCGACCCGTCGGTCGTGACGTCGCGCTCGTTGGCCAACCACGCGGTGCGCAGGTCGGTCTCGTCGTCGTGGCGCTCGTGGATCTTCGCGAGCGTCGTGTACTTCGCGTAGAACGTGAGGGTGGCTTCGAGGTCGCGAACCGGGAGGGCGATGTGGGTGAGCAGGCTCGGCGGAACAGCGGTTGCAGGCATGGCCACCATTATAGATCGGCTATGGTCTGACCATCAGACCAGAGGCCATTATCAGTGAGATCACCACCTTTCCGGTCACGCTCGGAGAGGGCCGCGAAACGATGTCGTTCTTCTTCGTGCGCATCGACACCGATCAGGGCGTGGTGGGGTACGGCGAGGCGTGCGACAGCTACGGCTGCTCGTACGCGTCGGTCCTGAAGACGATCGTCGACGATGTGCTCGCCCCGCTGCTGATCGGTCAGCCGATGATCGCCGTCGAACCACTGGCCGATCGGATGCGGCTGTTCACACGGCGGCGACTCGGCGATCAATGGGTGGCCGTCCATGCCCGGAGCGCGCTCGAACTGGCACTGTGGGACATCGCCGGCAAAGTCGCCGGTCGATCGGTCTCGTCGCTCATCGGGTCGGTGCGCGATCGGGTCGAGGTGTACGCCTCCACGGTGTTCCTCGAAGAACACTCGGCCGAGGGCCATGCACAGCTGCTGGCACCGCTGCTCGAGCGCGGGGTCACGAAGGTGAAGATGCGCGTCGGTCCCGACTGGGAGGCCGATCTAGCCACGCTGACCGAGGTGCGATCTCTGCTGGGCCCACAGGTCCAGCTCATGGTCGACGGCAGTGAGATCTTCACGCTGCCCACAGCGCAGCGGGTCGCGACGATGCTGCACCGCCTGGACGTGCAGTGGTTCGAGGAGCCACTGCCCCAGGGCAACCGAGCCGGCATCGAGGCCCTCGCCCGCACGTCGCCGGTCCCCATTGCCTACGGCGAGCACCTGTTCGGTGCCGACGACGCCATCGATGCCATGCGACGCAGTCAGCTGCAGGTGCTGCAGCCCGATGCCTCCACGTGCGGCGGCCTGAGCGAGGCCCGTCGCATGGCGCAGGCCGCAGTGCCGTTCGGTGTCCGTGTGGTTCCCCACGTGTGCGCCGGTCCCATCTCGCTGGCCGCCAACCTGCACCTTGCTGCGACCGTCCCCGCCGTTCGGCTGATCGAGTACCCGCCGAGCCTCGCGGGGTCGTGGACGACGTTCGGCGGCGACGCCGACTTCGGCCCGCAGGCCATCATCGGCGGCACGCTGGCCGTGCCGTTGGGTGCCGGTCTCGGCGTCGATCTCGATGAAGCCGCCGCATCCGCCCATCCCTACCGACCACCGGGTGCCCGCGTCGCCGGCACCGTCGGCGGATTGCCGGATCGCTTCGTCGGCGACCGCTGATACCCACCCGGAAAGGACCACACATGACCAACCAGCAAATGGTCGACTTCGACGGGCCGATCGGCCCGAGCATGTCCGAGTTCAGTTCGGAGTACATGTCCTACGTCGAGTCCCATCTGGACGAAGATCTCACCCACGTCGCCGATCGCATCCTCGCCCTTCTGCGTTCGATGCAGTCACTGACCCAGGGCTTCGCTATCGACCAACTCGAGCACAGCCTGCAGACCGCGACTCGGGCCGAGCGCGGCGGCGCCGATCTCGACATGATCGTTGCGTCGCTGTGTCACGACATCGGCAAGACGCTGAGCAACGCGAACCACCCGGCGATCGCCGCCGAGATGATCAGGCCATGGGTGTCACCCGAGGCCTACTGGGTGGTCAAGGTGCACCAGGACTTCCAGGGCCTGCACTACTACACACGCATGGGGCTCGACCCGATGATGCGCCTGAAGCACAAGGACCACCCGGCCTACGACCTCGCCGCCACGTTCGCTGACGACTGGGACCAGACGGCATTCGATCCCGACTACGAGACCCTGCCCATCGAGCACTTCGAGCCCATGGTGCGCGAGGTGTTCGATCGCAGTCCGCGTCGTGGCAACAACTGATCGCTGGTCAGGACCCGCTGCCCGGCTGGTACGTGCCCTTGTCACGCCACAGGCAGATTTCGGCTCCCCACTGGTCGCGGAACGCGGCGTAGCGGGCACCGAACTCCGGCCAGTCCTGCTCGTCCCACAGCACGGAGGCACCCATCGACACCGCCCGCGCCAGATACGCCGGCGGTTCGTCGACCATCACGTAGACACGAGGGACCGGGCCGCTCATCGGCACGTCCGATCGGTGGATGCCGAGGTTGGGCTTCACGCCGGGGAGGACCTCGTGGAACTCGCCTGCCGGCCGCCGGTTGAACGTCCAACCGAACAGGTCGGCGTAGAAGTTCGACATCGCCTCCGGGTCGGTGCAGGGGAAGTCGACGAAGATCATCGGGTTCAGACGGTCGCCCATCGCGTCACCGTATTCCGGCAGGAGCAGCGATGCAACTGATCATCACCAACGGCGACGTGGTCACCATGAATCCGTCGCGCGAGGTGCTGCTCGGGGGCTCGGTGCTGCTGGACGGCTCCACCATCGCCGCCGTCGGATCGACGTCGTCACTGCTCGCTGCTCATCCAGACGCCACCGTGGTCGACGCCACCGACTGCGTGGTCACCCCCGGCATGGTGAACGCCCACCAGCACCTCACCGGCGGTCCACTCGCGCGTAGTTGCGTCCCCGACCTGCTCGCCCCCGGCGAGTCGATCTTCGCGTGGTCGGTGCCGTTGCACGATGCGCACACACCGGAGAACGACGAGATGTCGGCGCTGCTGTGTGCCGTCGAGTGCGTCCAGAACGGCGTGACGACCGTGGTCGAGGCCGGCACGGTGGCCCACCCCGATCGGGTCGTCAAGGGACTGGAGGCCGTCGGCATGCGCGGCACCATCGGCACGTGGGGATGGGACATCGAGGTCGGCCCCTTCGCGGCACCGTGCGACGAGGTGCTCGACCGCCAGCGCGCCGTGCTCGCGGCGCATCCACGTGGCGGGCTGGTCGAGGGCTGGGTGACGCTTGTCGGACACGATCTGGCGTCCGACGAACTGCTGGTGGGCGCCTCCGATCTGGCCAGGGCCGCGGGTGTCAACATGACGATGCACCTGTCGCCCACATCGTCTGATCCCGAGCGCTACCTGGCTCGCACCGGACGCCGGCCCGTCGTGCATCTCGATCACCTCGGCGTGCTCGGGTCGCACCTCCTGCTCGCCCACGGCGTGTGGTTCGACGATGCCGAGATCGAACTGGTGCTGTCGTCGCGCACGGCGATCGCGTACTGCCCGTGGGCGTACCTGCGTCTCGGTCAGGGTGTCACTCGCGCCGGTCGGCATGCCGACATCATCGAGCGAGGTGGCAGGGTCGCGCTGGGCTGCGATGCGTCGAACGCCGGTGACGTGATCGACATCCTGCGAGCGGCCGCGGCAGCAGCCGGCATCGCTCGCGATACCCGGATCGACCCCACCCGCTTCGGCGCGCACGAGGCGTTCGAGCTGGCCACCATCGCCGGGGCCGAGGCGATCGGCATGTCCGACCGCATCGGGTCGCTCGAGCCCGGCAAGCAGGCCGACGTCGTCATCCACCGCGCCAGCGGGTGGGGCTGGGCGCCGCGTGGCGACATCGGTCTACAACTGGTGTGGGGCACGGACGGACGGTCCGTCCGCGACGTGTTCGTCGCTGGACGCGCGGTCGTGCGTGAGGGGCAGTGCGTCACCGTCGACACCGAGGCGCTGTGGCGCGAAGCCGACGCGATGCAACAATCGCTGCTCGAACGGGCGGGGATCGTGGTCCCGCATCGCTGGCCGCAGATCGATGCCCGCTGAGCTCGACCAATGAACACCGATTCGCCGTACCCCGAGATGAAGAAGGGCCACACCATGGCCCGCACCGGTCGACCGTGGCGCGACTTCAAACCGCCGCCCAGCGCACCGGTGTGGGCGATCATCCAGGGCGTCGGGTCGTACTGGACGCTGGTGGCGGCCATCGATCTGGGCGTCTTCGATGCCGCCGAGCGTCTCGGCCCGGCCACGATCGAGCAGTTGGCGCGGCAGCTCGGCGTTCCGGCGCCGCACCTGCAGCACCTGTGCGATGCGCTCGTCAGCTTCGGGTTCCTCGATCAGGTCGACGAGGTGTACGAACTGACCGAGACCGCCGAGCGGTACCTGTGCACCAACGGCCCGGCGTCGATGGCCGCGCTCGTGCGAGTCGCACCGGGGCCGTTGCGCAACTGGGAACAGCTGGCCGACACCGTGCGCACCGGCGTGGTCGCGTCGCCGATCGAGCAGGACCCCGCCGCGTTCTACGGTCCACTCGTCACCGCGACGTTCGCGACGCAGCTACGTGCCGCGAGCCGTCTGGGGTTGCGTCTCGGGTGGGCGCGGCGACCCGGCCTGCGGGTGCTCGACCTCGGATCGGGACGAGCACCGTGGGCGACCGCCGTGCTCGAACAATCGGCAGGCAGCACAGCCGTGATCAACGATCGCATCGGCGTGGTCGAGCTGGCAGAGCAGACCGTGTCCGGACGCGGCCTGATCGACCGCGTCGAAATCAGGCCGGGCGACTTCCATGAGATCAGTATCGAACCCGTCGCGTTCGACATCGTGGTGCTGGGTCACGTGTGTCGCACCGAAGGTCACGACGGCGCGCAGGCGCTAGTGCAGCGGGCGTTCGATGCGCTGCAACCCGGCGGGCAGGTGTTGATCGCCGACTACTTCGCCGACGACCGTCGCATCTCGCAACCATTCGGCGTCCAGATGGGTCTGACCATGATGGCCAACACCGAGCGAGGACGGGTGGTGACGCATTCGCAGGCTGTGGATTGGTTGCAGACCGCTGGCTTCGCGCACATCCGGCTGTTGGAACCGATCGGGTTCAACTTCGTCTACGTCGCCACCCGCCCCGAAGCGCCCACGCCGTGACATCAGAGAGGGCAACGCCATGACCACCACCACCACCACCTCCGACTCCGAAGCGCCCGAAGCGATCGACCTGTTGATCGTCGGCACGCAAGTCGTCACCATGAACGATGCACGCGACATCATCCGCGACGGCGCGGTCGCGGTGCGCGGCTCGACCATCGTCGCTGTCGGCAAGGCGAGCGACCTCCGTCGGCGGTATTCGCCGGCGCGCACCATCGGCGGCGACCGTTTCGTGGTGACACCCGGCATGGTCAACACCCACATCCACATCACCGGTGAGCCACTGACGCGTGGCTACGTTCCCGACGACATACCGTTCGTCGAGAACGTCTTCGAGTGGCTCTGCCCGCTGTACTCGATGTTCGACGCTGCCGAGGAACGCACCTCGGGGCAGCTCGCGGCCGTCGAGATGCTGCGTTCGGGCACCACCACCTTTCTCGAGGCGGGCACCATCCGCTTCCTCGACGAGGTCATCGACGGGCTGGTCGAGGTGGGCATCCGTGGCAGGGTTGGCCGCTGGGTGTGGGACCTGCCACCCGAGCCGTCCGTCTATCGGCAGAGCACCGACGCGGCAATCGCCCATCTCGAGCACCAACTGCACGCGCATCGCTCGCACGCCGACGGGCGCATCGCCGCATGGAGCATCCTGGTCGGTCACACCACGTGCAGCGATCCGCTGTGGCGCGCGGCCAAGGCCCTGGCAGACGAGCACCAGGTCGGCCTGTCGTTCCACATGTCGCCCGCGCAGCTCGACCCCGACGGCTTCATCGCAGAGTTCGGTCAACGGCCCATGGTGCACCTGGCCGAGATCGGCGTGCTCGACGCGAACGTCGCAATGACCCACGTGGTGCGCATCGACGACGCCGAGCTGCACGCGATCGAACAATCGGGCGCCAACGTGGTCCACTGCCCGACGACAGCGCTGAAGGTCGCGTACGGGGTGACACAGGTGGGCAAGTTCCCCGAGATGGTTCAGCGAGGTGTGAACGTGTCGATCGGTACCGACGGCAACAACGCGTCGAACTACAGCGACCTGATGCGCGCTACGTACTTGGTGGCGGGTCTGTTCAAGGATGCACGGGTCGATGCGCAGATGTTCCCCGCCGAGCAGGCGTTCGAGATGGCCACCCTCGGCGGGGCGCGCACCATGCTGATGGACGACCAGATCGGCGCGCTGGTGCCCGGACGCAAGGCCGACGTGGTGCTCCACGACATTGATCGCCCCGAGTGGCGGCCGCTGCTGAACGTCATGAACCAACTGGTGTGGTCGGCCGACGGTCGAGGAGTCCACACCGTCGTCGTCGACGGGCTCGTCGTGGTCGCCGACGGGCACTGCACCACCATCGACGAGGAACGCTTGTGGGCCGAGGCGCAACGGATGGGCGAGTCGATCACAGCACGGTCGGGTCTGCCCGACAAGGCGAAGTACCCCACCTGGTGAGC